>NZ_JBFOCO010000007.1:0-114219 GCF_040907865.1 Aeromonas sp. s5
TTGTTAAAGAGCGTGGCGCTTGTCGCGCTGAGGTGGCGTATAATACCTTCCTCACTTCGAAAGTCAAGCGCTTGTTTTCGCTTTTCTTTCGGCGCTGGCTTCACGAGGAAGCGAGCTCATCAGGTTGGCGTGTTCTGCCGTGCTGGTGAGGGCGCATTATAGGGAGGCGCGTCGCGATGACAAGGCTTTTTTTGAAGAAAGTCACGGAAATCTCAAATTATCCAATTAGAAACAGCTTACTCAGTGTATATATACAATGTTATCCACAACCCAATGATTTCAGACCCCTTTTATCATCATTTAAGTGGGTCTTCCTCCCGCAAGGGATGCCATACTGGAACGGATAATGTGTCCCGAATGGTCCATGGTAGCGCCCGGCTGGAAAGCTGGTTACCATGGAGGTGAATAGAGTGTTGCACCTTTTTTGCTTTCATTTACAAAAGGTCTTTAAAGATGAATTTATCCAAGTTTCCCGTTTATGTGCAGGCAGCCATCCTTGCCCTGGTGTTGGCACTGGTTGGTTATCTGGTTGCCCAGGCACTGCAATTTTCTTTGAAAGCCGAAGTGATTTTTGCTGTGGGTCTGGCCATCGGCGGTTTCGTGGTACCGCTGTTCCTCAACAACCGTGCGCCCGCCGGCGCCACTGAACAGGCCTCCAATCAGGAGACCTGCACCTTATATGTAGGCAACCTGCCATACCGTGCCAATGAGATAGCCGTGCGTGAACTGTTTGCCGAACAGGGCCAGGTTATCTCTGTTCGTCTGATGAAGGACAAGGCCACCGGCAAGCGCCGGGGATTTGGTTTCGTAGAGATGCCTGCTGCGGACGCCGCCAAGGCGATCGCCGCGCTCAACGACAAGGAGTATCAGCAGCGCACTCTCAAGGTGCGCGAAGCCAATGACAAGCGGGATAAAGATGAACGAGAAGGCAACGAGGTTGACGCCTGATCGGCAACCGATCGTTTGTTAGAACCTGACCTCTTCGAGTGATGACAACCCCCAAGCTTGCAAGGGGGTTGTCAGTTTCTGGGTCTGGGCATCCAGCCGGGTACAGTAGGCCTTCCCCCCGACATCTTCCATCCGCGTCGGTGTCGTGACCAAACCAGTCAACAGGTGAGCCACCCGTTTGGCAACCGCACTGCCGGAATCCACCAGTTGGCACGCAGGCATCAGCTGCCGTATCTCTTCATCCAGCAACGGGAAATGGGTACAACCCAACACCAGGGTATCCGGGTGTTCTTCCCCTTCCAGCCAGTCCGCCAGCACTTCCCGCAACAGCGCCATATTGACCGGCAGACCCGCCAGCTTGCGTTCGGCCTCGATGACCAGCTCGGTCGCCCCCTTGAGCAGCACCCGCTTGCCCGGCGCAAACTGGGCGATGAGTTCGTGGGTATATTCACGGCTGACGGTACCCGGTGTCGCCAGCAGACCGATGCAACCGTTGCGGGTGAGCGCGGCCGCGGGCTTGATGGCAGGCACCACCCCTACCACGGGAATAGCCAGAGCCTCGCGCAGGGCAGGCAGCGCTATGGTGCTGGCGGTGTTGCAGGCGATCACCACCAGATCGATATGATGACGAGCCACCATGGTAGTGACCAGTCGGGTGCAGGCTGCAATCAGGGCAGGCTCGCTCAGCTCACCATAGGGGAAGTTGGCGTTGTCGAAGCAATAGAGATAGTTGTGTGCCGGCAATGCGCGGCGGATCTCGCGGTAGATGGTCAGCCCACCCATACCGGAGTCGAACACGAGAATATTGGCCACTTGAGCTCCCCTTTGGTGCAAGGCGGCGATCATACTCCCGCCAACCGCCAATAGAAAAGGCCCCACCAATGGCGGGGCCCCTCATTTATACAATCACGGTCGGGATCAGAGTGAGTAGTCGACCGTCACGTAATAGGCACGCTCGTCGGCCGGGTAACCCACCGCAGTCTGGTACTCCTTGTCCAACAGGTTGTTGATCTTGCCGGAGACCTTCCAGGAAGGAGCGACCTGATAACCCACTGCCAGGTTCCAGACACTGTAGCCACCCAGCTGGGTCGTGTTGGCCGCATCGCCATAGCGCTCGCCCTGATAGATCCAGCTCAGGGAGCCATCGAACTGCTGCCACTGTGCCTGGGTCACCCACTTGGCCCCCTTGCGGGAGATCAGCTGCAGCTGTTTGTCGGTCACCTTGTCCTTGGGATCCTTGTACTCGGCAGAGACCCGGTGGCTCAGCCAGCCGGTGTCAAATTCCCCTTCCAGCTCGATACCTTCGATCCGCGCCTTGCCAACGTTCTGAGGGCTCCAGAAACTGTTGGGATCACTCGGATTAGTGGGCGCCCACTGGATCATCTGCTCGAAGTCGTTGCGATAACCGGTCACACGCCACTCGACGCCGGCAGTCTGGCCATCGAGCATCAGCTCGCGGCTCTTCGACTCTTCCGGCTTCAGGTCAGGGTTGCCTGAGCTCGGGTAGTAGAGGTCATTAAAGGAGGGGGCGCGGAAGCCGGTGCCGTAACGGGCACTGAGGCGATAATCCTCCGCGAAGCGCCAACCAGCCCCGGTCTGCCAGGTGTTGTGACGACCAAACTGCTTGTTATCGTCACTGCGACCGCTTAGCTCGGCCTGCCACGTCTGGTTGTCAAACTGGGCCAGAGCATAGAGCCCGGTGTTGTCGCGCTCGTCGGCATCGCTCGGAAAGGCGGTGCCGGAGGAGCGGGAACTGGCATCCAGCATGTCGCGCTGCCAGTCGGCGCCGCCACCCAGGGTCCAGTTCTCGTCCAGCTTGACGTTGTTGACCCAGTTCAGGGTGTACTGACGGGTATAGAGCCGGTCAGTGGCCTGATCGCGGCCGCTGCTGTCCGGGTAGTCGTAGGCATCCTGTTTGGAGAAGGCACCGCGCAGTTCGCTCAGGTAACGCTCGTCATGATAACGGGCCCCCAGCTGGTAGCTCTGGTTCTCGGTCCAGGTTTCGTTGCGCTGATGGTAGGCCGGGCCCCAGGCAGAAGCGGCGGACGATCGGTCGTACTGGGCAATGTTGCGGAACCAGCGGGTCGTGCCGAACAGATCCCAGTTGCCGGTCAGCGCATGCTGATAGTCCAGCATGGCGTTATAGCCCCGGTGACCGTGCTTGTCGCCATCGTTCACCCCTGCGATGGGGTGGACGTTGTAGCCGGTCTCGTCATCGAAGCCCCCGGCAACCTTGAGCTGGCCAGCTTCACCGATCTGGCTGGCGCTGCTGAAGGCGGCCTGGCGCTGTTTGTGGGAGCCGGCACCGACATTGAATTTGTGCTTGTTGGTCGCGGGATCGGGACGGGTGATGATGTTGATCACCCCGCCGATGGCATCCGAACCATAGATAGTGGCACGCGCGCCGCGGATATATTCGATGCGCTCCACCTGATTGAGCGGCAGGTTGTTGAGCTCCGTCATCCCGGCGGTCAGGGAGGCGCTACGCACCCCGTCCACCAGCACCAGGGTCTGGGAAGAGGTGCCGCCACGCACCCGCAGCGAGCTCAGTTGGCCACGGCCGCCATTGCTCACCACTTCCACGCCGGGCAGGGTCTTGACCACATCGGTCACGGTCTGGGCTTGCAGACGGTCGATCTCGTCACGGGTCACCACGTTGACGGGAGCCAGCACGCTGGAGGCAGGTTGGGCGACACGGGTGGCGGTCACCACCATGGTGGGGTTGACGGGGATGGTCAGTGGCTGGGCAAAGGCCGCCGTTGGCAACAGGGCAGCCGCCAATAATTTCTTGGACATGAGAGATCCTTAAGTTCGCGTAAGCATCTACTTCGTGGCCGGTTTCTCTCGGCCCGAAATACGAACTTTGGCAGGTCTTCGGGCTGGGGGGCTGATGGCCTACGGCGACGGCTTCCCACCCGATGGCAGTGCCCTGATGTCGCTTCGTTCCCCCTTACCGCTGCGCGCCAGCTCCGGATTTTCACCGGATTCCCTATTAAGCATGATGCGCCAAAGCGCAGGGATTATAGGCAGAGCAGAGGTGGATGTATAGCCATCCAGATTTCTATTTCTTGCCACCCAATGCCGCCAATCGCTGCTTCGCCCCTGCCATTACCGCCTGCACACCGGGATGGGAGAGATGACGACCGGCCGACACCAGATAGTAGGAAAGCGTCACTTCGGTCAGGGTTGCAATCCGTTCGACACCATAGAGCCGCGCTATCTCCTCGGCCATGGCCAGCGGCGCCGGGAAGATCCCCATCCCCGCCTTGCCGAACGACTTCATCAGAGTCGAATCATCGAACTGGCCGACCAGATGAGGATGAATGCCCTGCTGACGATACCAGGCCAGCAGGCTGTCATGGGTCGCCGACTTCTCTCCGGGGATCAACAGGGGCAAGCCTTCGAGGGAAGCAGGAAAACCCTGCCGTGCCCGGGCAGCCAGCTCGGGGCTAGCAAACAGCGCCAGAGGGCTGCGTCCCAGCTCGTGGTTGTAGCCGCGCACCCCGCTGTCGGGAGGAAGCGGGCGATCGATCAGCACCATGTCGAGCTTGTGGCTGGCCAGCTCACTGAACAGCTGTTCCGCCCGCTCTTCATGGCACACCAGGCGCAGCGGGGTGGCCAGCGCCATGGCAGGCGCCAGCAGCTCGAACGCCAGGGTACGGGGGACTGAGTCGGCGATCCCCACCTGCATGGTCAGCTCCTGGCTGGCGTGGCGCAGGGTATGCTCGAGATCGGCGCCGAGCGAGAAGATGGCGCCAGCCTGTTCGAGTGCCTGGCGACCGGCAGCGGTCAGGGCAAGCCGCCGCCCCACCCGGTTGAACAGCGCCACCCCGAGGGAGAGCTCCAGCTCGGCCACCTGACCACTGACGGTCTGCGGCGTGAGGTGCAACTGTTCGGCGGCCCGCGTCACACTCCCGCTGCGCGCCACGTGCCAGAAGTAATAGAGCTGTTTATAGTTGAGCATCGGGTCCCTTATCAGTTTCTACCGAACAATCATCAATCAAAATCTGATTTTATCGAAACATCTTGCACTCTAGCATGCAACCACCCTGTGAATTGCCTCCTGCGAACTCCCATGCTGGATGTTGTTGTACTCTTTTTCCTGTTTGGCCTGCTGGCCGGTCTGGTGCGCTCCGAGCTCAAGCTGCCGCCCGCGCTCTACGATACTCTCTCCCTCTTTCTGTTGCTGGCCATCGGCCTCAAGGGCGGCGTCGGCCTGGCGCAACAATCCCTGCAACCCTTATTACCGCAACTGGCGCTGGTGATCCTGCTCGGCATGCTGCAGACCCTGGCCGGGTTCGCCGTGCTGCGCCTCAAGATGAACCGGGTCGATGCCGCCGCCACCGCCGCCCACTACGGCTCGGTCAGCGTGGCAACCTTTGCGGTCGGGGTGAACTGGCTCACCGAGCGCGGCATCAGCTTCGAATCCCAGCTCTCCATCTTCCTGGCGGTGATGGAGATCCCCGCCATCCTGGTCGGCATCGTGCTGGCCCAGGGGATAAGTCGGCAAACCCGCTGGCGCCGGCTGGCCCATGAAACCTTCCTCGGCAAGGGGGTCACCCTGCTGCTGGGCGGCATGGCCATCGGCTATCTGGCCGGTCCCGACGGGATTGCCCCGCTCAAACCCCTGTTCGTCGACCTGTTCAAGGGGGCGCTGGCGTTGTTCCTGCTGGAGATGGGCCTCATCGTCGCCGGCCAGTGCCAGGACCTGCGCCGCCATGGCCTATTCCTGCTCGGCTTCGCCCTGTTGATGCCGCTCGCCTCGGCGGGCCTGGGCCTGGTGATCGGCCAACTGATGGGGCTCTCCCAGGGTGGCCTGACCCTGCTGGCCACCCTGGCAGCCAGCGCCTCCTATATCGCCGTGCCGGCCACCATGCGCATCGCCGTCCCTCAGGCCAATCCGGGCCTGTCGCTCAGCGCCGTATTGGGGGTCACCTTCCCGTTCAACATCATGCTGGGGATCCCGCTCTACCACAGCTGGGCCCGCCACTTCATGGAGTAGCCACATGCAGACCGAGATCCGCACCCTGCTCACCGTCATCACGGAAGCGAACCTGGAACCCACCCTGCTGCGCACCCTCACCCGCGAGGGGCTGCGCGGCTACACCATCACAGATGCCAGAGGGCGCGGCGATCACGGGGAGCGCAACGCCAGCTGGAGCGAGAGCGGCAACATCCGGCTGGAAGCGATCTGCAGCCGCGAACAGGCGGAACGCCTGCTCGCCCACCTGCAGAGTCGCTACTACCCCGACTATGCCATGGTCGCCTTTTTACAACCGGTCGAAATCGTGCGACCCGAAAAATTCTGAGCCGGCTTGCCGGCTCTTTTTGCCACCCAGAGACAAACGTTTGACTACAAGGAGTCATAGCCATGAATACCCCTCCCCTGATCGGCCTGGTAATGGGATCCGACTCCGACTGGCCCGTGATGCAGGCCGCCGCCCGCATCCTCAAGGAGCATGGCGTCCCTTACGAGGCGCGCGTGGTCTCGGCCCACCGTACCCCGGATCTGCTGTTCGAATATGCCGCCAGCGCCCGTGAGCGTGGCCTGCGCGCCATCATCGCCGGGGCCGGCGGCGCCGCCCACCTGCCGGGTATGGTGGCCGCCAAGACCACCCTTCCGGTGCTGGGTGTGCCCATCCCGACCCGCCAGCTCAAGGGGATGGACTCCCTGCTCTCCATCGTGCAGATGCCCAAGGGGGTGCCGGTCGCCACCTTCGCCATCGGCGAGGCGGGCGCCGCCAACGCCGGCCTGTTCGCGGTCTCCCTGCTCTCCGTCGCCCAGGATGGCGATGCCCCCCGCTATCAGCAGCAGCTCGACGGTTTTCGCGCCAACGAGCGCGACCGGGTGCTGGCCCTCACCCTGGAGGACCCGGCATGATACTGCCACCCGCCACCCTCGGTATGCTGGGGGGCGGCCAGCTCGGCCGCTACTTCGTGATGGCCGCCCACCGCCTCGGCTACAAGGTGGTGGTGCTGGATCCCGATCCCGCCAGCATCGCCGGTGCGGCTGCCGATCACCATATTGTCGCCGCCTATGACGACCCGGCGGCGCTGCACGATCTGGCCAGCCGCTGCGCCGCCGTCACCTGCGAGTTCGAGAACGTGCCGGCCACCGCCCTGGCCCTGCTGGAGCAGTACCAGCCGGTACGCCCGGCCGCCGGCGCCGTGCGCATCTGTCAGGATCGCCGCGAAGAGAAGGCCTTCCTGAGCAGAGCCGGCATCCCGGTCGCCCCCAACCAGACCCTGCAGCCGGGTGAGCCGCTGCCCGAACTGCCGGATCACCTCTTCCCCGCCATCCTCAAGACCGCCCGCGAGGGGTACGACGGCAAAGGCCAGTGGACCATTCAGGCCGCCGACCAGCTGCCGGCCGCGCTGGCCGCAAGCGGCGTCCCCTGCGTGCTGGAAAAGCGCCTGCCGCTGGAAGGTGAGTTTTCCCTGACCCTGGCCCGCAGCCCGAGCGGTGCCATCGGTGCCCTGCCGCTGGTGCAGAACTGGCACAGCGGCGGCATTCTGGACCAAACCCGCTCCCCGGCCAACATGCCGGCGCTGGAGGCCGACGCCAGACACATCGCCGAACAGCTGATCGCCGCCCTCGACTACGTCGGCGTGCTGACGGTGGAGTTCTTCCTGGTGGCAGGGAAACTGCTGGTCAACGAGCTGGCACCCCGCCCCCACAACTCGGGCCACCCCAGCCTCGACAACGCCGAGTGCAGCCAGTTCGAGCTGCAGGTGCGCGCCCTGTGCGATCTGCCGCTACCCGCCCGGATCGCCGTGCGCCCCGCCATGTTGCTCAACCTGCTGGGGGATCTCTGGCAAAACGGCACGCCAGACTGGGCCGCCCTGCTGGCACTGCCCGGTGTGCATCTGCACCTCTACGGCAAGGGGGAACCCCGCCCCGGCCGCAAGATGGGTCATGTCACCATCACGGCCGCCGACTGGCCGACGGTGGAAGAGACCTGCCAGCGGGTGCGCCAGCTGCTGGGGCTGCCACCGCGCTGACCCCTGAGCCGCACACAAAAAAAACCCGGGCCAGGCCCGGGTCTTTTCATTGCTTGCTGCGACAGGCGGGTGATCAGGCCTGCTCCACCGATACCGGCGCTGGCAGGCGGATGGTGAGGGAGAGCACCAGCGCCACCACCAGCAACACCAGGATCAGGTTGAAGGTCGCCATGAAGCCGCCGAACAGGGAGGCCACGATGGAGCCGATGATGCTGCCCAGACCAAAGCCCAGATAGATGACGCCGTAGTTCTTGGTCAGGTTGTTGAGACCGAAGAAGTCACTCACCAGCGAGGGGTAGACGGTGATGGTGCCGCCGAAGCTGAACGCCACGCAGGCCACCGCCACGAAGAACAGGTTGGCGTTGAGCGGCACGAACAGCAGCAGCGCCATGCCGGCCAGGGTAATCAGCTGGGCGATGGTGATGACCCGGATACGGGACATCTTGTCGGAGAGGATGCCCAGCACCAGCCGGCCGCCCAGGTTGGCCATGGCGATGATGGCGACGGCGTTGGCGGCGACCACGGCCGGCAGACCCACCATGTTCTCGCCGATGTCCTTGGCCACGCCGATGACGTAGAGACCGCTCATGCAGGCGGTGAGGAACATCAGCGCCAGCATCCAGTACTGCGGCTTGCGCATCGCCTCGGCCAGGGTGAAGTCGCGGCTCTCGCTCTGCTGCACGGCGGCGGCCTGCTTGGGCGCATCCTTCATCAGCATGCCACCCACCAGCACCATGGACATGGCGATCAGCCCCCACAGCTGGAAGGTGGTCTCCAGGCCGTTGCTGGAGAGCAGCAGCAGGTTGATGTACTTGAAGCCCAGGCTACCGAGGCCATAAGCACCGATGGAACAGGCGGAGATCAGTCCCTTGCGCTCCGGGAACCACTTCACGCAGTTGGAGAGGGTCATCAGGTAGCCGGTACCGTCGGCAAAACCGACCAGGATGCCGGCGCAGAGGTAGAGCATCGCCAGGTTGCTGGCGTGGGCGGTGAGGAAGAAGCCGATGCCGAGCAGCACGCCGGCACCCAGGGTGACGTTGCGCACCCCGAACCGCTCCTGCAGCTTGCCCGCCAGGGAGGAGGCCACCGCCAGCGAGAGGCTGAGCAGGCCGAAGGCGAAGGCGACCTGGCTGACCGGCTCGTCCAGCTTGTCGGAGAGCTGGGCGTTGAACAGGCTCCAGGTGTAAACGGATCCCAGCGCGAACTGGGTGATGATGGTCCCCAACAGGGTGAGATAGCGGGTGCGATTCAGATCGATGGTCATGATGCGTCTCGGTCAATGGCCTTAAGGAAACTGGGGCCACTATAGGCAAGACGCCACTCCCGCCGACCGATTAAGGCATGAAATGCAGATCGGCGGGAATGAATGACAATCAGAGCCGCATCAGCTGACGGAACGCCTTGATGTTGCTGCGGCTGACCGGCACCTCAAACGGCAGGTCATGGAGCCGGATGAGATAGGTGCTGTTGAACCAGGGCACTATCTCGCGGATCTTGTTGATGTTGACGCAGTAGGAGCGGTGGCAACGGAAGAACCCCTCGGCGGGCAGCCGGCTGACGAACTCGCTGAGGGTCATGGTCATCACGTAGCGATCATCGCGGGTGTAGACATGAGTCAGCTTCTCGTCGGCTTCCGCGTAATAGATCTGCTCGCAGGGGGTGACGATGATGCGCTCCCCCTTCACCAGGTTGACGGTGCGATTGTGCGGCGTGCCCGGCTCGCTCCCCTGCCCCGCCTGCGACTTGCCCGCCAGCTCGAGCTTTTGCAGCAGGCTGATGAGGCGCGGCTCGTTGTAGGGTTTGAGGATGTAGTCGAACGCCTCCAGCTCGAACGCCTCCACCGCAAACTCCTTGTAGGCGGTGACGAAGACGATGTGGGGCGGGTGGCTGGACTTGTGCAGGTTCTTGGCCAGCAGCAGGCCGTCGATGGAGGGGATCTGGATATCCAGAAACACCACGTCCACCTCGTGATCCTGCAGGTATTTGAACGCCTCCAGCCCGTCCTCGAAGCTCGCCACTATCTCGATCTGGCTGTGCTGATTCACCAGATAGATGAGCTCCTCGCGGGCGAGGTATTCGTCTTCCACTATGATGGCTTTCAGCATGGCATCGACTCCTGATCCGGCAGATAGAAACTCACTTCGGTACCCGGCTCCAGCCGCTTGAGGTGCAGGCCGTCGCCATAGAGCAGCTTTACCCGCTGATGCACGTTCATCAGGCCGATGCTGCGGCTCTCCACCCGCCCGGCGGCGACCCCGTCGATCACCTCCTGGCTGATGCCGTAACCGGTATCGCGCACCGCGACCCGAATGCCGCCCGCCAGCTGTTTCACCTCGATGGTGACCCTGCCCGGCGCACTGCGGGGCTGGATGCCGTGCAGGATGGCGTTTTCCACCAGCGGCTGCAACAGCAGGCTCGGCACCTGAATGTGCACGTCATCCACCTCGAACACCACCTCCAGCTTGTCGCCGAAGCGGGCCTGCTCGATGGCCACGTAGTCGCGCACCTGCTGCAACTCCTCCTGGATGTCGATGAGGGTGTCCCCCTTGTTGAGGTTGTAGCGCAGGTAGTCCGCCAGATTGGCGATGAGCTGGCGCGCCTGCTGGGGCCTAATGCGGATCAGCGACGAGATGGCATTGAGGGCGTTGAACAGGAAGTGCGGGTTGATCTTGCTCTGCAGCGCGGTGAACTCCGCCTTGCGGGTCATCTCTTTCAGTTGCTCGATGCGCGACACCTCCATCTGGGTGGAGATGAGCTGGGAGAGGCCCACCGCCATCTCCTTGAGGGAACTGGTGATGCTGTGGGTGCGGCGGTAGTAGATCTTGAGGGTGCCGCTGACGGCGCCGTTCTCCCGCAGCGGAATAATGATGACCGAGTGGAAATCGGCCAGGTGGTACTGGCGCAGATCGTTGTTGATGATGATCTGATCCAGCAGCACCGCCCGCTGGGTCATGGCGCTGATGGCGTGGTGCTCGTCCAGCTCGTAGTAATCCTTGCCCACCCCCACATAGGCCAGCACGTCGCGAGTGTCGGTGATGGCCACCGCATCGGCGCTGATCTCGCTGCGAATGATGCCGCACACCTGGCTCAGGGAGTGACGATCGATGTTCTGGAAAAACGGCAGCGTCTTGTTGGCGATGTCCAGCGCCAGCTTGGCCTGCTTGGCGGCGATCAGCTCCTTCTCGTCATCCAGGTCCTGCACCAGCTTGATGATGAGACCGATGCAGAGCGCCCCGGCGATCATCGGATAGGCGATGTGGCTGACGATCTCCACCCCCACTGCATGGGGCTCGGTCAGCTGCCAGATAAGCAGCATGGTCAACCCCTCGCAGGCCATCCCCGCCAAGATGCCGTACAGCCAGAGCCGCGACTTGCGGCAGCGCAGGTGCAGCCAGGTCGCCAGCAGGCCGGCGATGATGCTGGCGATGAGACACGGGATCGAGGTGTGGCCATCCATGTCGATGAGGTAGCGGTGCAGGCCGGAGATAACCCCGGCCGGAATGCCGACCCAGGGGCCGAACAGGATGCCGCCCGAGATGATGGCGATGATCCGCACGTTGATGAGGGCCCCCTCCACCGGAATGCCGGTATAGGTGCTGAACACCGCGAACAGGCAGAAGATGGCGGCCACCAGCACCAGTTCGGCCGGGGTGTGGTCCCGCTTCTGGAACAACCGCTGGAACGGCCGGGTACGGGTCAGGAAGAACAGGGTCATCAGCATCAGCGCCGCCCGTTCGAACACCGCCAACAACATCATCTGATTTTCGAGCATGAGACCATCCGACCGATTGCAACCAGGGAACACAACTGAATTATCTCTCGCCATGACACGTGGAAGGCAAGCATGAGGGACTGATCCCCTCATGATAAAGCGCAGTAGTTTACCCCAGCCGACCGGATAGGGAAGGCCGCGACTTCCCCTTGTCGGGGTTCAGGATGACAACGTGGCCAGCCGGGCGGCGAAGCCCATGAAGAAGAGGCCGATGAGGCCGTTGCCGAGTCTGGCGAGGCGTACCTTGCGTGCAAAGAAGCGGGCCATCAGGGTGCCGCCGAAGATCAGCAGGGTCAGATAGACGAAGCTCATGGCCTCCAGCATGCTCGCCAGCACCAGGTAGGAGAGCCAGGTGTGGGCATAGTTGAAGTCGACGAACTGCACGAAGAAGGAGACGTAGAACAGGATCGCCTTGGGGTTGGTGAGGCTTAAGGTAAGCGCCTTGGAGAAGTAGCGCTCGCCGTGCTCGACCACGGACGCCTGCCCTTCCCGCCTGGCGATAAAGTTGGCGTGCAGGATCTTCACCCCGAGATAGAGCAGGTAGATGGCCCCCAGGTAGCGCACCAGGGTAAACAGCAAGGGGGTGGTACGAATGAGGGAGGCGATGCCCAGATAGGCGCAGAAGATCAGGATGGCATCGCCGACGAAGACCCCGAGGGCCGCCTGGTAGCCCGGGCCGACGCCGCGGCTCGCCCCGGTGCGCAGCACATAAATCGAGTTGGGCCCCGGCGCTATGATGATGAAGAAGAGCCCCACCAGATAGGTCCAGACATTGATGACTCCCAGGCTCTCGAACATGATCTCTCCATGGCGGGTGGCGACCCACATAATGCGACGACGAGGTTTCTATACTAATCCTCCGCCCGCCGAGCACAAGCACCGAGCAATGATCCGTTCATATCTGGACTGCACATCCCCGCACTAACCACTTTGTGGTGTCCAGACGCATCGGGATCAGGCATGTTAAGCCATATCCAGATTCACAGAACCCGCCCTCATGGAAAAGAGCCTCAGTACCGATCAACCACTCGCCGCTGCTGCCGCGCACGACGCCCTGAATCGCACCAGCTATCCGGTGATCGCCGCCATCAGTTTCTCGCACCTGCTGAACGACATGATGCAGTCGGTGCTGCTGGCCATCTACCCGCTGCTCAAGCTCGGCCTCAACCTGTCGTTCGCCCAGATCGGCCTCATCACCCTCACCTACCAGTTCACGGGTTCGCTGTTGCAGCCGCTGATCGGCCTCTACACCGACCGCCGGCCCATGCCCTATTCATTGCCGTTCGGCATGGGTTTTACGATGATCGGCTTGCTGTCGTTGTCGCAGGCGGCCAGCTTCGGCGCCGTGCTGTTGTCGGCCATGCTGATCGGTATCGGCTCGTCGGTGTTCCACCCGGAATCGTCCCGGGTCGCCCGTATGGCAGCCGGCAGTCAGCCCGGGCTGGCCCAGTCGCTGTTCCAGATCGGCGGCAATCTGGGGTCGGCCATAGGCCCGCTGCTCGCCGCGCTGATCATAGTGCCACGGGGCCAGGGCAGCGCGGCCTGGTTCTCGCTGTTCGCCCTGGTCGGCGTCATCGTGCTCAGCCTGGTCGGGCGCTGGTCCAGCCACCACGCCGCCAACTTCCATAAACGGATGAAGGCGCACCTCGGTCACGGCCTGAGCCGCCGCCAGATCGGCTGGTCGCTGGCCATCCTCGGCCTGCTGATGTTCTCCAAATTCTTCTACATGGCCAGCCTGAGCAGCTATTACACCTTCTACCTGATGGACAAGTTCAGCCTGTCGCTGGACAGCGCCCAGCTCTATCTGTTCGCCTTCCTGTTTGCGGTCGCGGCGGGTACCGTGCTCGGCGGGCCAATTGGCGATCGCATCGGCCGCAAGCGGGTGATCTGGATCTCCATCCTCGGCGTCGCCCCCTTCACCCTGCTGCTGCCCCATGTCGACCTGTTCTGGACCTCGGTGCTCTCGGTCATCATCGGCCTGATCCTGGCCTCTGCCTTCTCTGCCATCCTGGTCTACGCCCAGGAGCTGGTCCCCGGCAAGGTCGGCACCATCTCAGGCCTGTTCTTCGGTATCGCCTTCGGCATGGGGGGCATAGGGGCGGCTCTGCTCGGTCAGCTCGCCGATGCCACCAGCATCGAGACTGTGTACCAGGTCTGCGCCTATCTGCCGCTCATCGGCCTGCTGACCGTGTTCTTGCCAACCCTTAGAAAGGGATAGCGGGCCACCCCGCGAGGAATGCAACCCATAAAAAACGCGGCCTGAGAGGCCGCGTTTGACGTGGATGAGAGCAAGGGGTGGTCAGCAGTACTGCCCGGCTACCCAGCCGCCGGGGCTACAGCCCCACTGGAAGTTGCCATCGCGAAGGCCGCTATCGCGCTCATCGACGATACAGAAGCAGCCTCTATCAGCAGTACTGGCCGGCTACCCAACCGGAGGACCAGGCCCACTGGAAGTTGTAGCCACCGAGCCAGCCGGTCACGTCCACCACCTCGCCGATGAAGTAGAGGCCGGCCACCTTGCGCGCCTCCATGGTCTTGGAGGAGAGCTCGTTGGTATCAACCCCCCCCAGGGTCACTTCGGCGGTGCGATAACCCTCGGTGCCGTTCGGCAGGATCTGCCAATCCCCCAGCAGGGTGGCCACTGCCTCCAGCTCCCGCTCGTTGTACTGGCGCATCGGCTTGTTGACCAGCTGGCCCAACTCCACCAGCTTGTCGACGAAGCGCTTGGGCAGCTCGCGCCCCAGCACGGTTTTCAGCTCCTGCGCCGGATGGGCCTGGGCCCACTCCCTGAGGGTGGCGACGATGTCGAGCTCCGGCAGCAGGTTGATGTGGATCTTCTCCCCCGCCAGCCAGAAGGAGGAGATCTGCAGGATGGCTGGGCCGGAGAGACCACGATGGGTGAACAGCATGGCCTCCTTGAAGCAGGTGCCATCCTCGGCGGTCACCGCCACCGGCAGGCTGACCCCGGCCAGATCGGCGAAGGCCTCTTTCTCGGCCTGATGCAGGGTGAAGGGCACCAGCCCGGCACGGGTCGGCAGCACCTTGAGGCCGAACTGCTCCGCCAGCTTGAAGCCGTAGGGGGTAGCGCCGAGCTTCGGCATGGAGAGGCCGCCGGTTGCCACCACCAGCGAGTGGCAGGTTATCTCACCCTGACTGGTGGTCAGCACGAAGCCCTCTTCGCCCTTGCTGACAGTGAGGATCTCGGTCTGGAACTGCAGGGCCACGCCCGCCCAGTCGCACTCGGTCAGCAGGATGTCGACGATCTCCTTGGCGCTCTCGTCACAAAAGAGCTGGCCCAGGGTCTTCTCGTGATAGTTCAGGCCGTGCCGGTCCACCAGCTCGATGAAATCCTGCTGGGTGTAGCGCGCCAGCGCCGACTTGCAGAAGTGGGGGTTGGCCGAGAGAAAGGCGTGGGGGCCGGCCTGATGGTTGGTGAAGTTGCAGCGGCCGCCGCCACTGATGAGGATCTTGCGGCCCGGCTTCTTGGCATTGTCGAGCACCAGCACGGAGCGGCCCCGATAACCGGCCTGGGCCGCACACATCAAACCGGCCGCCCCGGCGCCGATCACCACCACATCAAACTGCTTCATCATCACTCACTCATCCAAAGAAAAACGGCCCCTGTTCAAACGAGAGACCGTCATTGTACCCGGCAGACACCAGCCCAGCGGTTGCAGGAGATTTGCAACAGAAAACGGCCCCAGTTAAGAGGGGCCGTCATTGTACTGGCTGAACACTAAGTGTCCACGACTATCAGGCGTTGCCATCCATGATGCTGGCCGGGGCGCCCTTGGCCAGCTCGGCCAGCTCCTTGTCGATGAAGTAGAGGCCTTTGCCGTCTTCACCCACCAGGCTCAGACGATCGACGATGCTCTTGAACAGCTTCTCCTCTTCATGCTGCTCGGCCACGTACCACTGCAGGAAGTTGAAGGTGGAGTAGTCCTGGGTGGTGAACGCCACGTGAGCCAGGCCGTTGATGCACTTGGTGATGTGGTATTCATGCTCGAGGGTGGTGCGGAAGATGTCGCCCAGCGACTTGAACTCGTGGGGAGGGGCATCGATGGCACCCAGCAGTGGCATGGCACCGGTCTCGCTCACGTAGGTGAACAGGCGCTCCATGTGCTGACGCTCCTCAACGGCGTGCTGGCGCAGGAAGGTGGCCGCCCCCTCGAAGCCCTTGTCCTCGCACCAGGCGCTCATCTGCAGGTAGAGGTTGGAGGAATAGAATTCAAGATTAATCTGCTCGTTCAACTTCTCGATCATGGCTTTGGCCAACATGATGATTCTCCACTGTGATTTGGTCACGATTGTCGCCACAGTTGCTGCCCGACGCAACCAGATAGCGCAGCCGAAGATCCCAGTTGTGACAGCTTTTCGCCTCATCCTATCCCCCATACGGTTATAGAGAAGCAAAGAAACATGGTGTAAGCGGATTCAGCCATTATGATGGCGCCAGTGGTCGGGGAAAGGATTCAATGAGATTCATAATGGCACTGGCACTGCTCTGGATGACCCAGTTGCAGGCAGCTCCCTCCTTGCTGAAAGAGGCTGAATTGCAGGCGGCGCGCGATCCCGTCGGCTATCTGCAGCGCCTCGACGCCAGTCACCAGCAGGATATGGGACTGTTCTACGCCAGGTCCCTGGCCCAGGCCGCGCTGGGGCGCTATCCACAAGCCCTGCTCGACAACGCCCGGGCCCGCGGGCTGGCCAGCGCCCAGCAGGAGACCCTGCGCCTGCTCGACTTCCGCTTGCAGCAGATCGCCCTCACCCTGGACACCGAGGCGCCGGATCAGGCGCTCACCCTGCTGGAGCAGCTCAGACCCGCCGTTGCCGGCCATCCGCAACAGACCTCGGAGTGGCACGCCCTGAACGGGCTCGCGCTCTACCGCACCCAGCAACTGAGCCCGGCCATCGCCGAACTCAAGACCGCCTTTCGCCTCAAACAATCGGTACCGGACTCCCCCATCGCCAGCCTGCAGTGTGCCCGCCTGCTGATGACCCTCGGCAACCTCTATGCCGATCTGAACCTGGCGCGGGAAGCCGAAGGCTACTATCTGGAGGCGCTGCAACGCATGGTGCAGCTGGGCGAGCCCAACAGCCAGATCATCATCCGCGCCAACATGGCGCGGCTCTATATCGATACCGATCGCCCCGCCCAGGCCAGGCGGCTGCTGGACAACCTGCTCAGCAACCCGGTGCTGGCGCCGGATTACCGTGCCATCATCCTCGGCTATCAGGCCATGGCGCTCAACGCCCAGCACGACTGGGCCGGCGCCCTGCGTACCCTGGACGAGGCACAGGCGTTGTATCGGCAGCTGGGCTACCCGGAAGCCGGCATGCGCCTGCAGGAGACCCGGGCCCGAGCGCTGCAGGGTAGCGGCGAGAAACAGCTGGCGCTGCAGGTGCTGACCAGCCAGGGGAGTACGGGGGCCGCCAGCAAGGCGCTGCAGGCCAGTCTGCTGGCGGACCAGGGGCGCTACCCGGAGGCCTACCAGGCACTCAGCGAATACGTGAGCGACTACAAGCAGCACTTCAACCAGACCCTGAGCCAGCATGCCGCCGCCTTCCAGGCCGAGATGGATCTGGCCCGCAGCGAGGCCAGCAACCGGGTGCTGCAGCAGGAGAACGAGAACAAGCGCCAGCAGCTGCTGCATCAGCAGAGTGCCCGCCACTACCAGCTGATGCTGGTCGGCCTGCTGGCCGGAGCCCTGCTGCTGCTCGGGCTCACCACCCATCGGCTGCACCGCAGCTCACGCCACCTCTACAAGCTGGCCACCTTCGATCAGCTGACCGAGTTGCCCAATCGCCGTGCCCTGCTGGAGCGGCTGGCCAGCCGCTGGCAGCAGGAGGGGCCGCTCACCCTGATCATCATCGACATCGATCACTTCAAGCAGATCAACGACCGTCACGGCCATCAGGCGGGGGACAGGGCTATTCAGCGGCTGGCGCGGGAGCTGAGATCCTGGGCACCCGACCTGCAGCTGGTGGGGCGCTGGGGTGGCGAGGAGTTTCTGGTAGCGGTGCCGCTGCCGGCGGCGGATTGCTGGTATCTGGCAGAGCAACTGCGCCAACGCATCGGCCAGATCGAACAGCCGCGCATGACCATCAGCATCGGGGTGGCTGGCCGCTCGGCCGCCGATGACGGGCTGGGCCAGCTCATCCACCGGGCCGACATGGCCATGTATCAGGCCAAGCGCCAAGGCCGCAATCAGACCATACAGGCCGCGGAGCCTGGCAGCCCCGAAGAACCGGAGGCACTGGCCAGCAGCGTGGCCTGAGCCGCAGCCTCCCCTGACTCAGGGCTGCAGCTCGGTGAGGGAGGCGACATCCACCGGCTCGCCATAGTCCACCCCCGCCAGCTCGAAGCCGTTGAGCTGCATGAAGTCCTGCCGCAGCCCGGCAAAATCCCCCAGCGCGTGGAAGTTGTCCGGCGTCACCTTGGACCAGAGCGCCGAGACGGCGGCCTGCACGGCCGGGTCGAGCTCGTGGTCATCCATCCGGATCAGCCGGTTGCCGTCAGCCACCACCCCTTGCGGGCCGTACATCTTGCTGGCGAACAGCCGCTGCATCTGCTCGATGCAGCCTTCGTGTACCCCGCGCTCCTTCATCACTCCCATCAGCAAACCCAGATAGACAGGCAGCACCGGAATATAGGCGCTCGCCTTGGTGACCAGCGCCTTGCAGACCGACACCCAGGCGTGGCCGCCAATCTCCGCCAGTTGCAGGTTGATGGTCTCGGCGGTGGCGTGCAGGTGCTCCTTGGCATAGCCGATGGTGCCGTCCCGATAGAGGGGATAGGTCGATTCGGGGCCGATATAGGAGTAGGCCACCGTCTGGGCGCCGGGCGCCAAGCAATCCGCCTGCTGCAGCGCCTGCAACCAGAGCTGCCAATCCTCGCCCCCCATCACGCTGACGGTGTCGCGGATCTCCTCCGGGGTGGCCGGATCCAGCGACTGCTGCACCAGGGTGTCGTGTTCCAGATCCAGCCCCCAGCCGCTGAATGGCAGGCCGGTGGTCTTGAGCACGGAGCGCACTTGCGTGCCGTCCGGCAGCACCCGGATGCCGCTCGCTAGCGAGTAGATCACCAGATCCACCTGTCCGAGCTGCTGGCGGATGACGTCGATGGCCTGCTGACGCATCTGGTCTGAGAAAGCGTCACCGATCAGGTTGATGGCCACGCGGCCAGCCTGTTCCGCCTCCGTGCGAAACCAGATGTTGTTGTACCAGCCGGCGCTGCCCAGCCCCTTGTCGGAGGGGCCGCGCTCGAACGACACGCCAATGGTGTCGGCGCCGGCCCCGAAGGCCAGGGCGATGCGCGACGCCAGCCCGAAGCCGGACGAAGCGCCCAGCACCAGCACCCGTTTCGGCCCGTTGAACGGGCCCGCCGCCCGGATCCGCGCGATCTGCTGCAGCACGGCGGCGCGGCAGCCGATGGGGTGACAGTTGCGGGCGACGCAGCCCTGGATTTGTGGATGAATGATCATCAAGGAGTCTCCGGGAAAGGAACACGACAGCAGGAACGGCCGTGGAACGCAGCGGCGCGCCACGGTTTGCCAAGGGAACTGGCTACAGCATAACCAAGCGGGGCGGGATTACCTTGATGTCGGGCGGAATATCGGCGGGAAGAGGGCAGAAAAACAAAAGGGAGCACGAGGCTCCCCAAAGCGGTATTCAGATGCTTTTTGTTGTTTTGTGTTCATTGCGAAACACGGGCACATCCTATGCCTGTCACCGGCTACGGGCAAGCCGGCGGGTGTGACCTGCTTCAAACTCCTGTTCGATTTATCGCCAGTTTATTGCCCATCATCGACAGCAAGCTCCATAGGAAACTCTTTTAAATCCCAAAACTGTGCCGGGGACACCATTTTAGTTTCAGCAGACATTGGTATAGTGGACTCAGGATCAGTGAGGAGAACTCCCATGAATGGAACCTATTACAAACACATACTGGCCGCGATCGACCTGTCGGAAGACAACCGCAAGGTGATCGAGAAGGCGGTCGACCGGGCCCGCTCCAACGGCGCCAAGCTGTCGGTGATCCATGTCGATGTGGACCTCAAGGATCTCTACACCGAGATGATCGATATCGACATCGACAACGTGCAGGACCAGGTGATCGCCGAGGCGAAAGAGAAGCTGGAAGCCTTCCTGGCGTCGGTGGACTACCCCATCGAGAAGAAGCTGGTGATCTGCGGCGATTTGAGCGAGCGGGTCAACCAGGCGGTCAGGGATTATCAGATAGACCTGCTGGTGTGCGGCCACCGTCAGAGCTTCTGGAGCCTGCTCACGTCGAGCGCGCGTCAGCTGATGAATACCGTGCCCTGCGATCTGCTGGTCGTCCCCTTGCAGAAGTGATCAAACAGACGTAGTTTCATTTGCCATGAATATGACCTCATTCAATCACAACTACTGGTGGTGCTGCTCTTAAACAGGCGGCACTGCTTTTCTATGTAAAATTTCCCAAAGAAAACACCGTGACCGCCGAGAGGCGGTCATTGTTTTCATCCCTTTGTCGCCTCCCGGCTCACCCAACTGGAGAGAGTGACATGCACAACCCCGTTATCCTGACCGGCGACCGCCCCACCGGCAAACTGCACATCGGCCACTACGTCGGCTCGCTGCGCCAGCGCGTGGCCGCCCAGCACCATTACCGCCAGTTCGTGATGATCGCCGATCTGCAGGCGCTCACCGACAACGGCCACAACCCGGCCAAGGTGACCGATCACGTGCTGGAGGTGATGGCCGACTACCTGGCCGCCGGCCTCGACCCGGCCAAGACCACCTTCTGCCTGCAGAGCGCCCTGCCCGCCCTCGCCGAGCTCACGACCTATTACCTCAACCTGGTCAGCGTCGCCCGGCTGGAGCGAAACCCCACCGTCAAGGCGGAGATCCAGCAGAAAGGGTTCGAGCGCAGCCTGCCGGCCGGCTTCCTGATCTATCCAGTCAGCCAGGCCGCCGACATCACCGCCTTTCGTGCCACCCACGTGCCGGTGGGCGAGGATCAGCTGCCGATGCTGGAGCAGACCAACGAGATAGTGCGCCGCTTCAACTCTCTGGTTGGCAAGGAGGTGCTGACCGAGTGCCAGCCCATTCTGAGCGACACCGGCCGCCTGCCCGGCATCGACGGCAAAGCCAAGATGTCCAAGTCCCTCGGCAACACCATAGAGCTCGGCATGTCGAGCGACGAGATCAAGCAGGCGGTGTTCGCCATGTATACCGACCCCAACCACCTCAAGGTGAGCGATCCGGGTCAGGTGGAGGGCAATACGGTGTTCGCCTATCTGGATGCCTTCCACCCCGACAAGGCGCTGGTGGCCGAGATGAAGGCCCACTACCAGCGCGGCGGGCTGGGGGACATGCGCTGCAAGCAGATGCTCAACGACTGCCTGCAGGCCCTGCTCGCCCCGATGCGGGAACGGCGCGAGGCGGCCATCGCCGACAAGCGCCAGCTGCTGCGCCTGTTGCAGCAGGGCACCGAGCAGGCGCGCGCCCTGACCGACGAGGTGCTGGCCGAGGTGAAGGGGGCGATGGGGCTCGACTACTTCGCCGGATTGAACTGATCCGCCCCGCGCTGCGCCGGGCTGCCGAGCGCATCCGCCCCGTAGCGCTCGAACGCCAGCCGGTGCAACAGCCCCTTGAACCAGCCGATCGCCTCGTCATGGGCGGTGAGCGGGTGGCCCGCCATCAGATAGACGATGGGGATGGCGGGGTCCAGCTGGTGCAGGCGCAGCGGGTAGTAACGACAGAAGTGGCGCCCGATCATCTCGGGCACCACCACCAGATAGCGGCCGGTGGCCATCAGCGGCGGCACCGCCATAAAGCTCGGCAGGCGGACACCCAATTCCCGCTCCACCCCGAAGCGGGCCAGCCAGAGATCCACCATGGCCTGGCTGTGACCCCAGCTGGAGGTGTGGATGTGGGGCCGGCTGACCAGATCGTCCGGCCCCAGCACGTCCGGCAGCTCGCTGCCAAGGGGCGACAGACAGACCAGCGGGTTGTTGAACCAGGGTTCGCGCCACAGCCGGGGCGAGAGGTGGTTGGCATCGGCGAAACCGATCACCAGATCCAGCTCCCCCTTCTCCAGCTCCCGCTCGTAGTCGCTGTCCGCCAGCTCGCACACCTCCAGCCGGCAGTGCGGGGCATGCCGGTGTAACCGCTCCACCAGCGCCGGCACCAGGCCGTGTTCCACTGAACCCGGGGTGGCGATGCGAAAGATCCGCCGCGCACTGGCGGGGTCGAACCCCTTGGCCTGCCGCAACCCCTGCTCCAGCATGGCCAGCGCCTGGCGCACCGGGCCGGCCAGCGCCTTGGCGCGCTCGGTCGGCATCATCTCGCGCCGGCTCATCACGAACAGGGGGTCGTCAAGCGCCGTTCGCAGCCGCCCCAGCGCATGACTGACGGTGGACTGGGAGAGGTGCAGCCGCTCGGCGGCACGGGTGACGTTGCGCTCCTGCATCAGCATGTCGAACACGGTGAGCAGGTTGAGGTCGAGGCGGGAAAGGGGCAGTTCCATCGATATTGGCCATGGTTGGATGACGACAATTCATTTTTGGCATAGTAGCAGATTGCATAGAATGCGCAGGCGAATTACATCGGAGATTAAAATGCGTAGCTATCTGTTGTTGCTGGCGATTGGCCTGTTGTGGGGCTCCCAGTTCATTTTCATGCATCAGGCCGTCACCGAATTGCCCCCCATCATGGTGGCAGCGGGTCGCGCCTTGTGTGGCAGCCTGACCCTGGGTCTGCTCTGCCTGTTCATGCGTCTCAAGAGCGAGCACACCCCGTGGCGTACCTACATGTTGATCGCCCTGCTGGATGCCACCCTGCCCTTCATCATGGTGGCCTGGGGTCAACAGTATGTGGATAGCGCCATCGCCGCCGTGGTAATGGGTTGTATCCCGTTTGTCACCATCCTGATGGCACCCTTGTTGGTTTCCGGTGAAAAAATCACCAAGGGTGGTCTCGTCTCCGTGGTCATCGGCTTCGTCGGCGTACTGGTGCTGTTCTGGCCGAAACTGGCCAGCGGCATGAATGCCGGCCTGCTCGGCGCCATGGCCATCCTGTTCGGTGCTAGCTGCTTCGCCATCGGCCTGCTGATGATCAAGCGCTTCGCCAAGGACCATCCGGTGGTCGTGGCACGCAACATCCTGATCTCCTCGGCTATCCAGCTGCTGCTGGCCGCACCGTTCGTCACCGATCTGAGCGCGCTCACCCTGCCGAGCCAGCAGGCCATCGGCGCCGTCGCGGTGCTGGGGGTGTTCTGTACCGGTCTGGTCTACTTCCTCTACATGGCGCTGATCCAGAAGGCGGGCCCGACCTTCGCCTCCTTCAGCAACTACCTGGTGCCGCTGTTCGGCGTCATGCTGGGTGCCATGTTCCTCGGCGAGCAGATCCAGTCCACCACAGGTGTGGCACTGGCCCTGATCTTGGGCTCGGTCGCCCTCAACCAATGGGCCCAGCAGCGCCGCGTCCAGCGGGAGGCTGCCCTATGTCAGGCATCCTGACCACGCTCTGCGGCGGCCTGGTGGTGATCGCCGGCTGGCAGTATCGCCGGCGGCTGGTGGGTCTGCTCGGGCTGTTGATGGTGCTGCTGCCCTGGTTCTTCGACAGCAAGCTGCAAGCCATGCTGAGCTATGCGTTGAGCGCCTGACCTCTGTTTCTGAATGTGTGACGAGAGTGTATCTCTCCTGTTTTTGGGACCGTTTTAAAAAAACCTCCGATTTGTCCCCTCTACCGGCGCTCTGCGCCGGTTTTTTTATGCCCGCCTGGCGGCCTTGCCGTCCCATCACGCCAGATAGCGATAACTGAGCCGCTCGTTCTTGCGCGGACCTGTGATCTGCCAGCCGAGCAGAAAACCGCCCTCGGCCGGCGTCAGCTCGGCGCTGTAGTGATCCTGGCCACACAGATGGGGTTCGGCAGTAAGCCAGCGACCATCGGCCTGGGGCAACAGCTCAAACAGCACCACCGGCTGTTCATAGCGCAGATGAGAGAGGCGGATCCCCTGCTCGCCGCGCTGCCACCAGAAACGGTTGTGCATGGTCAGCACCCGGCCATGGGGCGTGTTGTAGCGACCCGTCTCGACAAACAACCAGCCGCCCTGGTGATCGGTCACCACCACCTCCCCCTCGCCGCTGCCACTCCAGTCGGTGGCGGATCCTGCCCCGTTGCTCGCGCTAAAGGCAAATGCTCCGATCTGTGGCAACTGGCGCCATAAACGCTGGATCACGGCTTCCTTCTCGGCCATCATAGCCCCCTTCAAAATTGACAACTGACGACAAATCAACCACATGAACTACTTGATAGGGGTTACCCTGCTCTGGTCATTCTCCTTCAGCCTGATCGGGGTCTATCTCGCCGGCCAGGTGGATGCCTACTTTTCGGTGCTGACCCGCATCGTGCTCGCCAGCCTGGTGTTCCTGCCCTTCCTGCGCCGCCGCTGGCTGCGGCCCGACCTGGTGGCCAAGCTGATGGCCCTCGGTGCCACCCAGCTCGGCATCATGTATCTGTTCTATTACCACTCCTTCCTGCTGCTGACGGTGCCGGAAGTGCTGGTGTTCACCATCTTCACCCCCATCTACGTCACCCTGATCCACGATCTGCTGGAGCGGCGCTTCAAGCCGATCTATCTGTGGGGAGCACTGCTGGCGGTGGTGGGGGCGGCCGTCATCCGCTTCGACGGGCTGACCGAAAGCTACGTGCTGGGCTTCCTGGTGGTGCAGGGTGCCAACGTCTGCTTCGCCCTGGGTCAGGTGGGCTACAAGGTACTGCTGGCACGGGAGGAACAGCAACCGCCGCAACTGGCGGTGTTCGGCTGCTTCTATCTGGGTGCCCTGGCTGTGGCCCTACCCGCCTGGTGGCTGCTCGGCACGCCGCAATACCCCACCAGCGCCCTGCAGTGGGGCATATTGCTGTGGCTGGGGATCGGTGCCTCTGGCCTTGGTTACTTCCTGTGGAACAAGGGGGCGACCCAGGTCAGCAGCGGCGTGCTGGCGATCATGAACAACGCTCTGATCCCGGCGGGCCTGCTGGTCAACCTAGTGCTATGGGGCAAGGATACCGACCTGCTCAGGCTCAGCCTGGGCGGCCTGCTGATGCTGGCCTCCCTCTGGGTGTGCCAGCGTCATGGGGTAAGTGAGCGCTGACTAAAAATCAGCCAACGACTGTGTTGTGCTCCCGTCTGGCCTGACCGTGACAGGTGGCCAGCCGGGCCAGCAGGTGATCGATCTGCTCGCCGGCCTGACTCTGCACCAGCCCGATGCTGACGGTCACCGGCCGCTGCGGCAACAGGCTGGCATCGGCGATCTCCATCCGCAGCCGCTCGGCAATCTCGAGGCCGCTCAGTCGGTCGGTCTGGGAGAGCATCAGGATGAAGCCGTCTTCGTCCCAGCGGGCGAAGGGGTCTTCCCGCCGCAGTTCATGGCGCACGATGCGGGCCAGCTTGGCCAGCATGGCGTCGCAGGCCGCCTCGCCAAACAGCTGCTGGATCTTGGCCCTGTGATCGACGGTGAATTGCAGCAGGCTGAAGCTGCCGCTGGCGCTGGCCAGCCGCTCATCGAGCAGCTGTTCGAAGCGGCTGCGGCTCTCCAACCCAGTGAGGGGATCGGTACCGTGCCGCTCCTCCACCTGCACCGCCTGCGGTTCGAGCAGACGCACCACCCCCAGCACCTGGCCGTGGACATCGCGCCTGGCCCGCTCTTCCAGCCGAACATAGTGGCCATCGTGATGCAGGATCCGGTATTCGAGCCGGATCTGGGCCACCCGCCCGCTCTGGCAGGCCAGCTGCGCCTCCTGCAAGCTCCCCAGGTCGTCGGGGTGCACCCGCTCCAGCCAGCCGAGATCATCCAGACCGGCTTCGTTCAATCCCAGCAGCCGCAGACAGGAGAGATCCCGCTGCACGCCCTGCTGCGGACTCCAGCTCCAGAGCCCTGCCTCCAGCAAGGCGATGGCATCCGCCATCAGCGCCAGATCAAACCGGGTAATTGCCTCCCTGAGGGGAGCCTTGAGCATGTCCATCGAGCGCCTCGACACCGAATCTGAAGACCTTCTCAATAAGTAACATTGGCTCTCGCGCCGAGCAACAGGGTCAGCTCGCTTTTCCTTGATAGCCGTTCATCAGGGCCTGCCAGTTCTCCGGTACGAAGTGAAAACTGGTATGCAGCTGGGACTCCTTGTTGAAGGAGCGCAGCAAGCGTTCCAGGTTGGCCTGTTGCCAGTTGCCGGGCGAGCGGATGGCCCCTTTGTCGAAGTCGATCACCCACACCTTGCCCTCCTTGTCGAGCAACAGGTTGTGGCTGTTGAGATCGGCGTGATAGACCCCGGCGTCGTGCAACTGGCGCACCGTCTGGCCCACCTTGTGCCACACCTCGCCGGCGATCGGCCCCTGCTTGAGCAGGGCGACCAGATCCTTGGCGCCGCGGATGCGCTCGATCAGGATGTCGGCCCGGTAGAAGGGGCCCTGTTTGGCCATGCGGGCGGCAAACGGGCGCGGCACCGGCAACCCCTGGGCGCTCAACTTGGCCAGCAGGCTGTATTCGGCCATGGCCCGGCTAGACTCCACTCCCTCGAACCAGAAGCGATCCCGCACCACCTTGCCCACCATGCCGCCGCGATAGTAGTGACGCAGCACCAGGTGGCGGGATTCATCCTTCACGAACCAGGTCACACCGCGGCCGATGGAGGTACCCACCACCTGCCGGTTGTTCTGCCACCAGGCCGGATCAAACAGCTCGGGAGAAGGGTCGCGAAACGCCCCTTCGGCATACCAGCAGATCTGGTTGTGTTCGGTCTGAATTTGCATCTTGGTCATTCCGGTCGGTCATCGCTACGGGTTGGCGCTCAGGGCCAGGGCAACAGGGGCCCGGTGGGGCCGGCTGCCAGTCGTGCGCAATTTTACAATCCACAGGGGAGTTTGCATAATGCCATCCATCCATTTTGCCATCGTTGCGCCACATCATGCCGCTGTTCCAAACGCCGCCCTCCTCCATCTGCATCCTGCGGCTCTCCGCCATCGGCGACTGCTGCCACGCGCTGGCGCTGGTGCGCGTCATCCAGCGGGCCTGGCCCCAGACCCGCATCACCTGGATCACCGGCAAGATTGAGGCGACCCTGTTTGCCGATCTGCCCGGGGTCGAGGTCATCCCCTTCGACAAGAGCAAGGGCTGGCGCGGCTATCGCGAGCTCTGGCAGGCACTCAAGGGGCGCAGGTTCGATGCCCTGTTGCACCTGCAGGCGGCCATGCGGGCCAGCATCGCCACCCTCGGCATCAAGGCCAAGGTCAAGCTCGGGTTTGATCGGGAACGGGCCAGCGACGGCCAGTGGTTGTTCACCAATCACAAGGTGCCATCCCCCGCCTCGCCTCACGTGCTGGACGGTTTCCTCGCCTTCGCCAAAGAGCTTGGCATCCAGGATCTGACCCCTGACTGGCAACTGCCCATCAGCGCCGAGCACCAGGCCTGGGCGAAGGAGAAGATCGGCGGCAAGCCGACCCTTCTCATCTGTGCCGCCGCCAGCAAGGCCTTCAAGAACTGGACTGCCGCCGGCTATGCCGCACTGGCGGATCACGCCGCCAGCAAGGGGTTTCAGGTCTATCTGTGTGGCGGGCCGGCCAAGCTGGAACAGGATCTGGCCGCCAATATTCAGCGCTTAAGCCACAGCAAGCCGGTGGATCTGGTGGGGCAGACCAACCTCAAGCAACTGCTGGCGCTGATCAAGGAGGCCAGCCTGGTGCTGGCTCCCGATACCGGCCCGGCTCACATGGCCACCCTGGTGGGTACGCCGGTTCTCGGCCTCTATGCCCATCACAACCCGGATCGTACCGGCCCCTATCTGTGCCGCGACTACGCGGTCAGCGTCTATCAGGAGCTGATTGAGCAGGAGACCGGCAAGCCGCTGGCCGAGCTCGGCTGGCGCACCCGCCTCAAGGATCCGGACGCCATGGGCAAAATCACCAGCGAACGGGTCATCGCCGCCTTCGACCGGCTCTGCGCCGAGCGCCAACTGCCACGCTGATGATGCGCGCAACTCGGAAATCCCGAAGCCAGCGGCAGGGATAATCTGCTGGCCCGACCCCGCAACGGCAGGCAGAATGAGGGCTGATGTGGGTTACGCTCCCGCAGCAAGCTACGAATACTTTGATCGGCTGGAATATGATTCCGGCCGTTTTTTTATCCGCTGCCTTCTGTTAAAATTCGCCGCCTTTACATCCCTCTTCTTCAAGAATTTTCCGCGTTTCGGATTTGGCTGTCTCCCTTTCGGGCACAAGACGGCGGCCTCTGCTACAACCAAAACACGGGTTTAGATTAAAGGTACAGACATGGCGCAACAAGGCACTCTCTATATCATCTCCTCCCCGAGCGGAGCGGGTAAATCCAGCCTGCTCAATGCCTTGCTGACCCAGCACAACAGCGCAGGCAAGATGCAGCTGTCGGTCTCCCACACCACCCGCGCCACCCGTCCCGGTGAAGAGCACGGGGTGCACTACCACTTCGTCAAGGTGGAAGAGTTCAAGGCGCTGATCGAGCGTGGCGACTTTCTGGAGTGGGCCGAGGTGTTCGGCAACTACTACGGCACCTCCCGCGCCGCCATCGAAGCCTGCCTGGCGCAGGGCATCGACGTCTTCCTCGACATCGACTGGCAGGGAGCCCGCCAGATCCGCGAGCAGATGCCGACCAAATCCATCTTCATCCTGCCCCCCAGCCGCGAAGAGCTGGAGCGTCGCCTGATCGGCCGCGGCCAGGACAGTGCAGAGGTGATCAAGGGCCGGATGGATAAAGCCATTGCCGAAATGGTGCACTACGACGAGTATGACTATGTCATCATCAACGAAGACTTTGAGCAGGCGCTGTTCCAGCTCAGGGCCATCATCGAGTGCCAACGGCTGGAATTGCGCCAGCAGCAGCAGGCCCAACAAAACTTGCTGCAACAGCTACTGGCAGAATAGGCCAAAAACAAGTAAACTTTTGCGTCATTTTTAAACACCGCTTTTTTAAACCGAGAAAGCCCAAACACTGGAGTCCTGCATGGCACGCGTTACTGTAGAAGATGCTGTAAAACAGGTAGGTAACCGTTTTGACCTGGTGCTGGTCGCCGCACGCCGCGCCCGTCAAATCGCGGTTCAAGGCAAAGATCCCCTGGTTGACGAAGAGAACGACAAGCCGACCGTGATCGCCCTGCGTGAGATCGAACTGGGTCTGGTGAACAACCAGGTGATGGACACCCAGGACCGTTACGAGCAGCAAGAGCAGGAAGCCGCCGAGCTGGCTGCCGTTGCTGCCATCGCCGAAGGCCGCGGTTAAGTCAGCTGTTTCCTATAGTCGGCGCCCGCCCGGGTGCCGACTGTTATCCCCATTTACAACCGCTCGAAAACCTCGCAAACTCGAGGGCATACCCTCAATTTCACGGATTGCCGTTTAACCGCTGCGGGGACTGTCTTGTATTTATTTGAAAACCTTAAAGAAATAGCCAGTTCCTACCTGCCAGCCGAGCAGGTCGAGAAGCTCAGGCAAGCCTATGTGGTGGCCCGCGATGCTCACCAGGGGCAGATGCGTTCCAGCGGTGAGCCCTACATCACCCATCCTGTTGCCGTGGCCCGCATTCTGGGCGACATGCGCCTCGATCACGAAACCCTGATGGCCGCCGTGCTGCACGACGTCATCGAAGACACCCCGGTCACCAAGGACGACCTGGCCGAGCTGTTCGGCAATGCCGTCGCCGAGCTGGTATCAGGCGTCTCCAAGCTCGACAAGCTGAAGTTTCGCGATCGCAAGGAGGCCCAGGCCGAGAACTTCCGCAAGATGGTGATGGCCATGACCCAGGATATCCGGGTCATTCTGATCAAGCTGGCCGACCGCACCCACAACATGCGCACCCTGGGCTCGCTACGGCCGGACAAGCGCCGCCGCATCGCCCGGGAAACCCTCGAAATCTTCGCCCCCATCGCCAACCGCCTCGGTATTCACACCATGAAGAACGAACTGGAAGAGCTGGGCTTCGAGGCGCTCTACCCCATGCGCTCGCGGGTGTTGCGCGAATCGGTACGGCGCGCCCGCGGCAATCGCCGCGAGATCATCGACTCCATCCAGAGCGAGATTGAAGGCCGGCTGCGGGAAGCAGGCATCGAATCCCAAGTCAGCGGCCGCGAGAAGAACCTGTTCTCCATCTACAACAAGATGGAGAAAAAAGAGCTGCAATTTCATGAGGTAATGGATATCTACGCCTTTCGCGTGAGGGTGAAGGACATAGATACCTGTTACCGGGTGCTGGGCCAGATGCACAGTCTCTACAAGCCCCGCCCCGGCCGCTTCAAGGATTACATCGCCATCCCCAAGACCAACGGCTATCAGTCGCTTCACACCTCACTGGTGGGGCCGCACGGGGTGCCGGTGGAGGTGCAGATCCGCACCGAATTCATGGACCAGATGGCCGACAAGGGCGTCGCCGCCCACTGGGCCTACAAGCAGGATGGCGACAGCTCGGGCACCACGGCCCAGATCCGCGCCCAGCGCTGGATGCAGAGCCTGCTCGAGCTGCAGCAGAGCGCCGGCAGCTCCTTTGAATTCATCGAGGGGGTCAAGACCGACCTCTTCCCTGACGAGATCTACGTGTTCACGCCGGAAGGGCGCATCATGGAGCTGCCCGCCGGGGCCACTCCGGTGGACTTCGCCTACACGGTGCACACCGACATCGGCCACGCCTGTGTCGGCTCGCGGGTCGACCGCCACCCCTATCCGCTGAGCAGCCCGCTGCACTCCGGCCAGACGGTGGAGATCATCACGGCGCCGGGGGCCCGCCCAAACGCGGCCTGGCTCAACTTCGTGGTGACCACCAAGGCCCGTTCCAAGATCCGCCAGTTCCTCAAGAACCTGCGCACCGAAGAGTCGGTAGTGCTGGGTCGCCGCCTGCTCAACCATGCACTCGGCGCCAAAAACATCGAAGACATCCCCGAGCCGCGCATCAAGCAGGTGCTGGCCGACACCAAGCACGAGAACCTGCAGGGCCTGCTGGCCGACGTGGGCCTTGGCAACGCCATGAGCGTGATGGTGGCGCGCCGCATGCTGGGGGATGAGCTGCCGCCGGAAGAACAGCCCAAGTCCAGCAGCAAGAAGATGCCGATCAAGGGTGCCGACGGCATGCTGGTCACCTTCGCCAACTGCTGCCGCCCGATCCCGGGGGACGCCATCATCGCCCACATCAGCCCGGGCAAGGGGCTGGTGATCCACCAGGAAGCCTGCCGCAACATCAAGGGCTACAGCAAGGAACCGGACAAGTACCTGCCGGTACAGTGGGAAGTCGACAAGGAGCAGGAACAGGAGTTCCGCACCGGCATCAGCATCGAGATCGTCAACCACCAGGGTGCCCTGGCGGAGCTGGCCAACGTGATTGCCGCCACCGGAGCCAACATTCACGCCATCAGCACCGAAGAGAAGGATGGCCGGGTCTACCTGGTCACCCTGCTCATCACCACCAAGAGCCGGATCCACCTCGCCAACATCATGCGCAAGATCCGGGTGATGCCGAACGTGCTCAAGGTGAGCCGGCAGAAAAACTGAACACAGGCGGCGCAAGCCGCCTGCTGCTTTTCAAGAGACATGCTGGCCCGGCGCCGGCCCGATTTGACCCTGTGCATGCAAGCGATGCGCACACCGGCCTCACCCGATAGAAACTGACATGACACCTGAACGCTTCAAACGAATTTCCGACATGCTGGCCCAGCGCCAGCTCGATCTGACCGTCTGCATGGAAGAGGTCCACAAGCCACACAACCTGGCCGCCATCGTGCGCACCGCCGATGCCATCGGCATCCACCGGGTACACGCGGTCTGGCCCAAGAGCTGGATCCACAAGCGCAAGGGTACCGCTCGCGGCAGCCAGAACTGGGTGGACGTGAAGCTGCACCCGGACATCGGCAGCGCGGTGGCCGAGCTCAAGGCCTCCGGCATGCAGATCCTGGCGACTCACCTCTCCGACAGCTCGGTGGATTTTCGCGCCATCGACTACACCAAGCCCACCGCCATCTTGGTGGGCCAGGAGAAGCACGGCATCGGCGAAGAGGCGCTGGCCCTGGCTGATCACCATATCGTCATCCCCATGGTGGGCATGGTGCAGTCCCTCAACGTCTCGGTGGCCGCCGCCGCCATCCTCTACGAGGCCCAGCGCCAACGCGAGCTGGCCGACTGTTATCAACGCGGCTGCCCCTTAAGCCTGGAAGAGCAGAACAGCATACTGTTCGAGGGGGGCTACCCCGTCTATGCCCAGCTCTGCAAGGAGAAGGAGATGCCCTATCCCCAGCTCGGCCCGGCCGGTGAGATCCTGGCTGACGAGCAGTGGTGGCAGCAGATGCAGCTGACCCGCAAAGGCTGGGCAGCACAGCAAGATGAGCAATTACAGGAGCAATAATAATGAATAGTCCCTTTGGCAGCTGGCTGGAGTCCCAGGTAATACGGGAGCATCTCAGCAACCCCAATATCGAGGCGGGCGACTACAGCTACTACTCCGGCTACTACCATGGCAAGACGTTCGAGGATCACTGCGTACGCTATCTGCTGGGTGACGGCTCGACCCGGGAGACCTGGGAGAGCGGCATCTGGGGCGAGGTGGATCGCCTGCTCATCGGCAAGTTCTGCTCCATCGGCTCGGGTGCCACCTTCCTGCTGGCCGGCAATCAGGGCCATCGCATGGAGTGGGTATCCACCTTCCCGTTCGATCCGGCCACCTTTGGCGACGGGGTGCAGAGCGGCTTTCAGCGCAAGGGGGATACCCGGGTCGGCAATGATGTCTGGATCGGCTCGGAAGCCATGATCATGCCCGGCATCACCATAGGCGATGGCGCCGTTATCGCCACCCGCGCCGTGGTCACCCGGGATGTGGAGCCCTACACCATAGTCGGCGGCAACCCGGCCAAGCCGATCCGTCGCCGCTTCGGCGATGAGCAGATTGCCCTGCTGCAAGAGATGCGGTGGTGGGACTGGCCGCTGCCGCGCCTGCAGGCGGCCATGCCGCTGCTCTGCTCGGGCGACATCGAGGGGCTTTACCAGCACTGGCAGCAAGAGTCGGCATCATGAAGCTGATGTCGCCCGCCCTGCTGGCCCTGACCCTGTTTTCTGCCGGAGCCCTCGCCGTGAACAATCCCTACCAGCTGACGCCGGAAGCCGACGTCGCCACCCTCCATCAGCATACGCTCCCCGACTTCTGGCGCCAGCACGCCGTCGAGAGCGCCTTCAAGGGCAAGGATGGCGTCACCATCCGCTATGCCGCCCTGCGCCAGGCCAAGGTCGATCGCGCCATCCTCATCGTCAACGGCCGGGTCGAAAGCTACCTCAAGTATCAGGAGCTGGCCTGGGATCTGTGGCGTCAGGGTTACAGCCTCTACCTCATCGACCACCGCGGCCAGGGCTTGTCCGATCGGCTGCTGGCCGACCCGGAGAAGGGATATGTCGACCAGTTCGACGATTATGTGCTCGATCTCAAGCAGTTTCATGACGAGGTGATCGCCCAGGATCAGCCCGCCAAGCTGTTCCTGCTGGCCCACTCCATGGGCGGCGCCATCTCGGCCCGCTATCTGGAGCGCTGGCCCGGTGACATCGAGGCGGCCGTGCTCTCCTCCCCCATGATGGGCATCAACCTGGGCGGCCTGCCCAAGTGGCTGGCCAAGGGGCTGGCGGCCACCATAGGCACGGTCGGCGGCTGGCTGGGCGAGCCTCCTTACGGCCCGAGCCAGGGCCCGTACGAGAGCCACGACTTTGCCGACAACGGTCTGAGCCACAGCGAAGCCCGCTATCAGGCCTTCCGCGAGCTCTATGAGCAGCGCCCGCAGATCAAGCTGGGGGGCGCCACCGCCCACTGGATCTATCAGGGGCTGACGGGGGCGGACGCCGCCGTGGCCGAGGCCGGAGCCATCAAGACGCCGCTGCTGCTGCTGCAGGCTGGCGACGACGGCGTGGTGGACAACGCGGCGCAGGACGCCTTCTGCGCGCTCGCCCGCTGCGAAGGGGGCAAGCCGCTGCGCATCGAAGGGGCCTGGCACGAGCTGTTCATGGAGGCCGATCCCCAGCGCCAGGCCGCGCTCAACGCTACCCTGGCCTTCTTCGCGCGCTACTGACGTCTGGTTATTTTTTGTATCCCTAAATAAATGGGGTCGCGGGAGCGGTTGCTGTACACTGCTCCCGCTTTCATTCGTAACCCCGAGGTGATGATGTATAAGGTCGTTGTATCTGATCTCGATGGCACCCTGCTCAACGGGCAGCACCAGATCTCCCCCCGCACCCGCGATACCCTGCACCGTCTGGTGGATCAGGGAGTCAAGTTCGTGGTGGCCACCGGCCGTCACCATGTGGATGTGCGCAGCATCCGCGACACGCTCGGGCTCGACATCTATCTCATCACCTCCAACGGCGCCGTGGTGCACGACAAGCAGGATCAGCTGATCTTCAACCAGGCCCTGCCGGACAGCGTGGCGGCCGAGCTGATCGCGCTGGAGCGCGACCCCTCCATCCACATCAACCTCTACTACGGCGACGAGTGGCTGGTAGAAGAGGAGATGCCCTGGCTGCTGCAGTTCCATCATGAATCCGGCTTCAGCTATCGCCTGACCGATCTCGCCAGCCACCCGCTGGACAAGGTCAACAAGGTGTTTTACATCGGCGAGCACGAGAAGCTGCTGCAGATCGAGGCAGAGCTGAACCAGCGTTATGGTGATCGGCTCAACGTCACCTTCTCCCTGCCGGACTGTCTCGAGGTGATGCACGCCGGGGTGCACAAGGGCAATGCGGTGCGCGCCGTGCTGGAGCAGCACGGGCTGGAGATGTCCCAGGCGGTGGCCTTCGGCGATGGCATGAACGACTTCGAGATGCTGAGCATGGTCGGCCGCGGCGTGGTGATGGGCAATGCCCACGACCGGCTCAAGCTGGCGCTGGCCAACCACGAGCAGACCCTGAGCTCCGACGAGGACGGCGTCGCCGTCTATCTGGAGCAGCTGTTCGCCCTGCAGGGCGTCGACGTCGCCTGAGACAAGGCGCCATGAGCCACGCTGCGGCTCATGGCGTGCTCCCGCCCGGATAATCCTCCGAACGAGCAGGCCGGCAACCCCTCAGGTGGCCGGCTTGAACTGCTCCTTGTCGAGCTGGTGCTTCTTCATGCGCAGGTAAAGCTTCTTGCGCGGAATGCCGAGGTACTGGGCGGCGTCGGTCACCCGGCCGGAGAAGAGGAACAGGGTATCCTCGATCACCCGCCGCTCGAACTCCTCCACCAGATCGTCCAGCGGCTCCTTGCCGCTGGCCAGCGGCATGGCCCGCTCCGCACCGGCCAGCTTGACGATCCCCACCGCATAGAGCTCGGCCACGTTGCGCAGTTCACGCAGATTGCCGGGCCACTGATGCCGCTTGAGCGTCTCCAGATAGGCGCGATCCACCGCCGGCACCGGCCGGCCGATACGCTTGCAGCCCTGTCGCAGAAAGGCCCGGAACAGGGGAATGATGTCGCAGCTGCGCTCCACCAGCCGCGGCAGCCTGAGCCGCACCTGAGAGAGGAAGTAGTAGAGCTCAGGCATCAGCTGCTGGCGCTCCACCAGCGCCTCCGGCGACTCCTCGAACAGCGCTATGGTGCGCAGCGACTTGCCTCCCTTGCGCTCCTGATCCAGCAGGTGGTTGCCGAGCCAGCGCTGGCAGTCGGCACTCAGGCGGGCCGGGGATTGCAGCACCAGGGTGCCCTGCTCGGCCTGCGCCAGGCTGGCCTGCACCTCGGCCAGACTAGGAGCCGACCCGCAGTCGTGCAGCTGGAAGGCCTGCTCTCGCCGGGCACTGATCCTGTGCAGCAGCCGGGCCAGGGTGTGGCGGCCAGAGCCGGCCGGCCCCTCCAGCAGCAGATCCTTGTCGGTCTGCGCCAGCTGGTTGAGCTGGCCGCGGATCGCCACTATCTGCGGGCTGGTGCCGATCAGTTCGTCATCCACCGTCGCCTGGATCTCGCTGCGGCGCGCCAGCACGGCGCTGCGCTGCTGGCAGGCCCGCTCCAGCAGGCCCAGCAGATCCTGGGGATGGAGCGGTTTCTCCAGAAAGTCGAACGCCCCCTGCTTCACCGCCTTCACCGCCAGCGGGATGTCGCCATGGCCGGTGATCATGATCACCGGGATCTCGGCATCTATCTCGTGCACCCGAGTCAGCAGCTCCATGCCGTTCATGGCGGGCATGTAGATGTCAGAGACCAGCACCCCGGGCCACTGGCCGGCCAGTAGTTCCAGCGCCTCGTGGGGGGAGGTGGTCGCCCTCGGCTGGTAGCCGGAGAGCCGCAACAGGTGGCAATAGGACTCCAGCACGTCCTCGTCATCGTCCACCAGCAGCACGTTGGCGGGACGGTTAGCGGGCAACAGCATAGATGGCACTCTCCTCGTTCTGATGGGCGTTCGACCCGGCAGGGTCGACCGCCGTCAATTCCACTATCACCATGGCGCCGCCAGTCAGCGCCGAGCCCAGCATGATCTCGCCGCCGCAGCGGGTCAGCAGGGAGCGGCAGATGGTCAGCCCCAACCCCAGTCCAACCTCCTTGGAGGTAGTGAAGGGGGTGAACAGCCTGGGCAGGATCGCCTCGCCAAAGCCGGCACCGCTGTCGACCACCGCCAGTCGCAGCCGGGCCTCGCTTCGTTCCAACAGCTGCAGCCGGATCTCCCGCCGCGCCAGCCCAGCCACCGCGTCCAGTCCGTTTACCAGCAGGTTGACCAGCACCTGCTCCAGCAGCACGGGGTCGGTCTCGAGCCAGAGCCCCTCCGGCAACTCGTTGCAGAGGGTGCAGCCATCGCGTTTCGCCCGCGTCTCCAGCAGCAACATGGCCTGTTCGGCCAGCGCCCCCAGCTCGAGCCGGACCCGCACCTCCTCGGCCGGCGACTTGCGAGCGAAATGGCGCAGCGCATTGATGATGCGGCTCATGCGCCGCCCCAGCTTGTCGAGCTTGCCCAGATCCTGGTCCAGCGCCTGCAGCTGACCGGCGGCGAGGGCCGCCCGGCTGGTGTAGAGGTAGGTCATCATCGCCGACAGCGGCTGGTTCAGCTCGTGGGCCAGGCTGGTCATCGCCTGCCCCACCACCGCCATCTTGGCCGCCTGGATCAGCTCATCCTGGGTCTGCAACAGGGTGCGCTCCGCCTGCTGGCGCTGTACCACCTCCTCCGCCAGCAGCCGGTTGTTCTCGGTCAACTCGCGGGTACGCTCCGCCACCCGCAGGCTGAGCTCCCTGGCCGTCAGCTCCTGGCGGGTGACATCCGTGATGGTGATGATGAATCTGTACCCGCGCCCCTGTTCGAAGCGGCGCAGGTTGAGATGCAGGAAACGGGGCGTCTCGTCCTGATCGCAGGCCAGGGTGCACTCGCTGTGGCCGAGCCGGTGCAGCGGCTGGTCCGCCCCGAACTGATCCGCCAGCATCGCCCTCGCCGCTGGCGGAAAGGCCTGCCACAACGGCCGGCCCGGCTCGATGCCGGTCTGCCGGAACAGGGTGAGCGCGCTCGGGTTGACCGACTCTATGGTGCCATCAGGATGGCAGGTGATGAGGCAGGCCTGGGTGTTGTTGATGAGGTTGAGGGCGTTGGCCCGCTCCATCTGCTGCAACTGCTGGCTGAAGTGGCGCAAACTGTCGCCCAGTCGGCCGATCTCGTCCCGGCCGCTGGTGCTGACCGGCACGTCCAGCCGGCCCGCCGCGACCCTGTCCAGCTCCTGCCCCAGCAGGTCGAGCCGCTTGATCAGCCGGCGGCCGATCAGCACCACCAGCACGAAGATGCTGAGCAGCAGGGTGAGCACCAGCACCACCAGGATCACCAGCTTGCCGGTCGCCACCTGCTGGCTGCTGTCCTCCCCCAGCGCGCTGAGGGAGCGGTTGGCGTCGCTCACCATCAGACTGACCTTCTGGTGATAGCGCGACACGGCGTCGTCCAGCCGGGGGCGCAGGGCCGTCAGCTGCTGATGGGTCTGCACATCCGCCAGCAGCAGCCGGTGCAGCGGGCCGTCCGGCTTCACCAGGGTGATGATGTCCTGCAGGATCTGGCGGTAGCTCACGGTCGAGGGGTACTCCGCTAGCCGCGAGGTCAGCTCGTCTATCTCGTCGATCTTGTAGCCGATGAACAGGAAGGCGCTCTCCAGATCCTGCTGATAACGCTGGGCGATCACCTCGCCGACCAGGGACTGCAGCTCGTTCTCCTTGAAGGTGAGATCCTGCAGGGCGGAGAACTCCTTGATGACGTTGCCAAACTCGCTCATGTCGTCCGGGCTGGCCACCATGCCGGTCAGGTGCCACTCCACCTCCTGCAGCAGAGGGGCGGCATCGTCCACCAGATCCTGATGCAGCCAGTTGCTGCGCTTTTGCAGTTGCTGCAGGGTTTCGGCGTGCTCGATCTGCTGCTTGAGGTAGCGCCCGTGATCCGCCACCAGCGCGCTCAGCTCCTCGAACGCCTGGCGTTGCGAGGGTGTCTCCTGATCCCCCGGGGTGCCCAGCCGGTAGGCACGCTGGATGTCCCCCAGGGTGGTCGACACCGAGTGGGAGAGGCGCTGATACTGCACCGGATCCCGGGTATCGCGCAGCTGGGCCAGCAACAACAACAGGCGGGAACTGGCCCGCTCCAGCTGATAGGCGTTGTCGATGGCGGGCAGGCTCTCCTCCACGATGAGGTGGATCTGCCGGCCCAGCCGATCCCACATCACATAGGCGGCCATGCCCATGGCGCCGGTCAGGGCGGTGATGGCCACGAAGGCGAGGATGAGCCGCCGCCCCAGGCTGCGCGGCATGGCCAGCAGGTGCCCCAGCCGGCTCATGGCCTGGCCGCCTGTTCGACCAGCCGCTGCGCCTCGTTCAGCCGCGCCTCGGTCGCCTGGCGCCACTGGTGCATCACCCGCTCCGCCTGCGGATTGCCCTGCTCCCGGTCATAGAGGCCGTCAAACAGCGCCAGCAGGGCCGGATCCTGCGCCTCCTGCTCGCTCAGCGGCGGCATGCTCGCCTTGGCGACGGCCTGCTCCAGCAGTGCAACCCGCCAGGGCTCGCCATGGGTATTCAACCCGTTGATCCCCTGCCAGGTCATCTTCAGCCTGGGCAGCTGCTGGGTGATGGTCTGCTCGAACAGGGCCTTGAGCAGGCCTGCCCGTCGATAGAGCAGCGTCTTGTCGGTGACGTAGCGGGTCTGCCTGGCCAGCCCGGGCTGGCTCAGCGTGGCCTTGGCCATGCCGGGTGTGGCGAGGATCCCCTGCCCCTTGTCGGAGAGCAGGTACTGGATGAAGAGGGCGCCACTGTGCGGATTGTCCGAGCGACGGGGTACCCCCAGGTAGGTCGGCAGGATCACCGAGTCCGGCATGATGTTGAAGCCGACATGATCGAAGCGGGCCTGGCTGGTGAGGGCGTAGCTGTCGATCACCGGGCCGGCCCCCGCCAGACCGCGGCTGATGCCGTCGCTCACCCCGAAGCTGCGCGCCGTGATGGCCGACAGGTTGCCACCCAGGCGCATCAGCAGGGCCCAGCCCTGCTGCCAGCCATATTGCTGCAGCACGCTCTCCACCATCATGTGGGTGGTGCCGGACTGAGAGGGCGAGCTCATCATCACGTGCCCCATGAAGAGCGGGGACGCCAGTTGCTGCCAGCTGGTGGGCTGCGGCAGCTGATATTTGGCCAGATAATGGCGGTTATACATGATGCCACTGCTGGAATAACCGACCACGGCCACTTTATTGCCCAGCCCCAGGGTATGGGGAGCGAGCCATTTGGGCGGCATAGTTTCATTTGGCAAAGCCGCCAACAAACCGGCTTTGTCCAGCGTGTTAAAAAAAGTCGGCGAAGAGGACATGATAATATCGACTTGCGGTGCATCGGCCTCCGTTAATAAGCGCAGGGAGGGAATGGTGCGCCGATAAATAACTTCGACCCGGATCCCGGGATATTGTTCGGCAAAGCCCTCGATCACCGCCTTGACCGGCGCCTCCGAAAACGAGGTGAGCACCGTCAGTGAAGCGGCCTGCAGGGTGCTGAATGGCAACAAAACGCTGCCCATGAACAGGGCCAGCCGGCGGCAAAAGAGGTGCATGACTATCGGTCGACTCGCGCGTTAATTCAGGAATATGTGCAGTACATCTAATATTCGGCACATGCCGTAATTTTTATTTTCACGAGGATGAGCCAGTTCTGACTCATTATGCCTCGGCACGCGGCTATTGTTATTCATCGAATATCAATAGGACAGTTCAAATATGTCATTTTTGACTCATGGTTTTCCCATGATTGAGTCAGAGTTGACCCATATCCGGCTTTTTGCCGGCTGAATTTCTCCCTTCATATGATGGCAGCCGCTATCAGAGCTCCCTCTGAAACCATGCTGCCAAAATAGAAACGGAGAACCCCATGTTCAACTTCTTCAAGACGCGAGCCGACCTGCCGGTCATGGATGCCTCGCCCGATAAAATCCGCTCGATTTACCGCAAGTACCAGTGGCAGGTCTTCCTGGGGCTGGTACTGGGCTATGCCATGTTCTATGTCGTGCGCATGAGCCTCAACGTGGTCAAGAAACCCATGCTCGACTCCGGCGTGGTGACCCTGGAGGAGCTGGGGGTCATCGGCTCCGCCTTCCTGTTCACCTACGCCGTCGGCAAGTTCTCCAACGGCTTCCTCTCCGACTACGCCAACATAGGCCGCTTCATGTCGGTCTCGCTGGGGCTCTCGTCCATCTGCACCATCCTGATGGGCATGAACACCGCCACCTTCTTCCTGGTGCTGATGTGGGGCCTGAACGGCTGGTTCCAGTCCGTCGGCTCCGCCCCCTCCTGCGTCTCCATCTTCCAGTGGTTCTCCCCCAAGCAACGGGGCTCGGTCTACTCGGTCTGGGGTGGCTCGCGCAACATAGGGGAAGGCATCTCCTGGATCCTGACCGCCACCATCGTCAGCTACTTCGGCTGGAAGGCCGGCTTCATCGGCGCCGGCATCGCCTCCCTGATCGCCGCCCTGTGCATGTATCTGGTGCTGAAGGATCGGCCGCAGACCTACGCCCTGCCGGAGCCGGCCGTCGCCTTTGGTGAAGCCCCCGAGATCGCCAAGAAAGTGGATCCGGCCGAAATCCGCCGCGCCCAGCTGTTCGTGCTCAAGCAGCCCGTCGTCTGGCTCATCGCCGCCGCCTGCGCCTGCATGTACATGTCCCGCTACGCCATGAGCTCCTGGGCCGTGCTCTACCTGCAGGAGCAGAAGGGTTACAGCCTGATCGACGCCGGTTTTGCCATGTCGGCCTACCCCATCGCCGGCTTCCTCGGCGCCATCCTGGCCGGGATCATCTCCGACAAGCTGTTCAACGCCAACCGCCACATCCCTACCCTGCTGTACGGATTGGCCAACGTGGCCGGAATGTGCCTGATGTTCTGGGGCCCGCAGAGCCGCATGATGGATGCCGTCGCGCTGGCCCTGATCGGCTACGCCATCGGTGGTCTGGTGGTGTTCCTGGCCGGCCTGACCGCCTGCGACCTGATGCCCAAGACGGCGGTCGGTGCCGTGAAAGGCTTCATCGGCCTCTGCTCCTACATCGCCGCCTCCATCCAGGAGCTGGTCTCCGCGGCCCTCATCAAGACCAGCGAGATCGACGGCGTGACCCACTATGACTTCAGCAGTGCCCAGTACTTCTGGCTCGGAGCCTCCGTGGTCTCCATGCTGCTCGCCATGACGGTGTGGAACGCCAAAAAAGTCGTCAACTACTGATCCCCGTTCACCGGGACACGCCAAAAAACAATGCCAGTCAGTTGATGCTGACTGGCATTGGCAATCCGGGGTTACTTTCTTCGAAAGCGCTGGTTGTCGCCCCCATGGCACTGCCAGAGGATCAGGGGAGTACCATTGGCACTGCCATCCTTGGATACGTCCAGACAGAGGTGACTGCTGCGGCTGACCAGCCGATCCCGCTCCCAGCGCCACTGCTGATTGCTGCCGCCATGGCAATCCCAGGCGATCACCCTGGCCCCGGTGTCGCGATCGCCGCCGGCCACATCCAGGCACTTGCCGCCGACCTTCACCGCCTTGCCATCCAGACGAAAGCGCTGGTTCTCTCCGCCGTTGCAGTCCCAAAGCTGCAACTGGTTGCCATTGCGCACGCCACCGGCAATGTCGAGGCATTTGCCATTGGCTGCCAGCAACTGCCCCCCCGACTCTTCTCGCTTGCGGGCTTCCTTCTTCTCCTGCTTGTGGTCGTAGTAGGCGGCAGCACCTATGGCACCGATCACCACGGCCCCCAGCAGAAAATCCGAAGAGTCCAGACTCTGGCACCCTCCCAGCGAAAGCGAGAGACAGGCGGCAATCAAAGGAGATGGACGCATCACTCAATCCCCCCGACCAGGAAGCTCTGATTGGCACCGCCATAGCACTCTGCCAAACGCAAGGGCGTATTCGGGGTATGACGCCTCCCCGCGACATCCAGACAACGGGAGGCCTTGTTGTTGAACAGCTTGTCCTCCCGCCACACCCACTGGGCATGACCATCGCAGGGAGCCAGGATCAGCTCATTGCCGCTTCTGGCCTGCAGGCATGTCTCCTGCATCTTCAGCTCCCCCAGCGCCCACTCAAACGACCTGGTGTCTTTGCCACCGCACACCTGGGTGACGGCCTGCTGCCCGGCAACACCGACACAGAAGCCGTTGTAGGTCAGCAAGAGGGAGGAGGCAGACTCGCTCTGCGATTGGGAGACCATGGAGTTCATCACCTCATCCATCGGCGGCTTGAGGGTACAACCGCCCAGCAGCAGGGCGGCCATGACTGCGGGTCTGCAGGAGAAAATCGAGATTTTGTTATGCATAAAAAAGCCTGAAAGAGGTCTGTGACATCCGGTCACCAAGGACTCCAGCTGGCAGGATAACTGAAGGGGGGACAAGACTGCCCGGATAGAGTGTAAACAAACGTTACAGCGGCGCGGCAAGCCGGGATGATAGGCAAGGCAGAAAGCAAAAAACCCCGCCGAAGCGAGGTTTTTCAGAATGTGGTCGGTGATAAAGGATTCGAACCTTTGACCCTCTGGTCCCAAACCAGATGCGCTACCGGGCTGCGCTAATCACCGAGAATATTTTGATTCTACAAAAAACAAAGACGACCATGCGGTCATCCTCGTTATACAGCAAGTATGGTGCGAAGAGAGGGACTCGAACCCTCACACCCGGGGGGCACTAACACCTGAAGCTAGCGCGTCTACCAATTCCGCCACCTTCGCGTACCTGACAAGCTGTAAAATGGGGTGGCTGATGGGGCTCGAACCCACGACAACCGGAATCACAATCCGGGACTCTACCAACTGAGCTACAGCCACCACAGCTGTTTTCGTTCTTCAACTCGCCCGTTTAACCGGCGCACTTTTGATGGTGCGCCCGACAGGATTCGAACCTGTGACCTCTGCCTCCGGAGGGCAGCGCTCTATCCAGCTGAGCTACGGGCGCTACGCTGTCGAACGGGGCGCAATATTAATGATGAGGACCCACCTTGTCTACCCTTTTTTTATCAAGCCGAATCAACCGCTTGTTTTTCCATCGTTTATGGCTTTTTTTAAGCGATTTTGTGTTATTCAGGCCGGTTCCGGCCCCTCCCCGCTACTTTTCCCCCCACCCCATTTTGCTGACAGCGATGGGCAAAACTTGACTTGCCTCAAAGCCTCCCTAGAATGAATGAACGTTCATTCAGTCGTTGTGATCATCCAATCATGAACAAGAAAGAACGCATTTTCGATGCGGCTCATGAAGTACTCGGCGAACAGGGTTTCCACGGCCTCTCCATTGCCGTGGTGGCCAAGAAAGCCAGGGTGGCGGCAGGCACCATCTATCGCTATTTCAGCGACAAGGATGACCTGATCCGTCAACTCTATCGGCACACCATCCTCCAGTGTCATCCCCTGGTCATGGAAGGCGTGCAGACAGAGGAGGTATCGTTCGAACAATTTCGGCGGCTGTGGCTCAACATCCACGCCATCTTTGTCGACGAACCGAACGCGCTCAAATGCAAATTGCAGTATGAAACATCCCCGCTGGGAGCGGAGCTGGAGCAGGACCCGGTCATCCAGGCCGCCTGGGCCCCGCTGGATCGCTTCTACGAACGGGGGATAGAACAGGGCCTGTTTATCGACCTGCCCGTTCGGGTACTGCAGGTGCTGAGCCTGGACTGTGTGGCGAACCTGGCGTTGCAAAGCCAGGTGCACCAATTCGAACTGACGCAAGAGCAGCTGGAAGCCGTGATCCGGGCCAGCTGGCGAGCCATTTTGACCCCTTAAACATTGCACTCATATCTCAGGAGCGAGAGTTCATGAAAAAGTGGATGAGCATCATGTTGCTCATCGCGCTGGCCCTGTTCGGCAGCGTGATTGGCTTCAACCTGTTCAAGCAAAAGATGATAGCCAACTACATGGCCAACATGCCGGAGCCCGAGTTCCCGGTCACCACCCACAAGGTGGAGACCCGTGACTGGGTACCGACCATCGAGGCGATCGGCTTCATCGAACCCAATCAGGGGGTGACCCTGTCGACCGAGCAGTCCGGTACCATCGACAGCATCTCCTTCGAATCCGGCGCCACCGTCAAGCTGGACCAGCTGCTGCTGAGCCTGGACGCCAGCGTCGAGAAGGCCAACCTGCGCGCCTCCATGGCCAAGCTGCCGGCGGCCAAGGCCAAGTACGAACGCTACCAGAACCTGTTTACCAAGGGTTCCATCTCCCGCGACCAGCTGGATGATGCCGAGGCGACCTATCGTTCCCTCGAGGCCGACATTGAGAGCCTGAAATCGACCATCGCCCGCCGCGAAGTGCGCGCACCGTTTGCCGGCGTGGTCGGCCTGCGCAACGTCTTCCTCGGCCAGTACCTGCAACCGGGCACCGACATAGTGCGGCTGGAAGACACCAGCGTGATGCGCCTGCGCTTCACCGTGCCGCAGACCGACATCTCCCGCATCAGCCTGAATCAGGAGATCCGGATCAACGTGGATGCCTACCCGAACCGCCAGTTCAAGGGTCACATCAGCGCCATCGAGCCGGCCGTCAACTACCAGAGCGGCCTGATCCAGGTGCAGGCGAACATCCCCAACAACGACGGCCTGCTGCGCTCCGGCATGTTTGCCCGCGCCAGCATCCTGCTGCCGGCCCAGAAGGACCAGATAGTGCTGCCGCAGACCGCCATCACCTTCACCCTGTACGGCGAGAACGTCTACCTGGTCAAGGAGCAGGACGGCGTGAAGCGCGTCGAGCAGGTGGTGGTCAAGGTGAGCGAGCGCAAGGGCAACGATGCCCACGTGGTCTCCGGCATCAAGGCGGGTGACGAAGTGGTCATGTCCGGCCAGGTACGCCTGAGCAACGGCGCCAAGGTAAAAATCGTGCAGGACCAGGGTCTGAAGGTTCCTGACCAGGCTCCCATGCTCTAAAACGCGGAGAGACAGATGCGCTTTACCGACATATTCATCAAACGGCCCATCCTGGCCATCTCGATCAGCTTCCTGATCGCGTTGCTGGGTTTGCAGGCCGTGTTCAAGATGCAGGTGAGGGAATACCCCGAGATGACCAACACGGTCGTCACGGTCAGCACCAGCTATTACGGCGCGAGTGCCGACCTGATCCAGGGCTTCATCACCCAGCCACTGGAACAGGCCATCGCCCAGGCGGACAACATCGACTTCATGACGTCGTCCACCCAGCTCGGCAGCTCCACCATCACCGCTTACATGAAGCTCAACACCGATCCCAACGCCGCCCTGTCCGACATTCTGGCCAAGGTCAACTCGGTGCGATCCCAGCTGCCCAAGGAGTCGGAAGACCCCTCGGTCACCATGTCCACCGGCTCCACCACGGCGGTGCTCTACATCGGCTTCACCAGCCCAGAGCTCAACGCCAGCCAGATCACCGACTACCTGGAGCGGGTCATCAAACCCCAGCTCTTCACCGTCGGCGGCGTCTCCAAGGTCGACATGTACGGCGGTACCAAGTACGCCCTGCGGGTATGGCTGGATCCGGCCAAGATGGCGGCGTTCAACCTGACTGCCGCGGACGTGATGAACGTGCTCAACAGCAACAACTATCAGTCCGCCACCGGCCAGGCCACCGGCTACTTCACCCTCTACAACGGCAACGCCGAGACCCAGGTCAACACCACCGAGGAGCTCGAGCGCCTGGTGGTCTCCACCCGTGACGGCAAGGTGATCCGCCTGGCCGACATCGCCAAGGTGACCCTGGAGAAGAGCCACGACACCTATCGCGCCACCGCCAACGGCCGCGAGGCCGTGGTACTGGCCATCAACGCGGCGCCGACCGCCAACCCGATCAACATCGCCCACGACGTGCTGGCGATGCTGCCGAGCCTGAAGAGCAACATGCCGAGCACCATGGAGGCCAACGTCCTCTATGACTCCACCGTGGCCATCAACGAATCGATCCACGAGGTGATCAAGACCATCGCCGAGGCAGCCGCCATCGTGCTGGTGGTGATCACCCTGTTCCTCGGCTCGTTCCGCGCGGTCATCATCCCGATTATCACCATCCCGCTCAGTCTGATCGGCGTGGTGATGGTGATGCAGATGTTCGGCTTCTCCATCAACCTGATGACCCTGCTGGCCATGGTGCTGGCCATCGGCCTGGTGGTGGATGACGCCATCGTGGTGCTGGAGAACGTGGATCGTCACGTCAAAGAGGGGGAAGATCCGTTCCGTGCCGCCATCATAGGCACCCGCGAGATCGCCGTGCCGGTCATCGCCATGACGGTCACCCTGGCCGCCGTGTACGCGCCGATCGCCCTGATGGGGGGCATCACCGGCTCCCTGTTCAAGGAGTTCGCGCTGACCCTGGCGGGCGCCGTGTTCGTCTCCGGCATCATAGCCCTGACTCTGTCGCCCATGATGTGCGCCAAGATGCTCAAGGCCAACGAGGAGCCGGGCAAGTTCGAAAGCACGGTACACCACCTGCTCGAACGCATGACGGTGCGTTACGACGCCATGCTGCACGCCGTGATGCAAAAGCGCATCGTGGTGGTGCTGTTCGCCGTTATCGTGTTCGCCAGCCTGCCGATGCTGTTCAAGTTCATCCCGAGCGAGCTCGCGCCGAACGAGGACAAGGGCGTCATGGCCGTGCTGGGGACCGCCCCCTCCAACGTCAACCTGGACTATATCCAGGGGACCATGGAGCAAGTGAACAAGGTGCTGGACTCCCAGCCGGAAGTGGCCTTCTCCCAGGTCTTCTCCGGGGTGTTCAACGCCAACCAGGCGTTCGGTATCGCCTCCATGGTGCCGTGGAGCCAGCGTGAAGCGAGCCAGAAAGAGGTGCTGGACCGGGTGGCCGGGCTGGTGAAAGACGTGCCCGGCATGTCCATCACCACCTTCCAGTTCCCGGAACTGCCAGGCGCCTCGAGCGGCCTGCCGGTACAGTTCGTCATCACCACGCCGAACAACTTCGAGAGCCTCTATCAGGTGGCCAGCGAGATCCTGACCGCAGCCCAGGGGAGTGGACGCTTCGTCTACTCCGAGCTGGACCTGCAGTACGACTCCGCCACCATGAAGATCAAGATCGACAAGGACAAGGCGGGTGCCTACGGCATCACCATGCAGGACATCGGCATCACCCTGGGCACCATGATGTCGGACGGTTACGTCAACCGTATCGACCTTGATGGCCGCTCCTACGAGGTGATCCCGCAGGTCGAGCGCAAATACCGCCTCAACCCCGAGTCGATCAAGGGCTACTACGTGCGGGCGGCCGATGGCAAATCCATCCCGCTCGGCAGCCTGATCAGCATCGAGGTGATCGGTGAGCCGCGCTCCCTGCCCCACTTCAACCAGCTCAACTCCGCCACCATAGGTGCCGTGCTGATGCCTGGCACCACCATGGGTGACGCCATCAGCTGGCTCAACACCACGGCGGACGAGAAGCTGCCGCAGGGCTACCGTTACGACTTCATGGGCGAGGCCCGCCAGTTCGTGACCGAGGGCAGCGCCCTGTACGCCACCTTCGGTCTGGCGCTGGCCATCATCTTCCTGGTGCTGGCGATCCAGTTCGAATCGGCTCGTGACCCGCTGGTGATCATGGTCTCCGTGCCGCTGGCCATCAGCGGGGCATTGATCGCCCTGGCCTGGGGTGCCGCCACCATGAACATCTACTCCCAGGTGGGTCTGATCACCCTGGTCGGCCTGATTACCAAGCACGGCATCCTGATCTGTGAAGTGGCGAAGGAGGAGCAGCTGCTGCACGGACGCAACCGGATAGAAGCCGTCATGACCGCCGCCAAGGTGCGTCTGCGGCCCATCCTGATGACCACGGCCGCCATGATCGCCGGTCTCATCCCGCTGCTCTATGCCACGGGGGCCGGGGCTGCCCAGCGCTTCAGCATCGGCATCGTGATCGTGGCCGGTCTGGCCATAGGTACCGTGTTCACCCTGTTCGTACTGCCGGTGATCTACACCTACCTGGCCTCCGAACACAAACCGCTGCCGGTATTTGATGAATCCATTCCGCCCAAGGCGAAAGGGAGTCATTAAAAACCTTTTTGAATCAACAAGGCCCCGTTTTGGGGCCTTGTTTTTATCACGCGAACGAAACACGACATAAGTGCATGAAGCAGTTAAACTAAATGGCAATATATCCAGACCGCAAGGACGCCATGTCAGGACTCTTCTCCAAGACCGCTAGGGCCGTCGGCCGTAACGGACTCTCATACCGCCTGCTCTCCTACATTCTGGTGTGCAGTACCGTATTGGCGATGATCATTACGGTGTTGCAGCTTGCCTGGGATTACCGTAAGGACGTGGCCGTCATCGAGGACAGCATCGGCCAGATCGAGGCCTCCTTCCTGCAGCCCATCGCCGCCAGCCTGTGGAACCTGGATGAAGAGCAGGTGAAGGTGCAGATCGAGGGCATCATGAACCTGCCCAACATGCAGTTCGTGATGGTGAAGGAGATGCTCGGCAACTCGGAAGTGCCGCTGCTGACCCAGGGGGTGGAGCGGGAAAGTTACGACATCTCCCGCGAGTTCAACCTCACCTATCAGGGCGAGGTGGTGGGCAAGCTGTTCGTCGCCGCTTCGCTGGAGCAGATCTACCAGCGCCTCATCGAAAAATCCGTGCTCATCATGGTCAGCCAGACCATCAAGACCCTGGTGGTCTCGTTTTGCATCCTGATCATCATTTATTACCTGGTGGTGCGTCACCTCAACCGCATCGCCCACTACGCCCAGAAGTTGAATCTGGACCGGCTCACCAACGAGCTGACTCTGGAGGGGCGCACACTGCCCCGCAAGAAACCCGACGAGCTCGACACCCTGGTCGCCACCCTCAACCAGATGCGCACCCGGCTGCTCGACGAATTTGCGGCGCGCCATCAGGCCGCCGAACAGCTGCAGCAGGAGCGGGACTTCTCCGCCACCCTGATCAACTCAGCCAACATGGTCATCTGCTGCATGGAGCCGGACCTCAACATCGCCAGCATCAACCCGGCGGCCATACTGCTGACCGGCTACCACCAGCAGGAGATACTGCAGCACAACTGGCTGGATCTGTTCGTCAGCAAGGAGCAGCGCGACCAGCTGGCGGCCACCCTGGCCGATCACGGCTCCATCGAAGACAAAGAAGTCATGATGCATGACCAGCAGGGCCACGAGCTGGTGCTGCAGTGGACCTTCGCCCCCTTCTATGAAGGGCCCAACCTCAAATACCTGATCGGCTTCGGCTACGACATCACCCGCCTCAAGAAGGTGGAGCGGGAGATCATCCAGCTCAACGAACAGCTGGAGGGCAAGGTGGTGGAGCGTACCCGCAGCCTGAGCGATGCCAACGACCAGCTGGGCAAGGCCTACGACGATCTGAAACAGGCCCAGCAGACCCTGGTGGAGTCGGAGAAGATGGCTTCCCTCGGTTCCCTAGTGGCCGGCGTGGCCCACGAGATCAACACCCCCATCGGCATCAGCGTGACCGCCTCCTCCTACCTGCAGGAGCGGGTGGCTGACTTCAAGCAACACATCGAATCCAAGCAGCTGTCGCGCTCCTATCTCACCGAATTCACCGTCAATCTGGATGAATCCATGCAGCTGCTGCAGGGCAACCTGCGCCGCGCCTCCGAGCTCATCGCCAGCTTCAAGCAGGTGGCGGTGGACCAGTCGTCCGAGGCACGCTACAACTTCAGCCTCGCCGACAACCTGCATCAGGTGGTGGTCTCCCTCGGTCACAAGCTGAAGAAGGCCCAGTGCGAGGTGGATATCCAGTGCGATCCCAAGCTGTCGATCTTCTCCTTCCCCGGCAGCTTCACCCAGATCTATTCGAACCTGATCCTCAACTCCATCAACCACGGTTTCGACAACTGGGACAAACCCAAGAAGATCACCATCAAGGTAGAGCAACAGGGTGAAGAGCTGCTGATCGACTACAGCGACAACGGCCGCGGCATCCCGCCCGAAATCTTGCCGCGCATCTTCGATCCCTTTGTCACCTCCAAGCGGGGTCAGGGCGGCAGCGGGCTCGGCACCCACATCATCTACAACCTGGTGGTGCAGCTGCTGCGTGGTCGCATCAACTGCATCAGCGAACCGGAGCAAGGCGCCCAGTTCCATATTCGCCTGCCGATCCAACATAACTGAGTGCTGGCTCTTGTGAGCCAGCCGCTTTATCCCCATCATGCTGTGATTGCATTCTTAATGAGCGGAGAACCTCGCAATGGCACAGCATTTTGACTATATCGCCATCGGCGGCGGCAGCGGCGGCATCGCCTCGGCCAACCGGGCTGCCATGTACGGTAAGAAAGTTGCCCTGATTGAAGCCAAAGAGTTGGGTGGAACCTGCGTCAACGTCGGCTGCGTGCCGAAGAAGGCCATGTGGTATGCCGGCCAGATCGCCGATGCCCTGAAATATGGCGCCGACTACGGCTTCGACACCACTCTCAACCACTTCAGCTGGGCCAAGCTGGTCGAGTCCCGCCAGGCCTATATCGGCCGCATTCATCAGTCCTACCAGAACGTGCTGGGCAAGAACCAGATCACTGTCATCAAGGGCTTCGCCCGCTTCGTCAGCAGCAACACCATCGAGGTGAACGGCGAGCAGTACAGCGCCGATCACATACTGATCGCCACCGGCGGTCGCCCCGAAGTGCCGGCCATTCCGGGTGCCGAGCTGGGCATCGACTCCGACGGTTTCTTCGAGTTGCAAGAACAGCCCAAGCGGGTTGCGGTGGTGGGTGCCGGTTATATCGCGGTGGAGATCGCCGGCGTGATGCAGGCGCTCGGCTCCGAAACCCACCTGGTGGTGCGCAAGCACGCGCCGCTGCGCAACTTCGATCCCATGATCCACGAGACTCTGGTGGAAATCATGGCGCAGGAAGGACCCAAGCTGCACACCCACGCCATTCCGAAAGCCGTGGTCAAGAACGCCGATGAGAGCCTGACTCTGCAGCTGGAAGATGGTCGCCACCTCACCGTCGACTGCCTGATCTGGGCCATCGGCCGCGTCCCAGCCACCGACAACCTCAACCTGGCCGCCACCGGTATCACGCTCGACGAGAAGGGCTTTATCCCGACCGACAAGTTCCAGAATACCACCATCGCCAACCTCTATGCCGTCGGTGACAACACCGGCCGCATCCAGCTCACCCCGGTAGCCGTCGCGGCGGGCCGCCGTCTCTCCGAGCGGCTGTTCAACAACAAGCCCAATGAGCACCTCAACTACGATCTGGTGCCGACCGTGGTATTCAGCCACCCACCCATCGGCACCATAGGGCTGACCGAGCCGGAAGCCGTCGCCGAATACGGTGAAGATCAGGTCAAGGTCTACCGCAGCCAGTTCACCGCCATGTACTCGGCGCTGACCCAGCATCGCCAGCCCACCCGGATGAAGCTGGTCTGTGTCGGCCCCGAGGAGAAGGTGGTCGGCCTGCACGGCATCGGCTTCGCCATGGACGAAATCCTGCAGGGCTTCGGCGTCGCCATGAAGATGGGTGCCACCAAGGCGGACTTCGACAACTGCGTTGCCATTCACCCCACCAGCGCGGAAGAGTTTGTCACCATGCGCTGAGGGAGCTAGGGCATAGAGGTCAAACCGGCCACTGCGTTCCCACTCCCCATCCCACCAGCGCGGAAGAGTTTGTGACAATGCGCTAACCGCATCTCAAGGTCTCAGCGACTTGCTACCAAACCCGGCTCAGGCCGGGTTTTTCGATCTTTCCCCTCCCCCAAATCGCGCCCACACCTGCTTTTTTACGCCGATTTTACGCCTGCCAAATCCGGCTTTATGGCGCCTTTACGCCGGTTATTCCTACCATTTGGTCGTCAATTACACCAATGGAGTCGATATGAATTGGCTATATCTGCTGCTGGTCCTCGCCCTCGCGGGCTATCTGCTGCGCGCCCTCGCGCGCACCCATGAGTGAGGAACCGGATATGTGGCAAGAGATCATCTATCCCGTCGCGTTCGTACTGCTGGTGCTGCTGCCGGCGCCTCTGCTTGGCAACTACCTGTATCGGGTATTTGAGGGCAGGAGTCGCTGGCTGGCTCCCGTCGAGCGCGCCACCCTGGCCTGCTGCGGCACGGACGGGCGCGAGCAGGACTGGAAGTCCTACGCCCTCAGCCTGCTGGCCTTCAATGGCGCCGGCTTTGGCCTGCTGTTTCTGATCCTGATGGCTCAGGGGCTGCTGCCCCTCAACCCGCAACAGCTGCCCGGGCTGAACTGGCAACTCGCCTTCAACACCGCGGTCAGCTTCATGACCAATACCAACTGGCAGGCCTACTCCGGCGAGGCCAGCCTCTCCTACTTCAGCCAGATGGTGGGGCTGACCACCCAGAACTTCGTCTCGGCCGCCACCGGCGCCGCCGTCGCCATCGCCCTGTTCCGCGGCATCGCCCGCCAGCAGACCACCCACCTCGGCAACTTCTGGCAGGATCTGGTGCGCTTCTGTCTCTACGTGCTGCTGCCGATGGCGCTGATCCTGGCGCTGCTGCTGGTCTGGCAGGGGGTACCCCAGAGCCTGTCGGCCTACCTGCCGTTCCACGCGCTGGAAGGCCAGGAGCAGCTGTTGCCGCTCGGCCCGGCGGCCTCACAGATCGCCATCAAGCAGCTCGGTTCCAACGGCGGTGGCTTCTTCGGCGTCAACTCGGCCCATCCGTTCGAGAACCCGACCGCCCTCTCCAACTGGCTGGAGATGGTCGCCCTGCTGACGCTGGCCGCCGCCATGGTCTGCACCCTGGGTCGCTACGTGAAGGACCTGGCCCACAGCCGCGCCATCCTTGTCGCCATGACCCTGATGATGGTGATCGGGCTCTTCGTCTCCATCACCCAGGAGCTGAAACCGGACCCAGCCCTCGCCCAGCTCACCACTGACGCCAGCAGCATGGCAGGAAACTGGGAAGGCAAGGAGAGCCGCTTCGGCCCCCTGCTCTCCAGCATCTGGGAAGTGGCGACCACCAGCGCCTCCAACGGCTCGGTCAACGCCATGCACGACAGCTTCACACCTCTCGGCGGCATGGTCGGCATGATCAACATGCTGCTCGGCGAGGTCATCTTCGGCGGGGTCGGCTCCGGCATCTACGGCATGATGCTGTTCGTGTTGCTGACCGTGTTCCTGTGCGGCCTGATGGTGGGGCGTACCCCGACCTATCTGGGCAAGCGGCTCGGCATCACCGAGATGAAATGGGTGGTCGCCAGCATGCTGGTGATGCCGGTCGGGGTATTGGTGATCGGCGGCATTACCCTGCTGATGCCGGACTCCGCCACCGTCATCGGTCACGACGGCCCCCACGGCCTGTCCCGACTGATCTATGCCTACGCCTCGGCCGCCGGCAACAACGGCTCCGCCTTCGCCGGCCTGGCCGCCGCCGACAGCTGGCAGTGCATCGCCATCGGGCTGGCCATGCTGCTCGGCCGCTTCGGCTACATCATTCCGGTGCTGGCCATCGCCGGCCAGCTGGCCCGCGCCCCGCGCCAGGAGCGAAGCGAAGGGGACTTCCCCGTCAGCGGCCCGCTCTTCATAACCCTGCTGATCGTCACCGTGCTGCTGATGGGGGGCCTCTCCTTCCTGCCGGTGCTGGCGCTGGGTCCGGTGGCGGAACACCTGAGCCTGCTGGGAGGTGCCTTCTGATGCTGCACACCTCACTGATCGCCGTGGTCAACTATTCGATGCTGGGAGCTTTCCAATGAGCAAGTCCGCTTCAATGAGCACCGACACCCTCAAGGTGAAGGGCAAGAAACAGAAATCACAGATCATGCAGGCCATGGTGGAAGCCCTCTATCGCTTCAACCCCAGGGCGCTGCTCGGCAGCCCCATCCTGTTCACCCTCTGGCTGGCGGCCGTGATGGCCAGCGTGGAATCCCTGCTGGGACAACCTGTCTCCGGCGTTGCCCCTTCGCTGGCCTGGCAGCTGACCGCCTGGCTCTGGCTCACCCTCTGGTTTGCCAACTTCGCCGAGACCCTGGCCGAGGGGCGCGGCAAGGCGCGGGCTGACAGCCTGAAGGCGGGCATGAGCCAGCTCAGGGCGCGTCGGGTCACCCATCCGCAGGATGACAAGGGGGAATGGGTGCCGGCCACCAGCCTGCGCAAGGGCGATCTGGTGCTGGTGCGCAGCGGCGAGATGATCCCCGCCGACGGCGAAGTGGTCGCCGGCATCGCTTCGGTCAACGAGGCCGCCATCACGGGGGAATCTGCTCCCGTCATCCGCGAGTCGGGCACCGATCGCAGCGGCGTGACCGGCAACACCACCGTCGTCTCCGACGAGATCTGGGTGCGCATCAGCAACAATCCGGGCGAAAGCACCCTGGATCGCATGATTGCGCTGGTGGAAGGGGCCAAGCGCCAGAAGACCCCCAACGAGATGGCGCTGGACGCCCTGCTGGTGGGGCTGACCCTGATCTTCCTGCTGGTGGTGGCCACCCTGCCCTGGTTCCTCGACTACAACGGCACCCAGGTGCCCCGACTCTACCTGCTGGCGCTGTTCATCACCCTGATCCCGACCACCATCGGTGGTCTGCTCTCCGCCATCGGCATCGCCGGCATGGACCGGCTGGTGAAGCTCAACGTGATAGCCAAGTCCGGCCGGGCGGTGGAGGCCGCCGGCGACGTGCGCACCCTGCTGCTGGACAAGACCGGCACCATCACCTTCGGCAACCGGATGGCGGATGAACTGATCCCGGCCCCCGGTATCGATCCGGCCCTGCTGGCCCAGGCCGCCATGCTGGCCTCGCTCGGTGACAACACGCCGGAGGGCAAATCCATCCTGACCCTGGCTGGCAAGAGCCACACCAGACCGAGCCAGCTGGAGAGCGACATCCTGATCCCCTTCAGCGCCGAGACCCGGCTGAGCGGGCTGGATCGCAACGGTCATCAATATCGCAAGGGGGCGGTGGATGCGGTGCTGCGCTACCTCTCCCTCGATCGCAAGGCGGTGCCCGAGCCCATTCTCAAGTCGGTGGACAGCATAGCTCGCCAGGGCGGCACCCCGCTGCTGGTCTGCACCCACGAGAAGCTGCTGGGGGTGGTGTTCCTCAAGGACATCATCAAGCCGGGCATCAAGGCCCGCTTCCAGATCCTGCGCCACATGGGGATCCGCACCGTGATGATCACCGGCGACAACCCGCTGACCGCCGCCGCCATCGCCGCCGAGGCCGGGGTGGACGACTTCATCGCCGAGGCGACACCGGAGAAGAAGCTGGCCTACATCCGCCAAGAGCAGGCCGACGGCCGGCTGGTGGCCATGTGCGGGGACGGCGCCAACGACGCCCCGGCGCTGGCTCAGGCCGACGTAGGGCTGGCCATGAACGAGGGCACCCAGGCCGCCAAGGAGGCGGGCAACCTGGTGGATCTCGACTCCAACCCCACCAAGCTGCTGGACGTGGTGCTGGTAGGCAAGCAGCTGCTGGTGACCCGTGGCGCCCTGACCACCTTCTCCATCGCCAACGACGTGGCCAAGTACTTCGCCATCCTGCCGGCCCTGTTCATCGCCGCCTATCCACAGCTGGGGGCGCTGAACCTGATGCAGCTGGGCAGCCCCGAGAGTGCCATCCTGTCGGCCATCATCTTCAACGCCCTGATCATCGTCGCGCTGGTGCCGTTGGCCCTGCGCGGGGTCAGCCTGCAGGGCACGGCGGCCAGCCTGCTGCGCCGCAACCTGCTGCTCTACGGTGTCGGTGGTCTGATAGTGCCCTTCATCGGTATCAAGTTGATCGACCTGGTTATCACCGGCCTGGGGCTGGTGTGATGAAAACGCCGCACGATTGTATCCACGGCCAGATCGTGCCCCCATGCATGGGCATCAAGTTGATCGACCTGGTCATCACCGGCCTGGGGCTGGTGTAACGGCATCACCGGATGCGGGGCAGACCCGCATCCACCCAACGCATTTGGAGCAAGAAAATCATGATAGCAATCAGAACCCTGCTGACCCTGACCCTGCTGCTGGGAGTGGCTTATCCGCTGGCCGTCACCGGGCTGGCCCAACTTATTTTCCCCTGGCAGGCCAACGGCAGCCTGCTCACCAATGACAAGCAGCAGGTGGTCGGCAGCGCCCTGCTGGCCCAGAAGTTCGAGCGGGCCGACTACTTCCACTCCCGCCCCTCCGCCAGCGACTTCGCCACCATAGGTGGCGGCGCCAGCAACCTGGGGATGAGCTCGCCGCTGCGGGCCGAGTTTGCCGCAGCGGCAGCCAGGGCGCAGCCGGAAGCCAGGGTCCCCGCCCTGCTGACCCGCTCCGCCTCCGGCCTCGATCCCCATCTGCCGCTCGATGCGGTGCTGGCTCAGGTGGATCGGGTCGCCGGGCAACGGGGGCTGGATCCCGTTCGGCTGACGGAGCAGGTCAAGTCGGCGGCACAAGCTGGTATCCTTGGCCCGCAGGTGGTCAACATTCTCCAGTTGAACCTGCAACTCGATCATCAAAAGGGCGCCTGAGGGCGCTCCTTGCCGTTCGGGAAGGCTCCCTTTCGACAACGGGGACAAGCATGAGCAATGAGGTCACGGCCGCGGTTCGGCCGATGCAACGGGAGCGCGGGGATGCGTGATGAAGTGAGGGCGGACGCCCTGCTGGCGAGCCTGGAACAGGAGCACAGGGGCAAGCTGAAGGTGTTTCTCGGCGCCGCCCCCGGCGTGGGCAAGACCTACGCCATGCTGCAGGCGGTGCGGGAACAGGCCAAAGAGGGGGTCGACATCCTGATCGGGGTGGTGGAGACCCACGGCCGCCAGGAGACCCTGGCCCTGCTCGACAAGCTCGCCATCCAGCCGCGCAAGCTGCACCTGCACCGCCAGCAGCGGTTGGAGGAGATGGATCTGGACGGCCTGCTGACCCGCAAACCCGCCATCGCCGTGGTGGACGAGCTGGCCCACAGCAACGCCCCTGGCAGCCGCCACGAGAAGCGCTGGCAGGATGTGGAGGAGCTGCTCGGCGCCGGTATCGACGTCTACACCACCCTCAACGTGCAGCACCTGGAGAGCCTCAATGATCTGGTGTGGCAGCTGACCGGGGTAAGGGTCAAGGAGACCCTGCCCGATCAGGTGCTGCTGGAAGCCGACAGCCTGGTGCTGATCGACCTCCCCCCCAAGGAGCTGCTCGGCCGCCTCAAGGAGGGCAAGGTCTATGTGCCCCACCAGGCCAAGGCCGCCCTGCAGTCCTTCTTCTCCCTCAACAACCTGACCGCCCTGCGGGAGCTGGCGATGCAGACCGCCGCCAGCCACGTGGAGGGGGATCTGCAACTGCAGTGGCAGGCCGCCGGCAAGACCACACTGCCGCTGAGAGGCAAGCTGATGGTCTGCCTCGGCGACGAGCACGGCGCCGCCCTGGTGCGCTACGGCCACCGCTTCGCCCAGCGCCGCCAGCTGCCCTGGCTGGTGGTGCACGTCGACAGCAAGGGGCAGCGTTCCGCCGAGCAGGAGCAGGCGCTGGCGCTCGCCTCCCAGCTGGGTGCCAAGGTGCTGACCCTCTCCAGCCCGGCGGTGGCCGATGCCCTGCTGGAGACGGCCGAACAGCAGCAGGTGTCGCAACTGCTGCTGGGCAAGCCCCACAAGGCGCCGTGGCGCCGCTCGCTGGTGCAGCATCTGCTCAGGCAGGCACAGGGGCTCGAGATCACCCTGGTGGACACAGAGAAGCGCAAACCCGGCCTGAACTGGCAGCCGCTTCACCCCAAGGACATTCGCCAGAGCCTGCTGGCGGTGGTCATCATGGGGACCACCTCGGCCGCCGTCTGGGGGCTATCTCACTGGCTGCCGCCCGCTTCCCTGCCCATGCTGTTCGTGCTGGGAGTGCTGGCCACCGCGCTCACCACCAGCCTGGTGCCCGCCATCCTGGCCGCCGTGCTGGGCTTCGTCGGCCACAACCTGCTGTTCACCGTCCCCTACTTCTCCCTCAGCGTCGCCAGCCACAGCGACCTGCTCACCCTGTTCGTGCTGCTGATCGTCGGCATCACGGCCGGACGGCTCGCCTCCCGTCAGCGCCAGCAGCTGGTCGGCCTGCGCGAGACCCAGCAGCTGGGCAACGCCCTGCTCTCCCTGAGCCAGGGGCTGGCCACCGCCAGCAGCCCGGTCGAGGTGCTCAGGCAAGGGAGCCAGGCCATCTCGCTGGCACTGGGTCAGCCGGTGTTTGCCCTCGATCGGCACTACCAGTACTGGGCCGGCTCGACCGAGCACAAACCGGGACAGACCGACAAGGCGGCCATCGACTGGTGTCTGGCCCAGAAACAGAGCGCCGGCGCCCACACCGCCACCCTCAACGCGGCCGAGGCCCAGTACCATCACCTCAGCGATGACCTGGTGCTGGGCATACTGCTGGCCAATCCGCTCGCCTCCTCGGCCGAGCATCAGCTGCAGGCGCTGCTCACCGATATCCGCGCCGCCCTGGCCCGGATCGACCTCAACGAGCGGCTGGCCGACAGCCAGCTGCAGGCAGAGACCGACCGGATGCGCGCCGCCCTGCTCTCTTCTGTCTCCCACGATTTGAAGACACCGCTCGCCACCATCATAGGTGCCGGCAGCACCCTGCTGGAATATGGTGACCGGATCAGCAGCGAAGACCGCAGCGAGCTGTTGCACTCGGTGCAGGAGGAGGCGCGCCGCCTGCACAGCTATGTGCAGAACCTGCTGGACATGACCCGCATCGGCTCACCTGACTTCCAGCTGAAACGGGACTGGGTCGATCTGGCGGATCTGGTGGAGAATGCCCGCCGCCGGCTCGACTCCTCCTGGCGCCAGCACAAGCTGCTGGTGCACTTCGATCAGCAGATACCCCGTCTCTATGTGCACGGCGCCCTGATCGAGCAGGTGCTGGTCAATATCCTCGACAACGCCTCCCGCTACTCGCCGGCCGGCACCCCCATCGAGTTCAAGGTGATGCTGGCGGACCCCGACCTCATCATCGACATCATAGATATCGGGGTCGGCATCGCCGAGTCGGACCGCGACAAGATCTTCAACCTCTTCTACACCCAGCCGGTCGGTGATTGCGGCAGCCGCGGTACCGGGCTTGGCCTCGCCATTTCCCGCGCTATGATAGAGGTCCATGGGGGCCGCATCTGGGCCTTTTCCGGCCCCAACGGCAACGGTACCTGCATGCGCATCTCCCTGCCGCTGGCCCTCAATGCTCCGGCGGCCTGATGGTCGCCGCCCTTTTTCATCAGCGAGCTGGAGGTTGAATGGCTCACATACTGGTCATCGACGACGAGGCGGCCATCCGCCGTTTTTTGCGGATCAGCCTGATCGCCGAAGGTCATCAGGTCAGCGAGGCCGTTGGCGTCAACGAGGGGCTAGCGCAGTATCGCCACCTCAACCCCGACCTGGTGATCCTGGATCTGGGCCTGCCGGATGGGGATGGTCTTCAGGTGTTGCAGGCCATTCGCGAGCACCATCAGCATCCGGTACTGGTGCTGTCGGCGCGGGACTCGGAGCAGGAGAAGGTGCGCCTGCTGGATGCCGGAGCCAATGACTACATGAGCAAGCCGTTCGGCGTCGGTGAAATGATGGCCCGTATCCGGGTGCTGCTGCGCCAGCGGGCCGGGGTCAGCAGCGGTGAGTGCCGCCACTTCCCCCAATGCGGGCTGACCCTGGACAGCAGCAGCCACAGGGTCACCCTGGGGGAGGAAGAGGTGGCCCTTTCCCGCAAGGAGTTCGCCCTGCTGCAGGCGCTGGTGTGCCACCCCGGCAAGCTGGTGCTGCAGACCCAGCTGCTCAACGACATCTGGGGGCCGAGCCACAAGGAGGACACCCACTACCTGCGCATCGTCATCGCCAGCCTGCGCAAGAAGCTGGGGGATAACCCTCAAGACCCCGCCCTTATCGAGACCGAATCCGGCATCGGCTACCGCTTTATCGGCAGCTGATGTTTCACGTGGAACGACGCCAGCAACAACACAGGGCCAACAGACCGCAGCCACCGAGCAGCAGACCGAGATCCTGCAAGCTGGCTGCAACCGCCAACCCCAGGCTGAGCAGCAGGTAGTAACCGAGCCCGAACAGGGCGCCAGCACTGCCCGCCACCTCTCGATAGGCCAGCAGCGCCTGGCTCAGCACATTGGGGATCGCCAGCCCGAATGCCACTACCACTCCCGTCATGGGCAGCAGAAACCAGAGCGACGCCTGGCTGGCCCACACCAGCCAACCCGAGCCCAGTGCCAACAAGGCGGCAAGCCGGATCAGCGAGGCAGGCGACCAGCCAAGTCCCAACAGACGCTTGTTGACCAGACTCCCCCCCAGGGTCGCCAGTGCCAGCACGACACCGGAGTAACCAAACTCGCCCGCGCTCAACCCCAGCCCGGCAAACAGAAACGGCGCCAGACTGTAGTAGCCGAACAGCATGGTGTTGAACAGCGCCACCAGAGCTGCGCTGCGCCACAAGCCGCTATCACGCACCATCCGGCATACCAGCGGCCAGAGTGCCACTCGCTGGGTGGTGATCGGCCGGGTTTCCGGCAACTGCCGGCAGGCAATCAGCAACAAGCCGATTGCCAGTGCCAGCAGGGCGCCAAATACCCCGAGATAACCAAAACCATCGGCCAGCAGGCCGCCGCTCACCAGCCCCAGCACTGGGCTGAGGGAGAGCGCTATGCCCATCACCGAGAAGACCCGCGCCAGATCGCTGCCCTGATAGCTGTCGCGCAGCATGGTCTGGGTCACTACTGAGCCCACGGCGGCACCGAAGGCCGCAATGACCCGGGCCAGCAGCAGGGTTTCAAATTGAGTGGCCAGCAACGCCAGCAGGGTGCCGGCGCCATAGGTCAGCAACCCCGCCAGCATGGCTGGGCGCCGACCGATGAGATCGCACAACCGACCCCAGCAAACCACGCCCGCCGCAAACGCCAGAAAATAGACCGACAGGGTCTGGGATGCCTGCCCCTCACTCACCCGAAACTCAGTGGCGATATGGGTCAGTACCGGGCTGTAGATGGTCTCCACTATCTGGGGAAACATCATCAGCCCGACCACCAGCCAGAGCGGTGGCAACTTGTTGTTCATGACAAACCTCCTTCACTAGAGGCCGTCATTCTAGAGTGACGCCAATTGTCCGATTACAATAAGCAAGACTATAAACATCAATAATCGGACACATGGCCTTTATTCTTCCCGATCACCCTTTTGATCCTGACCAGCACGACGGCAGTGCCATCGGTATCGCCGCCGCCCTCGGCTGGCACGACTCTGGCCGCCACCAGCACAGGCGCCATCAGCTGCTGTTCGCCCAGGCCGGCTGCATGACCATAGAGCTGGACGATCAGGTCTGCCTGCTGCCGCCGACGCGGGCCGCCTGGTTGCCGGCGGGTCTGCCCCATCGGGTGCTGATGCGCGGGGTGGTGGCCTATCGCTCCCTCTACTTCCAGCCGGAGCCCGGCTTGCCAGCCGAGATGGCGGTGCTGGCGGTCAACCCGCTGCTGCGGGAGATCATCGAACGGATGGCGCTCTGGCCGTGGGACAAGCCGGAGACAGAGCAGACCTGCACGCTGGCATTATTGAAAGAGGAGCTGGCGCAAGCGCCGCGGGAATCCTGGCAGTTGCCGCTGCCGTCAGACGTGCGTCTGGCCGGCTGGCTGCAGGAGGTGAAGCAGGGTGACGCCCTGCCCGATCGGCTCAACCGGCTGGCCGAACGGGTGGGTGCCAGTGACAAGACCATAGGCCGCATCTTCATGCGGGAGACCGGCATGAGCTACCAGGCCTGGCGTCAGCAGTGGCGACTGCTGCGGGCGCTGGAGCTGCTGGCAGAAGCCGAGCCCATCAGTCGGGTGGCGGCTGCGCTGGAGTTCGCCAGCGACAGCGCCTTCATCGCCTTCTTCAGGCAACACACGGGGCAGACCCCGTTGCGCTATCTCAACTCTCGGGATGAGTCGCATCGGCCGAGCTCGCCTCCACCACCAGGGTCTCCAGCGCCAGCGGCTTGAGGTTGTGAATGGCTTCCTCCACCACCGCATGGGAGGCCTGCTGCTGCTGGGCCAATACTTCCTGCTCCAGCTTCACGCTGTCCAGTTCGGGTCTGGAGTACTCGTCGGCCATGACGTTCAGGCTCAGGCTGCTGGCAATCAAGGTTGCGATCAGGATTTTCATCTGGTGTGCTCCGGTGTGGTTGAGATGACCAGATAACTATTCCAATTGTCGTGCCACATCTATAACGATATGATTCTACTCGAATTAATTGTTTTTAGATGAAAAGTGGCGCCAGTTGGAAAACATCCTGTAGTCAGGATTGAACCAACAAGTGGTCATTTTCACCACACTAGATTTTGCCTGCTGTTCCACGTGGAACGTCCCATTTTTTTGATCGACACCCGCTTTTAAACTGAGCTATGGTGCTAGCTCCCCCGTAACTGACTCTGGATCTGTCACCGAATGGAATTTTCCTTGTTCGGCGAGAAGTTCACTCGCCATGCCGGTATTACCCAACTCATGGATGACCTTAATCAGGGGCTGACCAATCCGGACGCCATCATGCTGGGTGGCGGCAACCCAGCCCCCATCCCCGCCATGCTGGAACGCTTTCAGGCCGAGGCCAAGAGCCTGCTCGACAACGGCGAGCTGGTGAAGGCGATGGCCAACTACGATGGCCCCCAGGGCAAGGACAGGTTCACCAAGGCGCTGGCGGCCCTACTCAGCAAGGAGCTGGGCTGGGAGATCTCCGCCCGCAACATCGCCCTGACCAACGGCAGCCAGAACGCCTTCTTCTATCTGTTCAACCTGCTGGCGGGCGAATTTGCCGATGGCCGCAAGAAGAAAGTGCTGTTCCCGCTCGCCCCCGAGTACATCGGTTATGCCGACTCGGCTCTGGCGGACGACTACTTCGTGGCCTACAAACCCACCATCGAGAAACTGCCCAACGGCCAGTTCAAGTACCACGTGGACTTCGAGAGCCTGCAGGTGGGTGACGACATCGGGGTGATCTGTGTCTCCCGGCCGACCAACCCGACCGGCAACGTGCTCACCGACGAGGAGATTGAGCACCTCGATCAGATCGCCCGCGACAAGGGTATTCCTCTGCTGATCGACAATGCCTACGGCGTCCCCTTCCCTGGCATCATCTTCAGCGAGGCCAAGCCGTTCTGGAACGCCAACACCATCCTCTGCATGAGCCTCTCCAAGCTGGGGTTGCCGGGCACCCGCTGCGGCATCGTCATCGCCGACGAGAAGATCATTCAGGCCATCACCAACCTGAGCGGCATCATCAATCTGGCACCGGGCAGTCTGGGCCCCGCCATCACCATTCCGATGATCGAGAGCGGCGAGATCATCGCCCTCAGCGAACAGGTGGTGAAACCCTTCTATCGGCAGAAGGCGGAGCTGGCGGTGCAACTGCTGCGCGAAGCGATCCCCGATCCGCGCTTCCATATCCACAAGCCGGAAGGTGCCCTCTTCCTCTGGCTCTGGTTCGAAGACCTGCCGATCCACTGCCAGGCGCTGTACGAGCGACTGAAGGCGAAGAACCTGCTGATCGTGCCGGGTCACTACTTCTTCCCCGGCATCGATGACCCGGAGTGGCGTCACAGCCGGGAATGCATCCGCCTCAACTACTCCCAGAGCGAGGAGCTGGTGCGCCGCGGCATCGCCATCCTGGCCGACGAGATCAACGCCCTCTACGCCGGCTAATCCGCCCGGCGATACAAAAACAGAGAGGCCTGCGAATGCAGGCCTCTCTTCTATCAGCTGGTAAGCGGTACTGTTTAGCCGGGTTAGCCGGGCAGCGCCAGCTGCTCGGGTTTGCCGATGGGGATGGCGCGGGGCTTGAGCGCCTCCGGCAGCTCGCGGGCCAGCTCTATGGTCAGCAGGCCATGCTCCAGCTTGGCACCCTGCACCTCTACATGCTGGCTCAGCTTGAAGGCGAGCTCGAAGTCCCGCTCGGCGATCCCCTGATGGAGGAACTGGCGCTCACCCATGGAGGCGACCTTGCGCCCCTTCACCTTGAGGGTGCCGTTTTCGGTCTCCAGCTCCAGCTCATTGCGCTCGAAACCGGCCACGGCAACCGTGATGAGGTAGCTGTCGTGATCGCGTTTTTCGATGTTGTACGGGGGATAGGCCGAGGTCTTCTGATCGAACAGGCCTTCCAGCTCACGGGCCATCCGCTCAAAGCCGACGGCATTGGAATAGAGATGAGAAAAATCGAGGTTACGCATGATCCTATCCTTCTATAAAGCAACAGGGTTTACTCTCCACGGGCCCGTCATCGGCACCCGGGAAACGTCAACAATTCAATGAGGTCAGGCTATCAGCCGTTGATCTCGATCTTGCGGGGCTTCATCGCCTCGGGCACTTCGCGCACCAGGTCGATGTGCAGCAGACCGTTTTTCAGATCGGCCCCCTTCACCCGCACATAGTCGGCCAGTTGGAAGCGACGCTCGAAACCGCGTTCGGCTATGCCTTGGTAGAGGTAGTTGCGCTCGCTATCGGCCTGCTTGTTGCCCTTCACCGTCAGCAGATTTTCCTGGAAGCTCAGCTCCAGCTCTTCCTGAGTAAAGCCCGCCACCGCCATGCTGATGCGGTAGTCGCTGTCACCCAGCTGCTCGATGTTGTAGGGGGGATAACCGGCATTGCCATTGCTGGCGGCAGATTCGATGAGATTGGCCAGACGATCGAAACCGATGGCAGAACGATAGAGCGGAGAAAAGTCGATAGAACGCATAGTATTATCCTCTTTTGAGCGATAACTGATTGTTTGCCCTCCTGATGGACGGGCGCCTGGTCGAAACCTCTGTCGAGCGTTCCGGCCTTGTTATCTATATAGGGGCCCGCTTTCGGCTTTCAAGGGCCCTGATCGAAAAATCTTCTCTCCGCCCATTTGCAGGCTTTTTCCTTATTGAGCTTCCTCCCCCAGTCACAAACATGGCACCCTGAGCGGAGATCTTGAGGAGCTACATCATGTCCCGTTCCGAACGCCTGCTGGCCCTACTGCAACTGCTGCGCGGCCACCGCTACGCCATCACCGGCAGCGAGCTGGCCAGCCAGCTTGGCATCAGTCTGCGCACCCTCTATCGGGATATCGCCACCCTTCAGGCACAGGGCGCCCACATCGAGGGGGAAGCGGGTATCGGCTATGTGCTGCGCCCCGGCTTCATGCTGCCACCGCTGATGTTCAGCGAAGAGGAACTGGATGCGCTGGTACTGGGCTCACGCTGGGTGGCGGCCCATGCCGATCACGCCCTCAGCACCGCCGCCAGCAGCGCGCTGGCCAAGATAGAGGCCGTGCTGCCCACCGACTATCGCCAACAGCTGCATGCCAATGCCCTGCTGATCGGCACCGCTCGCGGTGACAGCCCCGTCGATGAGGCTCCGCTGCGCAGCGCCATCCGCCAGCAGCGTAAGGTGACTCTAAACTATCGGGATCTCAAGGAAGCGAGTTCGGAGCGTACCGTCTGGCCCTTCGCCCTCGGCTACTTCGATCAGGTGCGGGTACTAGTGGCCTGGTGCGAGCTGCGCCAGGGCTTTCGTCACTTTCGGGTGGACAGGATCAGCACGATGCGGCTGGAGGTGGAACCTTATCCAGGCAGTCGGGAGCGGCTGCTCAAGGAGTGGCGCGCCAGCCGCAGCCCAGATTCATTGCTGACAGAAACTGACAGCAGGCGGCGCCATGCTGATGGGGTCGGCGCCGATGCGCCATCTCATCAGCAAGGAGCATCACCATGTTAGTCCCCCAATTCACCATCCTCTACGTTGCCAACCCGGCCCGCAGCGCCCTCTTTTACCGCGAGCTGTTCAGCCGCCCACCGGTGGAAGAGTCCCCCACCTTTGCCATGTTCGTGTTCGAGTCAGGCGCCAGGCTGGCACTCTGGTCCAGCGACACGGTCGAACCCGCTGTGACCCAAACGGCCGGGGCCATGGAGCTGGCCTTCGCCCTCCCCGATGATGCCGCCGTCGATCGCCAGTCTGCTGAGTGGCAGGCACGCGGACTTACCCTGATCCAGGCACCGACCCGGATGGAATTTGGCTACACCTGTATGGCCCTCGATCCGGACGGCCATCGTCTGCGCCTCTACTGCCCTGCACCTGAACTGGGGTAATCGGGTTCAATGTTCCACGTGGAACGAGCCACTTCCTCCACCCAGAAAACAAAAAGCCGCTCACAGGGAGCGGCTTTTTAATATTGTACTGACAGCGTCGAATTAGACGTCGAGGTTGGCCACGCGCAGGGCGTTGGTCTCGATGAAGTCGCGACGCGGCTCTACTGCGTCACCCATCAGGGTGGAGAAGAGCTGGTCGGCACCGACGGCATCATCGATGGTGACGCGCAGCATGCGACGGGCTTCCGGATCCATGGTGGTTTCCCACAGCTGGTCCGGGTTCATCTCACCCAACCCTTTATAGCGCTGGATGTAGATGCCGCGCTTGCCTTCGCCCATCAGCCACTCGACCGCTTCGACGAAGCTGGCGACCGGCTTCACCTTCTCGCCACGCTTGATGTAACCGCCTTCCTCGATCAGGTTGGCGATCTCCTTGCCCAGCGAGACCAGCTGACGGTACTCGGAGGATTGCAGGAAGTCGTAGCTGATCGGATATTCGCGGTCGACACCGTGTTGACGCACCACGGCGTGCGGCACGAACAGACGGCGCTCTTCATCGCGGCGCACCTGCATCTGGTACTGGATGCCATGGTTGCTCTCGTTGAGCACGGCCTCCATGCTCTGGCACCAGGCCTGCAGATCGCTCTCGCTGGTCAGCAGTGCTTCGTTCAGTTCCGGCTGATAGATCAGCTGGGTCAGCACGGCTTCCGGCGCACGACGGGACATGCGGGTGATGAGGTGGGTCACGGCGCGATGCTGGTTGACCAGACGCTCCAGTGCCTCGCCACCGATGGCCGGGGCAGACTCGTTGACGTGCAGGGTCGCACCATCCAGCGCCATGGCGGTCTGGTACTGCAGCAGCGCGTCCTCGTCTTTCAGGTACTGCTCCTGCTTGCCCTTCTTCACCTTGTAGAGCGGCGGCTGGGCGATGTAGACATAGCCACGCTCGATGATTTCCGGCATCTGACGATAGAAGAAGGTCAGCAGCAGGGTACGGATGTGCGCACCATCGACGTCCGCATCGGTCATGATGATGATGTTGTGATAACGCAGCTTGTCTGGATTGTACTCGTCGCGACCGATACCGCAGCCCAGTGCGGTGATCAGGGTGCCCACCTCCTGGGAGGAGATCATCTTGTCGAAACGGGCCTTCTCCACGTTCAGGATCTTGCCCTTGAGCGGCAGGATGGCCTGGTTCTTCCGGTTGCGACCCTGCTTGGCGGAACCGCCAGCAGAGTCCCCTTCCACTATGTAGAGTTCGGAGAGCGCCGGGTCTTTTTCCTGACAGTCGGCCAGCTTGCCGGGCAGACCGGCGATATCCAGCGCGCCCTTACGGCGGGTCAGTTCGCGGGCCTTGCGGGCCGCTTCACGGGCACGGGCCGCATCGATGATCTTGTTGACCACGATCTTGGCATCGCCCGGGTTTTCCAGCAGGAAGTCGGCCAGCTTCTCACCCATCGCCTGTTCGACGGCAGTCTTCACTTCGGAGGAGACCAGCTTGTCCTTGGTCTGGGAGGAGAACTTGGGATCCGGCACCTTGACGGAGATAACGGCAATCAGACCTTCACGCACGTCGTCGCCACTGGCGGCAGACTTGGCCTTCTTGCTGTAGTCCTCTTTGTCCATGTAGGAGTTGAGGGTACGGGTCAGCGCGGTACGGAAGCCCACCAGGTGGGTGCCGCCATCACGCTGCGGAATGTTGTTGGTGAAGCAGTAGACCCCTTCCTGATAGGCGTCGTTCCACTGCATCGCCACTTCGACGCCGATGCCGTCCTGCTCGGTGGTGAAGTGGAACACCTTCGGGTGGATCGGGGTCTTGTTCTGGTTCAGGTACTCGACAAACGCCTTGATGCCGCCTTCGTAGCAGAAGTGCGCCTCGCGGCCGTCACGCTCGTCCATCAGACGGATGGAGACGCCGGAGTTGAGGAAGGAGAGCTCGCGCAGACGCTTGGCCAGGATCTCGTAGTGGAACAAGGTATCGCTGAAGATGGTCGGGCTCGGCCAGAAACGCACTTCGGTCCCGGTGGTGGTGGCATCGCCGATCTGCTTGAGCGGGGCCTGTGGCTCGCCCAGGTGATAGGTCTGCTCGTAGACGTGACCGTTGCGACGGATGGTCAGCAACAGCTTGTCAGAGAGCGCGTTCACCACGGAGACGCCCACGCCGTGCAGACCGCCGGACACCTTGTAGGAGTTGTCATCGAATTTACCGCCGGCGTGCAGTACGGTCATGATGACCTCTGCGGCGGAGCGACCCTCTTCCGGGTGAATGTCGACAGGAATGCCGCGGCCGTTGTCACGGACGGAGACGGAACCATCGGAGTGGATCTTGACCTGAATATCGGAGCAGTAGCCAGCGAGCGCCTCGTCAATGGAGTTATCGACCACTTCGAACACCATGTGGTGCAGGCCCGAGCCATCATCCGTATCGCCGATATACATCCCCGGGCGCTTGCGGACCGCATCCAGGCCCTTCAGTACCTTGATATTCGAGGAGTCGTAAGTATTTTCACTCATAGCTTACTCTCTGCCTTCTCTAACGTTTCGGAGATCTTGCCTTGTTCCACGTGGAACAACTTGCAGTCATTCGCATCCATCATGTCTGCGAGCTGACCGGTGTCGATGGCGGTGATGAACACCTGGGACGCACACTGCTTCAGCCTTGCGGCCAGCAAGCGGCGCTTGTCGACATCCAGTTCAGAGGCAAAATCATCAATTAAAAAAATACAGCCACGGCTGCTATGTTGATTCAAATAGAGCCCTTGGGCCAGTCGCATGGCACAGACCAACAACTTCAACTGACCCCTGGACAAAATATCCTGAGCGGGCACGCCGTTCGCCTTGAGGCGCACATCGGCCTTCTGCGGACCAACGCCCGTGTAACCCAGCGTCCGATCCCGCTCAAACCCCGCCTCTAGCAATTCATTGAGCGGGGTATCTTTTTCCCAGCCTCGATAGAATCCAAGGCTGATGTCGAATTCCGGCAAAAAGTCCGCCGTCATCTCCTTGATCAGGGGGGTAATGGCCTGACAATAACTGGCGCGAAACTCGGCCAGCTCTCCCCCCAACCGCACCAACTCCTGATCCCAGAACGCCAGTTGGCGATACTGGGTGCTCTGGCGCAGCAGTGCATTGCGCTGTTTCAGCAGCCGCCGTACCCGTCCCCACAAGGAGAAGAAGGTCGGTTCCTGATGAAAAACACCCCAGTCGAGCCAGGCTCGGCGAGCCTGGGGCCCGCCGGTCAGCAGGTTGAAGCCATCCGGGTGGATCAGCTGCACCGGCAGCAGCTCGGCCAGGTCGGCCAGGCGCTGGGCCTGGGCACCGGCAATCTTTAGCTGGGTCTCGCCACTCTTGTCCTTGGCGAGGCCGATGGGAACCTGTCGCCCCTCCAGTTCGCACTGGGCGAACAGGGTAAACGCCCTCTCCCCCTGGCGGATGACCCGCCCGGTCAGGTGAGTGCGAAAGGAGCGACCGAGACCGAGGTAGTGAATGGCTTCCAGTACGCTGGTCTTGCCGCTGCCGTTGCACCCGACCAGGATATTGAGGCCGGGTGACAGCGCGAGACTGGCCTGCTGGATATTGCGAAAGTCGCTGAGCTGGAGTTTGACCAGGGACACGACTAGATCCGCATCGGCATTACCACGTACTGAGCATCCTGACTGTCAAAATCCTCAATAATGGCGCTGCTGATGGAATCGCTCAGGCTGATCCGGATTTGGTCACATTTTAACGTATTCAGCACGTCCAGCACATAAGAGACGTTGAAACCGATCTCCATCTCGCCGGCTTCGTATTGTACGTCAAGCAGCTCTTCGGCTTCTTCCTGTTCCGGGTTGTTGGCGGTGATGCGCAGCAGGTTTTCCTGCAGATTGAGACGCACCCCACGGAATTTCTCGTTGGAGAGGATGGCGGCACGGGCAAAGGCCTGACGCAGATCCTCACGGCCGGCGATCAGGGCCTTGTCGCTGTTGCGCGGAATGACGCGGCGCCAGTCCGGGAAACGGCCATCCACCAGCTTGGAGGTGAAGATGAAGCCGTCGAGGGCGGCGCGCAGGTTGCTGCGGCCGATCTGCAGCCGTACCGGCTTGTCTTCCGCTTCCAGCAGGCGCACCAGTTCCAGCACGCCTTTACGCGGCAGGATGACCTGATGATCGGGCAGCGATTCGCTCACCACCTCGCGGCGGCAGGTCGCCAGCCGGTGACCATCGGTGGCCACGGTACGCAGGCCGTGCCCCTCGCTCTCGAACAGCATGCCGTTCAGGTAATAGCGCACGTCCTGGCTCGCCATGGAGAACTGGGTCGCGTCGATGAGTTTTTTCAGCTCCAGCTGGCCGATGTCGAACTCGAGCACGGATTCCCAATCCTCGATGTTCGGGTATTCGGTGGCCGGCAGGGTCGACAGGTTGAAGCGGGAGCGGCCGGAGCGGATGATCAGACGCTCGCCTTCGGTATTGAGACGAATGTCCGCCCCTTCCGGCAGACCGCGACAGATATCCAGCAGCTTGCGCGCCGGTACTGTGGTGCGGCCATCCTGACTGTCACTGTTGAGATAGACCTGACCGATCATCTCCACTTCGAGGTCGGTACCGGTCAGTGACAGCAGACCGTTGCTGACATCCAGCAGCACGTTGCCGAGGATCGGCAGGGTCGGCCGGCCACCGAGGGCACCGGACACCAGTTGCAGAGGACGTAACAGGGCCTCACGGCTAATTTCGAGCTGCATCTGTGTTCTCCGTTGTGATTAGGAGTAAAGGTTTCGGATCAGGTTGGCATGTTCAAGCTGCATCTGTGCACTCAGTTCCGTCATCAGGAAGAAAGGGTACGGATCAGGTTGGAATAGTCTTCCTTGATGTCGTGACTCTCTTCCTTCAGCTGCTCGATCTTGCGGCAGGCATGAAGCACGGTAGTGTGGTCACGACCACCAAAGGCATCACCTATCTCCGGCAAGCTATGGTTGGTCAGCTCCTTGGCCAGTGCCATCGCCAGCTGGCGTGGACGGGCGACAGAGCGGGAACGGCGCTTGGAGAGCAGATCCGCCAGCTTGATCTTGTAGTACTCCGCCACCGTCTTCTGAATATTGTCGATGGTGACCAGCTTCTCCTGCAACGCCAGCAGATCGCGCAGCGCTTCGCGCACGAAGTCGATGTTGATGGCGCGACCAGTGAAGTTGGCATTGGCGATCACCCGGTTCAGCGCCCCTTCCAGCTCGCGCACGTTGGAGCGCAGCCGCTTGGCGATGAAAAAGGCCACTTCGTCCGGCAGGTGGATCTGGTTCTCGTCCGCCTTGCGCATCAGGATGGCGACACGCGTCTCCAGCTCAGGCGGCTCGATCGCCACGGTCAGGCCCCAGCCGAAGCGGGACTTGAGACGATCTTCCACCCCGTTGATCTCCTTCGGATAGCGATCCGAGGTCAGGATGATCTGCTGGTTGCCTTCGAGCAGGGCGTTGAAGGTGTGGAAGAACTCCTCCTGGGAGCGCTCCTTGTTGGCGAAAAACTGGATGTCATCGATGAGCAGGGCATCGACGCTACGGTAATAACGCTTGAACTCTTCAATGGCGTTATTCTGCAGCGCCTTCACCATGTCCTGCACAAACCGCTCGGAGTGCATGTAGATGACTTTGGCGTCCTGCTTGCGCTCCTTGATGGCGTTGCCGACGGCATGCAACAGGTGGGTCTTGCCCAGACCGGTGCCGCCATAGAGGAACAGCGGGTTGTAGGCCCCGCCCGGATTGTCGGCAACCTGACGGGCAGCCGCACGGGCCAACTGGTTGGACTTACCCTCGACGAAATTCTCGAAGGTATAGTTCACGTTGGTGTTGCTCTTGTGGTTTGGTTCGGGCTTGGCCTCGGCCTTGCTTTCCCAGCTCTTCTGCGAGTTATTCACAGGATCCGCACCCCGCGCCGGCGCCCTGGCCACCGCGACGGGATGGGGACGATTGCCGATGTCAAAACGCAGGGTGGGGCCATCGACCCCGCAGAGCTCATTGATGATGCCGTTCACCCGGATGAGATACTTGTCTCGAACCCAGTCCAGAACGAAACGATTCGGTGCATACAGGGTCAGAGTATTGTCACTCAACTCCGCTTGAAGCGGCCGGATCCACATGCTGAATTCTGCCGAGGGCAACTCATCTTGCAGCCGGTTAAGGCACTGCTGCCATAGCGAAGCAGTCACTCTAAACTCCCGTCGATTGATTAACTAAAGACCGGCTATTCTACGTTTTTAGCGGCTGGATCTCTAGCCGCGACCTCGCGGATCCAGCAAATAAGATCCTTGACTTTCAAGGATCCAGCAGCCGTGGATCTGATTTCATCCCCAAAGTTACCCACAGCCCGATCCCGTCACCGATGCACCAAAGATCCAGACCTGAAGCGGTTATTTTATATAACCAAATATCATTTATTCTTTAGGTTTTATTCCAATAACATCAGCGCAACCCCAGCGTTTACAACTAAAAATACAGAACTACAGAGAGAGAGGAATCACCATGACGTCATCCATCAAGCTGGTCTCCGGCGCCTCCATTCTGCTGGCCGCCCTGTCCGGTCAAGCCATCGCCCAGGAAACCATCAAGGTCGGCATGTCCGGCAAGTACTTCCCGTTCACCTTCGTCAAGCAGGACAAGCTGCAGGGCTTTGAAGTGGACATGTGGAACCAGATCGGCGAGCGCACCGGCTACAAGGTCGAGTTCGTGACCGCCAGCTTCTCCGGCCTGTTCGGCATGCTGGAAACCGGCCGCGTCGACACCATCTCCAACCAGATCACCATCACCGACGAGCGCAAGGCCAAGTACGCCTTCTCCCAGCCCTATGTCTATGACGGCGCCCAGATCGTGGTCCGCAAGGGCAACAGCACCATTCACGGCATCAAGGATCTGGAAGGCAAGAAGGTTGCGGTGAATCTGGGCTCCAACTTCGAAGAGCTGCTGCGCAAGAACGACCCCAACAAGAAGATCGACATCCGCACCTATGACTCCGCCTTCGAGCAGGATGTAGCGCTGGGCCGCATCGACGCCTTCGTGATGGACCGCGTCTCCACCGCCCAGCTGATCAAGGAATCCAAGCTGCCGCTGCAACAGGCTGGCGCACCGTTCGAGACCATCGAGAACGCCCTGCCCTTCCTGAAGACCCCGGAAAAGCAGGCACTGCTGAAGAAGGTCGATGACGCCCTCACCGCCATGCGCAAGGATGGTTCCCTGCGTCAGATCTCTGAAAAATGGTTCGCTTCCGACATCACCGACAAATAAATGATGGAATTTGACCTCGAATACACGCTGGGGCTGTTTCCCATCCTGCTCAAGTATCTGGGCACCACGATGGAAATGGCCCTGTGGGGATTCGCATTGGCACTCGTACTGTCGCTGGCCCTGGCGATAGTACGGGTCTTTCGCGTTCCCGTGATCCACTGGCTGGCGATGCTCTATATCTCGTTCTTTCGGGGTACACCGCTGCTCGTCCAGCTGTTCCTGCTCTACTACGGGCTGCCGCAGCTGTTCCCCATCTTCGTGGGAATGGATGCCTTCACCGCCGCCATCGTCGGTTTGACCCTGCACTTTGCCGCCTACATGGCCGAGTCGATTCGTGCCTCCATCATTGGCATCCACAAGAGCCAGATGGAAGCCGCCCTCAGCATCGGCATGAGCCGTTACCAGGCGATGCAGCGGATCATACTGCCGCAGGCGGCCCGCATCGCCACGCCGTCCCTGATGAACTACTTCATCGACATGATCAAGAGCACCTCGCTGGCCTTCACCCTGGGGGTGGCCGAGATCATGGGCAAGGCGCAGATGGAAGCCTCCTCCTCCTTCAAGTTCTTCGAGAGCTTCATGGCGGTGGCGCTGGTTTACTGGGTAGTGGTCATCTTCTTTACCCGCCTGCAGCATCTGCTGGAAGTGCGGCTCAACCGTGCCTATTAGGGGTTTGCCATGACAACGCAACCGACCCGCTTGCAATGCACGCCGGAAGTCCGTTTTAACTCTGCGCCTGTTTAAAGGAGGGCCATCATGATCAAGCTAACCGGCCTCTCCAAGGCATATGACGGCAATCAGGTGCTAAACAGCATCGATCTGGAGGTGAAAAAGGGGGAAATTGTCGTCATCATCGGCCCCTCCGGCACCGGCAAGTCCACCTTGCTGCGCTGCCTCAACCTGCTGGAGACTCCCGACACGGGCACCCTCGTCATCGACGATCTGCAGCTCAACCTGGCCAAGGCCAGCGAGCAGCAGGCGATAGAGCTGCGCAAGCGCGCCTCCTTCGTGTTCCAGAACTACGCCCTGTTTGCCAACAAGACGGCGCTGGACAACATCGCCGAGGGGCTGATCACCGTCTGGAAGCAGCCGAAGGCGGAGGCCCGTGCCACCGCCCTCGGCATCCTCAAGGACATAGGTCTCGCCGACAAGCAGGACGCCTATCCGGCCTCATTGTCGGGCGGTCAGCAACAACGGGTCGGCATCGGCCGGGCCATGGCGGCTCACTCCAAGGTGATCCTGTTTGACGAACCCACCTCGGCCCTCGATCCCGAATGGGTCGACGAAGTACTGGGCCTGATGAAGGAGCTGGCTCGCCAGCACCAGACCATGGTGGTGGTGACCCATGAGATTGAATTTGCTCGAGATGTTGCCGATCGGGTGATCTTCATGGAGGGGGGCCGGATCGTGGAACAGGGCCCGCCGGATCAGATATTGGTCGATCCGCAGGATCCCCGCACCCGGGAGTTCCTGCGCAAAGTGCTTAAATAGCTCTCTCTTTGGCGGCATTGCCGCCTTTTTTATTGGAGGATCCTTGTTAAACCCCGGGTTGCCAGTATAATCCGGAGCCCTTGATCCTTCGGATCCTCACGCTCGCCCAAGACCTTTTCCAGGTCGGGGCAGGATGGGAGGGAACGGCGGATTGACTAAAAGCCGAACTCTGTTTAGAATTCGGCCTCTTTTGCTAGTCGTCACACGCTATAGCTGGCGCGTCGGCTAAGTGTGACAATCAAAACTGTACAGAAATACGGAATCGAATCATGAAACGTACTTTTCAACCGTCCAACCTGAAGCGCAAGCGCTCTCACGGTTTCCGCGCCCGCATGGCAACTGCCAACGGTCGTAAAGTTCTGGCCGCTCGTCGTGCCAAGGGTCGTGCCCGCCTGGTAGTCTAATGCCTACCCAGCACGCCTTTTCTCGGGAGTTACGTCTGTTAACTCCCGAACACTTCAAACGCGTTTTCGCCGAGCCTGTCCGGGCCGCTTCTCCGCAGATTACACTTCTCGCCTCTCCCAATTCGCTCGAACATCCTCGCCTTGGTCTCGCCGTGCCCAAAAAAGCACTCAAGCGTGCCGTCTGGCGCAACCGTGTAAAACGGGTGGTTCGGGAAAGTTTCCGCCTCAATCAAGCCAATCTGCCCGCTATCGACATCGTCGTGATCGCCAAGGCCGGTGTGAAGGAGATGGATAACGAGGAACTGTTCAAGTTACTGGAAAAGCTATGGCGCACTCTGTCACGCCGTTGCAATGGGTAGCTGTCAAACTGATACGCCTGTATCAGCTAATCATTAGCCCTCTGCTCGGGCCGCGCTGCCGTTTCACCCCGACTTGTTCCCAATTTGCGATAGAAGCAATCCGACTTCACGGTTTCATAAAAGGCGTTTGGTTAGCCAGCAAACGTCTATTAAAATGCCATCCCTTATCCGAGGGTGGTTATGACCCGGTTCCGCAACCAAAGCGAAGAAACTGAAGACTATGGAATCACAACGCAATCTCATCCTGATCGGTTTGCTGTTCGTGAGCTTTTTGCTCTGGCAACAGTGGGAGTCCGACAAGGCTCCGAAGCCGGCCCCGACTACCGTGGCCCAAACCGAACATTTCGTACCTGAAGCCGGTCAGACCGGTGATATTCCTCAGGTTTCCGAGCAAGCCAACGCGAACACCGCACGCAAGCTGATCACCGTCACCTCCGACGTGCTCAAGCTGACCCTGGATACCCAGGGTGGTGACATCGTCTCTGCCGAACTGCTGGCCCACAAGCTGGAAGAAGGCAAGGATCAACCGTTCGTACTGCTGACCAGTCAGCCTGAGCACCTCTATGTTGCCCAGAGCGGCCTGGTTGGTCGCAATGGCCCGGACAGCCAGCCCCAGGGTCGTCCCACCTATGAAGCCACCCAGACCAGCTACCAGCTGGCCGATGGTCAGGATCAAGTCGTCGTCCCGATGACCTGGACCGACAGCAAGGGTGTGGTCTTCACCAAGGAGTTCGTCCTCAAGCGTGGTGACTACGCAGTCGGCGTCGACTACAAGATCGACAACAAGTCTGCCGAGCCGGTCCAGGTGCAGTTCTACGGTCAGCTGAAGCAGACCGTGGCCACACCGAAAGACCAGCAGGGTCACGCCATGGTGGCCAGCGCCTACCGCGGTGGTGCCTTCTCCAGCGAAGATACCCGCTACAAGAAGTACACCTTCGACGAGATGAAGGATGCCGACCTGAACAAGACCACCAAGGGTGGTTGGGTCGCCATGCTGCAACACTACTTCGTCTCTGCCTGGGCACCGAATGCCGACGACACCAACAGCTTCTACAGCCGTGTGATCCCCGGCAAAGACCAGGCCATCATCGGCTACAAGGCACCGCTGGTTGACATCGCTGCCGGCCAGCAGGCCGAAGTGACCAGCAAGCTGTGGGTCGGTCCCAAGCTGCAGGATCAGATGGCCAAGGTGGCAAACCACCTCGACCTGACCGTCGACTACGGCTGGCTCTGGTTCATCGCCCAACCGCTGCACTGGCTGCTGACCGTGTTCCACGGTTTCGTCCAGAACTGGGGTCTGGCCATCATCATGCTGACCCTGCTGGTGCGTGGCGTCATGTTCCCGCTGACCAAGGCCCAGTACACCTCCATGGCCAAGATGCGCATGCTGCAGCCCAAGCTGGCCGCCCTGCGCGAGCGCTTCGGCGACGATCGCCAGAAGATGTCTCAGGGCATGATGGAGCTGTACAAGAAGGAGAAGGTCAACCCGCTGGGTGGCTGTCTGCCGATCCTGGTGCAGATGCCGATCTTCATCGCCCTCTACTGGGCACTGATGGAGTCCGTCGAGCTGCGCCACGCGCCGTTCGCCCTGTGGATCACCGACCTGTCGGTGAAGGACCCCTTCTTCGTGCTGCCGATCCTCATGGGTGCCTCCATGTGGTATCTGCAGAAGATGAGCCCGACCACCATTACCGACCCGATGCAGCAGAAAGTGATGCAGTTCATGCCGATCATCTTCACTTTCATGTTCCTCTGGTTCCCGGCAGGTCTGACCCTGTACTGGCTGGTGAGCAACGTCATCTCCATTACCCAGCAGACCATCATCTATCGTCAGCTGGAGAAGAAAGGCCTGCATACCCGCAGCTAATCGCTCCCGATGGCAAGATGGATGACAAAAGAGGCGGCCTTCGGGTCGCCTTTTTTATTACAATGACCCCACTGCTGTGAACCATCAGCGAACAAATGAGCCAAGCAAGATGACTACTAATACCATCGTGGCCCAGGCCACCGCCCCCGGCCGTGGCGGCGTCGGCATAGTCCGCGTCTCCGGCCCCGCCGCCGAACAGGTCGCCGAGATAGTACTCGGCAAGCTCCCCCGGGTGCGCTACGCCGAATATCTGCCGTTCAGGGATGAGCAAGGCCAGCCGCTGGATCAGGGCATCGCCCTGTTGTTCAAGGCCCCCAACAGCTTCACCGGCGAAGACGTGCTGGAGCTGCAGGGCCACGGCGGCCCGGTGATCATGGACATGCTGGTGCGCCGCATCCTGCAGATAAAGGGGCTGCGCCCAGCCCGCCCCGGCGAGTTCAGCGAGCGCGCCTTCATGAACGACAAGCTGGATCTGGCCCAGGCCGAGGCCATCGCCGACCTCATCGAGGCTTCCAGCGAGCAGGCCGCCCGCAGTGCCATGCACTCCCTGCAGGGGCAGTTCTCCGGCAAGATCCAGCAGCTGGTGGAGAGTCTCACCCGGCTGCGTATCTATGTGGAAGCCGCCATCGACTTCCCGGACGAGGAGATCGATTTTCTCTCCGACGGCAAGGTGGCGGGGGATCTCTACGCCATCATGGACGAGCTGGATGCGGTGCGTGGCGAGGCCAAGCAGGGCGCCCTGCTGCGGGAAGGGATGAAGGTGGTGATCGCCGGTCGTCCGAACGCCGGCAAATCGAGCCTGCTCAACGCCCTGGCCGGCCGCGAGTCCGCCATCGTCACCGAGATCGCCGGCACCACCCGCGACGTGCTGCGCGAGCACATTCATCTGGATGGCATGCCGCTGCACATCATCGACACTGCCGGCCTGCGCGATACCCAGGACAAGGTGGAGCAGATCGGCATCGAGCGTGCCTGGACCGAAATTGAACAGGCCGATCGGGTACTGTTCATGGTGGATGGCACCACCACGGATGCGGTCGACCCGCGGGAGATCTGGCCGGAATTTGTTGATCGGTTGCCAAAAAAGATTGGCCTCACCGTCATTCGCAACAAGGCCGACCTGACCGGCGAGGATCTGGCGCCGAGTCAGGAGCAGGGCCATGCCGTCTATCGCATCTCCGCCAAGACCGAGCTGGGGCTGCCCGCCCTGCGCGAGCACCTGAAAGCCTGCATGGGCTTCCAGGGCAACACCGAGGGGGGCTTCATGGCCCGCCGCCGCCATCTGGATGCGCTGGAGCGCGCCGCCGAGCGGCTGCTGGTGGCCAAGGAGCAACTGGAAGTGTTCGTGGCCGGCGAGCTGGTGGCCGAAGAGCTGCGCCTGGCGCAGGAGTCCCTCTCAGAGATCACCGGCGAGTTCAGCTCCGACGATCTGCTGGGTCGCATCTTCTCCAGCTTCTGCATCGGCAAATAACGCCGCACGGCAGGCAATAAAAAGCCCGGGTTCATCCCGGGCTTTTTTTGTGCATTTTTCATCCACCAACCTAGAGGCGGCGCAGGCACCACATGAAGTAAGCGCCCCCTAACAAGGTGGAGACCAGCCCCACCGGCACCTCCTGCGGGAACAGGATCTGCTGGCCGATCCAGTCCGCCGACACCATCAGCAGGGCGCCGGAGACGGCGGCACCGAGCAGGTGCCAGCGTGCCCGCACCAACCCCATCAGCTTGGCCATGTGCGGCGCCAGCAGGCCGACGAAGGAGAGCGGCCCCACCACCAGGGTCGCGCTGGCGGTGAGCACGGCAACCAGCAGCAGGATGGCGAGCTGAGCCCGGTTGAGCCGAATGCCGAGCGCGGCGGCCACCGCCGGTCCCATCGGCAGCAGATCGAGCCAGCGGCTGAGCAGCAGGCAGACTGCCAGCAGCGTCAGCGCCAGCACGACCAACCCGCCGGCAAGCGGCAGGGTGACGTAATAGGTGGAGCCGGACATCCAGGAGAGCAGTTGCTGCACCCGCAGGTCACCGTTGGCCAGCGCGATGGCCTGCAGCGGCTCGAACAGCGCCGTGATGGCGATGCCGGAGAGCAGCAGTCGCTCCGGCTGGAAGCCATGGCTGCGATTGACCAGCAGCAACAGCAGCAGACAACCGAAGGCACCGAGCAGGCCGCCGGCCAGCATCATGGGCAGCGGCAGGGCGGGCAGCAGCAGCGCCGTGGCAATCACCCCCATGAAGGTGCCACCACTCACCCCCAGCAGCTCGGGGCTCGCCATGGGGTTGCTGCTGACCCGTTGCAGCAGGGTGCCCGCCAATGCCAGCAGCATGCCCGCCGCACCGGCCGCCAGGGTGCGCGGCAGCCGCCACTCCAGCTGGGCCTGCCAGCGCAGCCAGCTCGGCCAGCGCCAGCCGTCCATCCCCTGCCCAAACAGCAAAGAAGCGATCACCGCCACTACCAACCCCATCAACATCAGGCCGACAAGGCGGGCTGGCGCCGGGTGGCGGGCCACCAGCAGGGCGGCATTCGCCTTCGGCGTGCCCGATTTGATACCCAGGCGCGGGATCAGCCACAGCAACAGCGGCGCTCCCAGCAGAGCCGTCATGGCGCCGGTCGGGATGAGCACGGATCCGCTGCGACTCAGGGATTGCAGCAACAGATCGGTGGCCGCCAGCAGCAGAGCGCCCAGTAGCGGGGCCCACAGCAGTCGCAGAGCCAGTTTTCTCACCCCCAGCAAGCGCACCAGGGCGGGCGCCGCCAACCCGATGAAGCCGATCAGCCCCACCACGCTCACCACGCAGGCGGTGACGAACACCGCCAGCCCCAGTCCGGCGAAACGCAGATGTTGAAGGGAGACCCCCAGACTGCGGGCACTGGCATCATCCAGCTCCAGCACCGCCAGCGGGCGCACCAGCACCGCGGCCAGCACGCCAGCCAGCAGCAGACGGGGCAGCAGGTAGCTCACCCCGCTCCAGCTGTTTTGCACCAGCGAGCCACTGCCCCACACCAGCAAGCCTTTCAGCTCCTCCTGAAAGAACAGCAGGAGCCCCATGCTGATGGCCGCCAGATAGAGGTTGATCACCAGCCCGGCAAAGACGATGACCACAGGATTGAGCTGGCGACGCCAGGCCAGGGCAAACACCAGCCCCATGGCGAGGCTGCCGCCGGCCATGGCGATCCACTCCCGCCCCAGCAGCAGCCAGGAGGGCGCAAACAGGGTCACCATCATCAGCGCCAGCTGGGCACCGGAGGCCACCCCCAGGGTGGTGGGCGAGGCCAGCGGATTGCGCAGCACCTGCTGCATCAGGGTGCCGGCCAGCCCGAGGGCGGCGCCGGCCAGCAGGCAGACGGCAAGGCGCGGCAGCCAGCTGAAGTGGACCACCGCCTGGCTGGCATCGGTCAGATCCGGCGACAACAGGGTCGCCAGCCAGCGTGCCGCCGGCAACTGATCGGCCAGCTCCCAACCGGCGAGCGCCAGCGTCAGCCCCAGCAGCAGGCTGACGGGAAGCCGCAGCGGCGACGGAAAAATCCGGTTCATTGCAGCCCCTCCCCGCTTTGCCCATCTTGCTGCAGCGCAGTACTGAGCTGCACGGCAAAGCGACGCGCCGCCAGCACGCCGCCAAAACTCCACACCGCGGACAGATGCAGCACGGCCGCCGCCCTCACCTGTGGCAGCTGTTGCCATAGACCAGGCTCCTGCAGCCGCTCGCTCACCCCGACCGGGATCGGATCGACCACCACCAGTCGCGCTTGCGGCAGCGCCATCAACTGCTCCAGGCTGGCCACGGCAAAGCCCCAGGCATTGGTTTCCCCCTGCCAGCCATTGCGCAGGCCGAGCCGCTGCATCACCGCCTCAAACAGGCTGTGGCGGCCAAATACCCGCACATGGCGCTCATCGATGAACTGCACCACCAGCAGGGGCGGCAGCTCTGCAGGCAACGCCGCCCGCATCTGCGCCAGATCCTGGTCCAGCCTGGCCAGCAGTTGCTCGGCCTCGGCGGTTTTGTCCACCAGCGCGGCTATGGTCAGGGTCGCCTCGTGCAGCCGCTGCCATAGATCGGCATCCGGCTCGTAGAGCGCGATGGATTGTACCGGCGCGATGCGGGAGAGGGTCGGCGCCAGCGGGGCCGCCAGCGGCGAGATGAGGATGCGATCGGGTTTGAGCTCGGCCAGCAGCTCGCGGTTGGGCTGGGCACGCTGGCCGATATCCACCACGGCGGCCGGCAGCAGCGGTTCGCCGACCCAGGCGCGGTAGGAGCCGACATCCCCCACCGCCAGCGGTGTCACCCCGAGCGCCAGCAGGGTTTCCGCTATGGTCCAGTCGACGGTGGCGATACGGGGTACCGACTTCACAGCATCGGCTCGAGAGAGGTCTGCAGCGGCAGGCATCACTGGCTCGGCCTGCAACATAAGCGGAGCCAAGAGGCAGCAGAACCAGCCAACTTTCTTGAATAAGAGCATCGAGATAACAAGCCTTATCTAAACGATGGCGATGGCGTGATCATGGGCCGGGTGGCGAATGACCTCCATCGGGATGCCATAGATGGCGTGCAGGGTCTCGCCGGTCATGATCTGCTCGGGTTCGCCGTGGGTCAGCAGGCGGCCGGAGTGCAACGCCACCAGCCGATCGCAGAAGCGGGAGGCCATGTTGATGTCGTGAATGACGATGATGACCCCGAGCTTGAGCTGGCGGCTCAACTGCTTGACGAGCGTGAGCACCTCTACCTGATGAGCTACGTCCAGCGCGGCCAGCGGCTCGTCCAGCAGGATGAAACGGCTCTCCTGGGCCAGCAGCATGGCCAGCCACACCCGCCCCCGCTCGCCGCCTGAGAGGGTATCCACCAGCCGGTCGGCAAAGCGTTCGGTATGGGTCAGCGCGATGGCCCGTTCGACCTGGCGGTGATCCTCCGCCCCCATCCGACCCAGCAGGCCGCGCCAGGGGTAGCGGCCCATCTCCACCAGCTCCCGCCCGAGCAGGTTTTCGGCGCTCGGCAGATGCTGGGGCAGATAGGCCACCTGACGGGCGAAGTCGCGCGCGCCCCACGCCGGCAGCGGCTTGTCATCGAACCGGATCTCGCCGTCACTGAGCGGCTGCTGGCGTGCCAGCAGCTTGAGCAGGGTGGATTTTCCCGAACCATTGTGGCCGATGAGGCCATAGACTTTGCCCTGCTCGAAACAGAGATCGGTAGGGTGCAGCAGCGTGCGGTCATTGACCGCGAAGCTGGCTGATTTCATCTCAAACATAAGCGGTTCCTGTTGGCCGGGTTCAAACCGGCGCCTCTGCATTCAAGTCACAATCCAGATGGGCGACCGCATCGCGGCTCACCTGCTCGCGCCGCTCGCCGGTCAGCTCGCTGAGCCGGCCCTGGCGCATCTCCAGCAGCCGGTCGGCCTGGGAGAAGTAGAGATCGTCGTGGCTGATGGCTATCACCGTCTTGCCCATCTCCTTCAGGCGCGGCAGCAACAGCTGATAGAAGATGCGACGGAACTGGGGATCCTGATCCGCGGCCCACTCGTCAAACAGCATCACCTCGCGCTGCTCGGCCAGCGCCAGCAGCAGGGCGACCCGCTTGCGCTGCCCCTGGGAGAGGTCGATATCGGCGATGAAGCCATCTTCGATGGTGAGTTTGCTGCCCATCTGCAGCCGCTCCAGCCACTCGGCCACCAGCTCATCCTTGGGTTCCGGCCCCAGCAGGTGCTGGAACAGGTGATAGTCGGTGAAGATGGCGGAGAAGAGCGCCAGATAGGCGTTGCGATCGGTGACCGGCTCCCCATCCAGCAGGATCCGGCCCGATACCGGCTGATAGAGGCCGGTCAGCAGCATGGCCAGGGTCGACTTGCCGGAGCCGTTGCCACCTATGATGAAGATTTGCTCCCCCCGCTCGATCACCAGATTGATGGGACCCACGGCAAAACCGCCCTCCCCCTGATAGTGAAAGCTCACCTGCTCCAGCTCGATGCGCTGCCAGGCGCGGGGTGCGGACGGCAGCGGGAACTCGGCGTCCGGCGCGGCCAGATTGAGGGCCGCTATCTTGTCGAACGCCACTTGGGCCGAGAGCAGGGTCGGCAGCGCGCCAATGCCCTGCAGCAAGGGGGTACGCAAGAACAGCAGGGTCAGCGCGAAGGTGGCGGCCACCTGGGTGTCGGCCCAGCCCAGCCCGTTAGCCAGGAAGAAGACCAGGCCGATGGCCCCCAGCATCATGATATTCGACCAGTTCACCGCGCTCAGGTGATAGGTGTCGGCGCGAATGATCTGCTCCCGATAGTCCTGCGCATTCTGCTGATAAAGCTGGTGGTAGACGAAGTGGGCCCGCTCGCGGTTGAGCGCCAGTTCCTTGCTGCCGGCGATGATGGCCTGATAGTTCTGATAGAGCCGATCCTCGGCCTGACGCATGTGGGAGAGATGGCGATAGACCCGGTTCACCAGCAGCCAGCCCACCACCATGGTGAAGGTAACCCAGAGCGTGGTAACGCCGAGCAGGGCCGGCGACAGCCAGCCGAGGTAGAGGGCCGAGCCCAGAGTGAGCACCAGCCCCTGCACCAGCTCCGGCAGGCGCACGAAGGCGATGGTGATCTGGCCGATGTCGCTGGAAAGGGAGGCCAGCAGCGGCCCCTGGCCAATCTGGCGCAGGCGGGCGACATCGGTATCCAGCAACTGCTTGAGCAGGCGGCTGCGCAGCCGGTAGACGAAATGATGGCCGAGGGTGGTCAGCGCCAGCTGAGAGCCGAGCGTGATCACCAGCAGCAATAAGATGAGGCCGATCAGCTGACCGAGCACCGGCAGCGGATCGCCGACGGATTCAACTAGAGACTGATTGATAAAGGCAATGACACCAATCCCGCTGACGGCACTGAGCAGGCTGAGCAGGGTAATGGCGATGAAGGGCCAACGATATTGGCGATAAACCAGAGACAAGAGTTCCATAACGGGCCGGTATTCCAGAGAGATCAGAGCAACTGCAGGTGAAAAGAAGGGCGGGAACCCGGTTCCCGCCCCACTTCGATTACCAGCGGTAGTTGATGCTGCCCACTACGCTGCGCGGCTCGCCGTAGTAGCAGTAGTAGTCGCAGCTGGCCACGTAGGTATCACCCAGCAGGTTGTTGACGTTGAGCTGAGCCCGCCAGTTCTTGGCAAAGTCATACCCGATCATCGCATCCCACACGGTATGGGCCGGCACCTGGGCCGAGCCGTAGATGGGGGTGTAGTCCGCATTCACGGCACCGATGCCGACGCTGGAGCCGACGTAGCGCACGCCGCTCCCCAGCTCGAGACCGGAGACCGGACCCTGCTGCACCTTGTAGTTGCCCCAGAAGGAGGCCTGGTGGCGCGGGATCAGGCTGGCACGGCGATCGCCATTGCCGGTGTCGTTGGTCTTGGCATCGGTATAGGTGTAGGCGGCGGTCAGGCGCAGCGCCTCGGTGGCCTGCACGCTCCCTTCCAGCTCGACACCCCGGGAGGTTACTTCGCCGGCCTGGGTCTGCTGGCCGGAACCGGTGGACACCAGCGAGTTGGTCTGCTCCAGATCGAACAGGGCCAGGTTGATGTAGCCATCGAGGAAGCTCGGCGCGTACTTGACGCCGGTCTCGTACAGGGTGCCCTTGAGCGGCTTGTAGGATTCGCTGGTGTTGGGGTCGATCCCAGGCAGCACCTCGAACGACTCGGCATAGGCAACATAAGGAGAGAGACCATTGTCGGCCAGGTACATCAGGCTGCCGGAGAGGGAGAGCTCGTGATCATACTGCTTCTCGTTCTTGCCCTTGGCTTCGCTGATGTTGTGGGTCTCCACGTAATCGAAGCGACCGCCGCCAGTCAGCAACCAGCGATCGTCCCAGCGGATCTGGTGCTGGGCATAGAGGCTGCTCTGGCCCTTGGTGCTCTTCTGGTGGGTAGCGGTGGATTCATCAAAACCGGGGAAGCCGCTGTAATCCGGGTTCATGGTATTGATGGAGCCCATGCCGTAGTTGTCGGCTTCCTGGCCTTCATTGACATGGCGCTGCAGATCCACCCCCAGCAGCAGGGTCTGCTCTGTGCTGTCGGTGTTCCAGTAACCCACCATCTGGTTGTCCATGGTGGCGCTCTTGGTGGTGCCGTCGCGATAGATCAGGCCGCGGAAGGCGGTGGTGCCTTCATAGGTCGGGAAGATATAGGTCTGGCGCAGCAGCAGATCGTTGTAGTTGAAGCGGACGTTCTGCTTGAACTCCCAGGTCTGGTTGAGCTGGTGGGCCAGCTCGTAACCGGTGGAGAGCTGGGTGTTGCGGTTGCGATCGTAATCCGGCTGGCTCAGGTTGGTACTGGGATCGATCTGGCCACCGCTGGTATTGAGGGTGCCGTAAACCGGGAAGAAACCGTTGGTCGGCACCCCTTCGTCGTGCAGGAAGCTGGCCAGCAGGGTCAGGCTGGTGCGATCCGAGAGATCGAAGGTCACGCTCGGCGCCAGATAGACGCGATCGTTGTAAGTGCCGTCCAGCACGCCGTCACGCTCCTTATAAAGAGCAACCATGCGGTAGCGGCTGTTGTCGGTCAGTGCATCGGAGACATCCACCCCGATCTGGCGATGATCACGGCTGCCCAGCTGCAGATCCAGCAGCCCCTGCGGGGTGGCGGTCGGCCGCTTGCTGATGGCATTGATCACGCCGCCGGGAGGCGCCTCGCCGTAGAGGATCGAGGCCGGGCCTTTGAGCACTTCCACGCTCTCCAGGCCGAACGGCTCCGGCGTCCAGAGATAATAGCCGGTGCCGAACAGGCGGTTGCCATCCAGATAGGAGGCAGCATCGAAGCCGCGCACCTTGAACCAGTCGGTATTGTTGTCGGAGCCATAGAGGCCGGTGAGCACGCCGGAGCGGTAGCGCAGGGACTCGTCAAGCTGCTGCACGGCACGCTGATCCAGCTCCTCGCGGTTGACCACGGAGACGGCGCGAGGCGTCTCGGCCATGGGCACTTCCACCTTCATGGCGGTGCCGGTGACCACCATGGTCTCGCTGGCTTTGGGCAGTTCTTTCGGTTGTTCGGCCGCCAGCACGGGCAGGCTGGCCAACAGGCAGGAGAGCGGCAGCAGTTGCTGTGCCCCTCTCTTTCGCATCGCTGCGATGGGGGTGTTTTTTTGCGCAATCATAGTAAGTGTCTCAAATATCAATGAGTTGTTTCTGATTTCTTATTATTGATAGCCGGTCATGCCGGCAGCCCGGTTCCTCAGGCGAATAAAGCAGCGACATGCTACTACAGGAGCCATGATCGAATCGATTCAATAATTGCTAATCATTTGCATCCGCATTGTTACTTAACGTATCAGGAGCCGAGCGGAGAACACACAAGAGGAGGAAACGGCCCCTTTTCGACACGATCGCAAGATTGGGCAGGATCGGCGGGCGGGGATCCCTTTTTTCCGTACAAAAGCAGCGAGGATCCATTATCCCCAAGCTTTATCCATATTTATCCACACCCTTTGGCGGTAGAATCCGGCTTTCTCTTGCTTCGTCTGAAATCAGGATCCATTCCATGGCCAAACTCAATCTCGTCGTCGGCTCCATGCTGGGCGCCTCTGAATATGTCGCGGACCACATCGCCGGCCTGCTGGAACAAGCGGGCCATCAAACCGAGATCCACAACCCCGCCAGCCTGGCCAGGGTGCTTGCCGAGCCGGAGGCCATAGTGCTGGTGGTCACCTCCACCCACGGTGCCGGCGATGTGCCCGACAATCTGCAGCCTTTCGCCAAGGATCTTGCCGAGCAGCGTCCGGATCTTGATGGCTGGAAATACGGGGTGATCGCGCTGGGAGACAGCAGTTATGACACCTTCTGCCAGGGGGGCAAGACGCTGGATCGACTGCTGGCCGAGTGCGGCGCCAGCAGGATTGGGGATCGTCTCGACATCGACGTGACCCGGCACGAGATCCCGGAAGATGCAGCCGAAATCTGGATCCGGGACTGGTTGGCCCTGATCGCCTGAACCGGGAGCGGGAGATCCGGCATGAACGGCTCGATCTCCCCGCTTATCCCCAGATCGCTATCCACCAGGTTATTAACAGGTGGATCCGGAGAAGTTGTTCCAAGGGTTCCCCTAGAATGCTCCGAGAAATTGTGAATAACTCCTGTGTGAAACTCTGTAAAACCTATAGTTATCCATGTATTAGATCTAAAACAAAGGGTGTCTGTGCATAAAAACCCTTGTTATCCCCCAGTTCACGGGGCCAGGATCCAAGCTTTTCCACAACCAGAGATCGCTCTTAAGACGATGATCTTTATGATCAAAAAGTGCTTATCAACAGAAGCGGCGGATCCTAATAAAAGATCCAATAAAAGATCGATCTAAAGATCCTTAAGATCTATTTAGTGGATCCTCCCTCCATACTGAACGTTAAGTAGACGTTCCCCTCAGGACGCTAAACAGATAGAATGTTCCGCCCTCGAGCACAGGCAAACAAAGATCTTCAGGCGTGCAGATCAAGGTGATCCCCAATGCAATACCATGAACAATTTGATGTGATCGTCGTCGGTGGCGGTCATGCAGGAACCGAAGCGGCAACAGCGGCAGCCCGGATGGGCCTCAATACCCTGTTGCTGACCCACAATATCGATACGCTGGGACACATGTCCTGCAACCCGGCGATCGGCGGGATCGGCAAGGGACACCTGGTCAAGGAAGTTGACGCTCTCGGCGGGATCATGGCGCGTGCCATCGATCTTGGCGGGATCCAGTTCCGTACCCTCAACTCCTCCAAGGGCCCGGCGGTTCGCGCCACTCGCGCCCAGGCGGATCGTTTGCTTTACAAGGCAGTCGTGCGCCAGATGCTGGAGAACTACCCCAACCTGAAGATCTTCCAGCAGGCCTGTGACGATCTCATCATGGACGGGGATCGGGTTGCCGGCGTGGTCACCCAGAGCGGGATCCGCATCAGCGGCAAGACGGTCGTGCTGACCGTGGGTACCTTCCTGAACGGCCTGATCCACATCGGCATGGAAAACTACAAGGGCGGCCGCGCCGGGGATCCTCCCTCGATCGCCCTCGCCCAGCGCCTGCGGGAACTGCCGCTGCGCATCGATCGCCTCAAGACAGGTACGCCGCCCCGCATCGATGCCCGCAGCGTCGATTTCTCGGTGATGCAGGCCCAGCACGGTGACGATCCGCGTCCGGTCTTCTCCTTCATCGGCGATGCCAGCCAGCATCCGCGTCAGGTGCCCTGCTACGTTACCCATACCAACGAGCGCACCCACGAGGTGATCCGCAACAACCTGGATCGCAGCCCCATGTACGCCGGGGTGATCGAGGGGATTGGTCCGCGCTACTGCCCATCGATCGAGGACAAGATCACCCGTTTTGCCGACAAGACGGCGCACCAGATTTTCGTCGAGCCGGAAGGCCTGACCACCCACGAACTCTATCCGAACGGGATCTCCACCAGCTTGCCGTTCGACGTGCAGGTGCAGATCGTCCGCTCCGTGCGCGGCTTCGAGAATGCGCATATCACCCGCCCGGGTTATGCCATCGAGTACGATTTCTTCGATCCGCGGGATCTCAAGGCCAACATGGAGAGCAAGTGCATCGGCAACCTGTTCTTCGCCGGCCAGATCAACGGCACCACCGGCTATGAAGAGGCGGCAGCCCAGGGCCTGCTGGCCGGTCTGAACGCCGCCCTGCGTGCGCAGGGCAAGGATCCCTGGCATCCGCGCCGGGATCAGGCTTACATCGGCGTGATGATGGACGATCTCTCCACCCTGGGAACCCGCGAACCCTACCGCATGTTCACCAGCCGTGCCGAATATCGCCTGCTGCTGCGGGAAGACAACGCCGATCTGCGTCTGACCGCCATCGGCCGCGAGCTGGGCCTGGTGGATGACGAGCGCTGGAGCAAGTTCAACGCCAAGATGGAACAGGTGGAGCAGGAGCGTCAGCGCATGCGCTCGACCTGGATCCACCCGCAACATCCGTCGCTGGAGGCGGTCAACGCCCTGGTCAACACCCCGCTGACCCGCGAGCAGAGCCTGGAAGAGCTGCTGCGTCGCCCCGAGGTGACCTACGATGCGCTGATGGCCATCGAGGGGGTCGGGCCTGCGCTGAGCGATTCGGCCGCCGCCGATCAGGTGGAGATCCAGATCAAGTACGCCGGCTACATCGAACGCCAGCACGACGAGGTGGAGAAGCAGCTACGCAACGAGAACACCCTGCTGCCGCTGGACATGAACTACCGCGACGTCAACGGTCTCTCCAACGAGGTGATCGCCAAGCTCAACGATGCCAAGCCGCAGACCATAGGTCAGGCGTCCCGCATCTCCGGCATCACCCCGGCGGCCATCTCCATCCTGCTGGTTCATCTGAAAAAACACGGCCTGCTGCGTAAAACCGCCTGAGGATCCTACCGTTGCAAAACATGCTGGAAAGATTGAACGGCCTGCTCATGCAGGCCGGAATTGTTATCACCGAGACCCAAAAGACCCAGTTGGTTCGGCTTGTCGAGTTGCTGCACAAGTGGAACAAGGCTTACAATCTCACCTCGGTACGAGATCCGGACGCCATGCTGGTCAAGCACATCCTCGACAGCCTGGTGGTGAGCCGGCACCTGCACGGTGAGCGCTTCATCGATGTGGGCACTGGCCCGGGTCTGCCCGGACTGCCGCTGGCGATCATCAATCCGGACAAGCAGTTCGTGCTGCTGGACAGTCTGGGCAAGCGGATCAACTTCATCCGCCAGGTGATCCTGGAGCTGGGCTTGACCAACGTGACTCCCGTCAAATCCCGGGTCGAGGAGTATCAGCCCGAGGTGGGATTTGACGGCGTGCTGAGCCGGGCCTTCGCCTCGCTGGAGGACATGCTGGGCTGGTGTCACCATCTGCCGTCTGCCCAGGGCAGCTTCCTCGCGCTCAAGGGACAGTATCCCGAGCAGGAGCTGGCCCAGTTGCCCGCCAACATCCGTCTGGTCGCCTCCCATCAATTGGTGGTGCCGGAGCTGGAAGGCGAACGTCATCTGCTGGAATTCAAACATATCCAGCCCGAATAGGGTCGCAGTTTCATTTAGGGGACAGTGTGGGAAAAGTCATCGCCATAGCCAACCAGAAGGGTGGAGTGGGTAAAACCACCACCTGTGTGAATCTGGCCGCCTCCATGGCCGCTACCCGCCGCAAGGTGCTGGTGATCGATCTGGATCCGCAGGGCAATGCCACCATGGGCAGCGGTGTCGACAAGTATGAAGTCGAGCGCACCGCCTATGAGCTGCTGATCGAGGACGCCCCCATCGGCGAGGTGATCATCCCCGAAACCTCCGGGGGCTATCACCTGATCGCCGCCAACGCCGACGTGACCGCGGCCGAAATTCGTCTGATGGAGTTCTTCGCCCGCGAGATCCGCCTGCGCAACGCGCTGGCCGCGGTGCGGGACAAATACGACTACGTCTTCATCGACTGCCCGCCTTCTCTCAACATGCTGACCGTCAACGCCATGGCCGCCGCCGACTCCGTGCTGGTGCCCATGCAGTGCGAATACTATGCGCTCGAAGGGCTCACCGCCCTGGTCGACACCATCAGCAAGCTGGCAGCCGTGGTCAATCCGGATCTGAAGATCGAAGGGGTGCTGCGCACCATGTTCGATCACCGCAACCGGCTGGCCAATGATGTGTCCGATCAGCTTAAACAGCACTTCGGGGACAAGGTCTATCGCACCATCATTCCCCGCAACGTAAGACTGGCGGAGGCACCGAGTTTCGGCGCCCCGGCCATGCACTATGACAAATCATCGGTGGGCGCCAAGGCCTATCTGGCTCTGGCTGGCGAGATCCTGCGTCGCCAGGAGCAGGAGCGTCAGGTGACCATCGCAGACCGAGAGAGCATATGACGCCGAAAAAACGTGGGCTGGGCAAGGGGCTGGACGCTCTGCTCAGCACCAGCACGGCCGCGCGCCAGAAGCAGGTGATGAGCGATCAGCGCACCGAGCAGGCCATGGCCCCGACCCCGACCAATCAGGGTGAACTGCGCAAGCTGCCGGTGGAGTGGTTGCAGTCCGGCAAGTACCAGCCGCGCAAGGACATGTCGCAGGATGCGCTGGAAGAGCTGGCCAATTCCATCCGTGCCCAGGGGGTGATCCAGCCCATCGTGGTACGCCCCCTTGGCGAGCAATCCTTCGAAATCATCGCCGGTGAGCGGCGCTGGCGCGCCTCCCAGCTGGCCCGCCTCGAGGTGGTGCCCTGCCTGGTCAAGGATGTGCCTGACGAGGCGGCCGTCGCCATCGCGCTCATCGAGAACATCCAGCGTGAAGACCTCAACGCCATCGAGGAGGCGGTCGCCCTGCAGCGGCTGCTGACCGAATTCGAACTGACCCACCAGCAGGTGGCCGATGCGGTGGGCAAGTCCCGCACCACGGTGACCAACCTGCTGCGCCTCAACCAGCTCAACGACGACGTGAAGCGCTTCGTCGAGCACGGTGACCTCGACATGGGCCATGCCCGTGCCCTGCTGGCCCTGAGCGGCCAGGCCCAGTCCGAACTGGCCAAACTGGTTGCCCAGAAGGGGCTGACCGTGCGAGATACCGAGAAATTGGTGCAAAAGGCGCTGGAACCGGCAAAAGCCAGGGTCGAGCCCGTCCGCGATCCCCAGTTTGGTTATCTCGAGCGCCAGATTTCAGAAAAAATTGGCAATCAGGTACAACTTCAGCCGGGAAAACAGGATAGCGGCAAGTTAGTAATTAGTTACGAGAACTTGGCGGATTTGGACCGGGTATTGAGCTATTTTGGCCTGTCAGAATCGTGATTTTTACGCTTTTTGTAGTAATAAAACATCCATTCCTTTTGATATGAACATAACCTTAATTCTGTGCGGAAAGCCGCAAAAATTAAGGATTTTTGCCATGTTGCAATAGCTGTCTTCAAGGGTATAATTTGACCGGCTTTTTGGGCTGTAAACGCGGGGTCTTCGGATCCCGATTTTTTACAGTTCTGTAATGTTCAGGGGTAGGTTGGTGAAGCAGAAAATAGCCTTGGAAGGTTTAACGCTGGCCTTGGCTATGCTCGTTTGTCAGCTCGTCCTGATCCTGGCGATCAGTACCGTCTGGTTTTACCAGGCCGGTGCGTTTGCCGGACGCTCCTCTCTCTACGGGGGGAGCATGTACTGGGTTCCACAAGCCCTGTTCACGCTCTGGGTTCTGCGCCGCAAGGTAACGAAAGAGAGCGTGGGCCTGGTTCTGCGGGACTTTTATGGTGGGGCAGGGATTAAGCTCATTACTACAACAGGACTTTTCGCCCTGATGTTTGGCGCCGGGATCGAGGTCGATACCGTCTCGTTCTTTGCCACTTATATCCTCGCCCTCGTTGTACAGTGGATAGTCTCATTCACGCTTAACAACCACTATTAGGAAAACTCATGTCTGCAACCGGAGAAGTCCTGACTCCTCAGGGATATATCTCCCACCATCTGACCCATCTGCAAGTCGGGTCTGGGTTCTGGACAGTCAATGTCGACTCAATGATATTTTCTGTTCTGTTGGGCGCTCTGTTTATCTGGTTGTTCCGCCGCGTAGCCGTCAACGCTACCAGTGGTGTGCCCGGTAAACTGCAGTGCTTTGTGGAGATGCTGGTCGAGTTTGTGAGTGGTAACGTCAAGGACATCTTTCACGGTCGCAACAAGGTCATCGCACCTTTGGCCCTGACGGTGTTTGTGTGGATCTTCCTGATGAACCTGATGGATCTGATCCCCGTTGACTTTATCCCCCACGCTGCACAGTTGATGGGTGTTCCCTATCTGCGTGTGGTTCCCTCTGCTGACGTTAACATCACCATGTCCATGGCTTTGGGCGTGTTCTTCTTGATCCTGTACTACAGCATCAAGGTCAAGGGTATCGGCGGGTTTGTGAAGGAGCTGACGCTTCAGCCTTTCAACCACCCGGCGGCCATCCCGGTTAACCTCATCCTGGAAACTGTTACGCTGATTTCCAAACCTGTTTCTCTGGGTCTTCGACTGTTCGGCAACATGTATGCTGGCGAACTGATCTTTATCCTGATTGCGGGTTTGCTACCCTGGTGGTCTCAGTGGATCCTGTCCGTGCCTTGGGCAATTTTCCACATCCTGATCATCACTTTGCAGGCGTTTATCTTCATGGTGCTGACCATCGTCTATCTGTCGATGGCTCAAGAAGACCATGGTTGATGCAACTCAAATAATCCTTTTTATACAATCAATTACATCTAAATAAATGGAGATCCTCATGGAAAACTTGAACATGGACCTGCTGTACATCGCTGCTGCAATGATGATGGGTCTGGCGGCTATCGGCGCTTCCATCGGTATCGGTATCCTGGGTGGCAAATTCCTGGAAGGTGCAGCTCGTCAACCGGACCTGATCCCTGTTCTGCGTACCCAGTTCTTCATCGTGATGGGTCTGGTGGATGCGATCCCGATGATCGCCGTTGGTCTGGGTCTGTACGTGATGTTTGCGGTTGCCGGCTAAGTCATAGCGACCTCCGGACATAACCCATTAACTAACTAAGAGGACACAGGCTGTGAATATCAACGCCACCCTCCTCGGCCAAGCAGTTGCTTTTTTCTTCTTCGTAGTGTTTTGCATGAAGTACGTGTGGCCGCCGCTGATGGCTGCCATCGAAGCCCGTCAGAAAACCATTGCTGACGGCCTCTCTTCTGCCGAGCGTGCCAAGAAAGATCTGGATTTGGCCAAGGCCAACGCCACCGATCAGCTGAAAGAAGCCAAGCTCCAGGCTGCAGAAATCATTGAACAGGCCAACAAACGCAAGGCCCAGATCATTGATGAAGCTGCTGCCGGTGCCCAATCTGAGCGGGAAAAAATCCTGGCTCAGGGCCGTGCCGAGATTGAAGCTGAACGTCATCGTGCCAAAGAAGAACTGCGTAAGCAGGTTGCTGCTCTTGCCATTGCTGGTGCAGAGAAGATCCTGGCGCGCCAAATCGACCAGGCTGCCAACAGCGACATCGTCGACAAGCTGGTAGCAGAACTGTAACGGGAACGGGGCTATGTCTGAACTGACTACAATCGCTCGCCCCTACGCCAAGGCTGCTTTCGAGTTTGCCGTTGAGCACAAGGCGGTTGACCAGTGGCTGGGGATGCTCGGCTTCGCTGCACAAGTAGCGGAGAACGAGACCATCCACAACCTGGTAAACGGCTCTGTGGCTGCCGAAGAGCTGGCAAAGTTGTTTGTCGGCATCTGTGGTGAGCAACTCGACGAGCATGGTCAGAACCTGATCCGGGTGATGGCCGAGAATGGTCGCTTGGGTGTGCTGCCGGCGGTCGTTGCCGAATTCATCGCGTTCAAGGCTGAACTGGATAAAGAAGTTCAGGCTGACGTGATTTCGGCGATCGAACTGACCGACCAGCAGAAAGCCAATATTCAGGCTTCTCTGGAACAACGTCTCGCGCGCAAAGTGAAGCTGAATTGCAGCATAGATGCGTCCTTGATGGCCGGGGTGCTCATCAAGGCCGGTGACCTGGTTATCGACGGCACGGTCCGCGGTAAGCTGGATCGCATGGCTGACGCGCTGCAATCTTGATTGGGGTATTAGAGCATGCAACTGAATTCCACTGAAATCGCCGAGCTGATCAAGCAGCGCATTGCGCAGTTTGATGTAAAGAGCGAAGCGCGTAACGAAGGTACCATCGTCTCTGTGAGCGACGGTATCATTCGTATTCACGGCCTGGCCGATGCCATGCAAGGTGAGATGATCGAGCTGCCGGGCAACCGCTATGCTCTGGCATTGAACCTGGAGCGTGACTCCGTCGGTGCGGTGATCATGGGTTCCTATGACGGTCTGTCAGAAGGAATGAAAGTAAAAGGGACTGGCCGCATTCTGGAAGTGCCGGTCGGTCGTGGTCTGTTGGGCCGGGTGTTGAACACCCTGGGTCAGCCGATCGACGGTAAAGGTCCAATCGACAACGACGGCTTCTCGCCGATCGAAGTGATTGCACCGGGCGTTATCGAACGTAAGTCTGTTGACCAGCCGGTCCAGACCGGTCTGAAAGCCATCGATGCCATGATCCCTATCGGTCGTGGCCAGCGTGAGCTGATCATCGGTGACCGTCAGGTGGGCAAGACTGCCATCGCCATCGACACCATCATCAACCAGAAAGACTCCGGCATTAAGTGTGTCTACGTTGCGATCGGCCAGAAGGCCTCCACCATCGCCAACGTGGTGCGCAAGCTGGAAGAGCACGGCGCCCTGGCCAACACCATAGTGGTGGTTGCCTCTGCCTCCGAAGCGGCTGCCCTGCAGTACCTGGCTCCGTATGCCGGCTGCTCCATGGGTGAGTACTTCCGTGACCGCGGTGAAGACGCGCTGATCATCTATGATGACCTGTCCAAGCAGGCCGTAGCTTATCGCCAGATCTCCCTGCTGCTGCGCCGTCCGCCAGGACGCGAAGCCTACCCGGGCGACGTTTTCTATCTGCACTCCCGTCTGCTGGAGCGTGCTGCTCGCGTCAACGCCGAGTACGTAGAGAAGTTCACCAACGGTGCCGTGAAAGGCCAGACCGGTTCTCTGACCGCCCTGCCGATCATCGAAACCCAGGCTGGTGACGTATCCGCGTTCGTTCCGACCAACGTGATCTCCATCACCGATGGCCAGATCTTCCTGACTTCACAACTGTTCAACTCCGGTATCCGTCCGGCCGTTGACCCGGGTATCTCCGTATCCCGTGTAGGTGGTGCCGCTCAGACCAAGATCGTCAAGAAGCTGTCCGGTGGTATCCGTACCGCGCTGGCCCAGTATCGCGAACTGGCTGCATTCGCCCAGTTCTCTTCCGACCTGGACGATGCGACCCGCAAGCAGCTGGATCACGGTCAGAAAGTGACCGAGCTGATGAAGCAGAAGCAGTACTCTCCGCTGAGCGTGGCTCACCAGTCTCTGGTGCTGTTCGCCGCGGAAAAAGGCTATCTCTCCGATGTCGAGCTGAACAAGATCGTCGACTTCGAAGCCGCTCTGCTCTCTTACGCCAATACCCAGCATGCCGAGCTGATGGCTGAAATCAATGCCAAGGCCGACTACAACGACGCGATCGTTGGCAAGCTGACTGCGTTGCTGGACAACTTCAAGGCAACCCAGACCTGGTAAGCGTGTGTGGCAGCGCGAGCTGCCACCTGATGGAGAGTAAGAGATGGCCGGCGCAAAAGAGATACGTAACAAGATCGCGAGTGTGAAAAACACTCAGAAGATCACCGGCGCTATGGAAATGGTGGCAGCAAGCAAGATGCGCCGTGCGCAAGATCGCATGTCTGCCAGCCGTCCGTACGCTGAAACCATGCGCAAGGTGATCGGCCATATCGCTCAGGGGAACCTGGAATACAAGCACCCCTACCTCATCGAACGTGAGGTCAAGCGAGTGGGTTACATCGTCGTCTCCACCGACCGTGGCCTGTGTGGTGGTCTGAACATCAACCTGTTCAAGGCTGCCCTCAATGACATGAAGCAATGGAGCGCGAAAGGAGCCAAGGTTGACCTGGCTCTGATCGGCAACAAGGCCTCCAACTTCTTTGAACGGCACGGCGCCAAGGTGAAAGCTCACGTCGCAGGACTGGGCGATAACCCGAGCGTCAATGACCTGATTGGTTCAGTCAAGGTCATGCTGAAGGCTTACGACAACGGTGAGATTGACAGGCTGTATCTGGTGTACAACAAGTTCGTCAACACCATGGTTCAGCAACCACGAGTCGATCAACTGCTGCCTTTGCCCGTAACTGAAGACAGCAAGCTCGCCAAGAAACACCACTGGGATTACCTCTATGAGCCGGATCCCAAGCAACTGCTGGATACCCTGCTGATTCGCTACGTCGAATCCCAGGTCTACCAGGGGGTAGTGGAAAACTTGGCAAGTGAACAGGCAGCCCGAATGGTTGCCATGCAAGCCGCGACTGACAACGCCGGTAACCTGATTAACGATCTGCAACTGGTATACAACAAGGCCCGTCAGGCCAGTATTACCCAGGAACTGACAGAGATCGTGTCCGGTGCTGCTGCGGTGTAAGGCAAGGGTTATCAAAGGTTTAGAGGATTTGACATGAGTAACGGTTTCATCGTCCAAATCATCGGCGCTGTGGTGGACATCGAGTTCCCGCAAGATGCCGTGCCCCAGGTGTACGATGCACTGAAGGTTGTCAGCGAAGGTCAAGGCCAGGGTCTGGTGCTGGAAGTTCAGCAACAGATCGGTGGCGGCGTCGTTCGTTGCATCACCATGGGCTCCTCCGACGGTCTGCGTCGTGGGTTGGAAGTAGTGAATAGCGGTAAATCCATCCAGGTGCCGGTCGGCGTATCGACTCTGGGTCGGATCATGAACGTACTGGGCGATCCGATCGACGAAAAAGGTCCGATCGGTGAAGAAGAGCGTTGGTCCATCCATCGCGCGGCTCCCAGCTACGAAGATCAGTCCAACAGCAACGACCTGCTGGAGACCGGTATCAAGGTTATCGACCTGGTATGCCCGTTCGCCAAGGGTGGTAAGGTTGGTCTGTTCGGTGGTGCCGGTGTAGGCAAAACCGTAAACATGATGGAGCTGATCCGTAACATCGCGATCGAACACAGCGGTTACTCCGTTTTCGCCGGTGTAGGTGAGCGTACCCGTGAGGGTAACGACTTCTACCACGAGATGATGGAGTCCAACGTTCTGGACAAAGTATCTCTGGTTTACGGTCAGATGAACGAGCCGCCCGGAAACCGTCTGCGCGTGGCGCTGACCGGCCTGACCATGGCCGAGAAGTTCCGTGACGAAGGTCGTGACGTGCTGTTCTTCGTGGACAACATCTACCGTTACACCCTGGCCGGTACCGAAGTATCCGCACTGCTGGGCCGTATGCCCTCCGCAGTAGGTTACCAGCCGACCCTGGCCGAGGAGATGGGTGTTCTGCAGGAGCGCATCACCTCCACCAAGACCGGTTCCATCACCTCCGTACAGGCCGTTTACGTGCCTGCGGATGACTTGACCGACCCGTCTCCGGCGACCACCTTCGCCCACCTGGATGCGACCGTGGTACTGTCCCGTCAGATCGCGGCACTGGGTATCTACCCAGCCGTTGACCCGCTGGACTCCACCTCCCGTCAGTTGGATCCGCTGGTGGTTGGCAAGGAGCACTACGAGACTGCTCGTGGCGTTCAGACCGTGCTGCAGCGCTACAAAGAGCTGAAGGACATCATCGCCATCCTGGGTATGGATGAACTGTCAGAAGAAGACAAACTGACCGTAGCCCGTGCCCGTAAGATCGAGCGTTTCCTGTCCCAGCCGTTCTTCGTGGCCGAAGTGTTTACCGGTTCTCCGGGCAAATACGTGCCGCTGAAAGAGACCATCCGTGGTTTCCAGGGCATCCTGAAAGGCGAGTACGACGATCTGCCGGAGCAGGCGTTTTACATGGTTGGCAGCATCGACGAAGTTGTCGAGAAAGCCAAGAAACTGTAAGCCTCGATAGGAGGGCCCATGGCTGAGATGATCTCCTTTCACCTGGACGTGGTGAGCGCCGAAGGAAAACTGTTTTCCGGTCGCGTGCAGTCCGCTCAGGTATCAGGCTCCGAAGGTGAGCTGGGTCTCCGCCACGGTCATGCTCCGTTGCTGACTGCCATCAAGCCGGGCCTGGTCCGCTTGGTGAAGCAGAACGGAACTGAAGAGGTGCTGTACATCTCCGGCGGCATGCTGGAAGTGCAACCCGAAGCCGTGACCGTGCTGGCGGACACCGCGATTCGTGCCGACGATTTGGATGAGGCGAAAGCCCAGGAAGCCAAACGCGCGGCGGAAGAGCGGATCCACAGCTCCCATGGTGATATCGACTACGCCCAGGCCGCCACCGAGCTGGCCAAGGCGATGGCTCAACTGCGGGTCATCGATATCGTCAAAAAGAATTACCGTTAATAACGGTGAGGTAAAAAGCGACCTGCGGGTCGCTTTTTTTTTACTCGTTGGATAGACTCCGCCCAGCATTTCCACCTGTTTCAAAGGCTAGCTATGTCTCTCAATGTCGTGATCCTGGCTGCGGGTAAAGGCACCCGTATGCGTTCCTCCCTGCCCAAGGTACTGCACCCGATCGCCAACAAGCCCATGGTCTCCCATGTGATCGATACCGCCCGCCAGGTGGGTGCCGAGCAGCTGCACCTGGTCTATGGCCACGGTGCCGAACTGCTGAAGGAGCGGATCCAGGCATCCGACCTGAACTGGGTGCTGCAGGCCCAGCAACTGGGAACCGGTCATGCGGTGGCCCAGGCCATCCCGTTCTGGAATGATGAAGACGACGTGCTGGTGCTGTACGGCGACACCCCGCTGATCCAGCCGGAAACCCTGCAGCGGCTGCTGGCGGCCAAGGCCGACGACGGCATGGCGCTGCTGACCGTGGTGCTGGACAACCCGACCGGCTATGGCCGCATCGTACGCAGCAATGGCCAGGTGGTCGGCATCGTCGAGCAGAAGGATGCCAACGCCGAGCAGCTCGCCATCCGCGAAGTCAACACCGGCGTGCTGGTGGCCAACGGTGGCCAGCTGCGCAGCTGGCTCTCCCGTCTGGACAACAAGAATGCCCAGGGCGAGTTCTATCTGACCGACGTCATTGCCATGGCCCACGCCGACAACTGCCCCATCGCCGCGGTTCACCCGGACAGCGCCATGGAGGTGGAAGGGGCCAACAACCGGGTGCAGCTGGCCCAGCTCGAGCGCAGCTATCAGCAGATGCAGGCCGAGAAGCTGATGATCGCCGGTGCCACCCTGATCGACCCGGCCCGCTTCGATCTGCGCGGCACCCTGGAGATCGGGGAAGAGGTGGTAATCGACGTCAACGTCATCATCGAAGGCAAGGTTGTGCTGGGCAACCACGTCCGCATCGGGGCCGGCAGCGTGCTGAAGGATTGTGTGATCGGCGATCACTCCGAGGTGAAACCCTACTCCGTCATCGAAGGCGCGCAAATCGCCGACCAGTGCTCGGTCGGTCCCTTTACCCGCCTGCGCCCGGGTGCCGTACTGGAGCAGGATGCTCACGTCGGCAATTTCGTCGAGATGAAGAAGGCGCGCCTCGGGGTTGGCTCCAAGTGCGGTCATCTGACCTATCTGGGGGATGCCGAAGTAGGTGCCAAGGTGAACATCGGGGCCGGCACCATCACCTGCAACTACGACGGGGTGAACAAGTTCCAGACCATCATCGAGGACGACGTCTTCGTCGGCTCCGATACCCAGCTGGTGGCGCCGGTGCGCATCGGCAAGGGGGCGACCCTGGGGGCCGGCTCCACCATCACCAAGGATGTGGCCGAGAACGAGCTGGTGATCACCCGGGTGCCCCAGCGTCACATCAAAAACTGGGCTCGCCCGGTCAAGAAGAAGTGATGCCCGATCAATGAAATGCAAACCGGCGCCTGATGGCGCCGGTTTTGTTTTCAGCTCTCCTGCCCGCTGGCGGGGGGCGTCGGGGCGCTTCCCATCACCCGATACCAGTCCAGCTTGCGGGTCAGCACCATGACCAGCGCCAGGATGGCGAACAGCAGCAGGGCGCCGAGCAGCAGGGCTATCTCCTCGGCCTGCAGCAAGCCGAACAGGATGGCGTAGACCAGCCCCAGCAGGGCCGCGAAGCCGAGCCCCTGTTTGGGGCCGCCCAGCACATGGCTGAGGTAGAAGCCGTTGAGGGTCACGCTGGCCAGGGCGGCAATCAGATAGGCCCAGGCAAAGCCGAGGTGTTCGGTCAGTGCCAGCAGCACCAGATAGAAGATGGCCAGCCCCATGCCCACCAGCGCGTACTGGATCGGGTGCACCCGCAGCCCCTTGAGCAGCTCGAACATGAAGAAGCTGAGGAAGGTGAGGCCGATGAACAGCAGCGCATACTTGGCGGCCCGCTCGTTCTGCTGATAGTGATCCACCGGCTGCACCAGGCTGACGCTGAAGGCGGGCAGATCGCCGCTGGCACCCTTCATCATCCGGTTGAAACGGCTCTCCATGTCGGTGGCAAACCAGCTGCTCTGCCAGCTCGCCTCGAAGCCGCTGGCGGTGAGGGTACGGCTGCCCGGCAGAAAGTCGCCGATGAAGTTGGGGTGGGGCCAGTTGCTGGCGAGGTTGAGCCTGCTGTCCTGGCCTAGCGGCACCACTTCCAGCTGGTTCATCCCCTGCAAATCCAGCTCGATGTGAAAGGCGCCACCCTCCCCCGGCAGGGCCGCGAGCGGCGCATGGATGCCGGCCAGTCCGTCACCCAGCAAGGCGCCGGGGGCGAACGGGATGCGCTGCTCCCCCAGTTGCAGCTCGGGTACCCGGTTGATGCCGCGGGCATCGGACAGCACCAGGCTCAGATAGGGTTTTCCTGCCACCAGGGCGGGATCGGCCCCATCGACGGTCAGATCCGGTTCGCCGCTGATCAGGGTTTTACCGTTCAGTTCGGCAGGCAGTCGCCCGGAGAGGGAGAGCCGGGTGTGATAGACCTGGGCCTGGTAGATGCCGAGCTTGCGCGGGGTCACCTCCATACTGGCCTGCACGTCCAGCTGCTCCGGCAGCAGGTAGCGGTAGAGCTGCAGCTTGCGCTCGAAGCGCTTGCCATCCTGCTCCACCGTGACGGTACGGGTATAAGGCTGCACTACGACCGGCCCCAGCAGTCGCTGCGGCCCGCTGCTGCTGGCCATGATGCTGTGGATGGCCTGGCTGCGATAGGCCTGGCGCTCCCGGTTCAGCTCCATGATGGATTGCACCGGCACCATCAGCAGCAGGCTGAGCAACAGCAGCAGAAAGATCTTGTGGCTGAATATCTGTTTGACCATGACACGTCTCCTTGTTGATGGAGCGAGTGTGGCTGGGTCGGGTGAAGGGGGGATGGGGCTGTGTGAAGTGGAGGTGAAGGGGGATAAAAAAACCGGCGCAGAGCGCCGGTTTTGCCATCACAGGGTTTTCAGTTTGGCCGGCAGGGCGGCCAGCACCTCTTCCTTGGCCTTGAGGGAGGCGAACTGCTTGCCGGGTTTCTGCACCACGGTATGGACGAAGATGAGCTGCTTGCCCGGTTTGCTGGCCCAGCCGACGAACCAGCCGATCTGCTGATCCCGGTTGAGGCTGCCATCCAGCTTTTTCGGATAACCCATCCCGGTCTTGCCGTGGATCTGCCAGCCGTCGATCTCGCTCACCTTGAGGATGTTGGCGGTGTACTGCAGGGTCTGCGCCGACACCGGCAGCTTGCCGCTCACCATCTTGCCGAGGAAGCGGGCCTGCTCCTCTGGACTGATGGCCAGGCTGGCGCTAAGCCAGGCCTGGGTCAGACCGTCGTGTTTGCCGGGGTTGCCGGAGAGATCCCGGTTGCCGTAGTCGAAACGGTCGACGTACTGCTGGAAGCGCTCCATCCCCAGCCATTCGGTGATCTGCTGGGAGAACCAGACCACCGAGTAGGTTTCCCAGCGGCGCGGGGTGGTGGTCTCCCGCCAGGCGGGCAGCCAGTCGTCGTAACCCGGTTTGAAGGGCAGCGCCGGGTGCTCTTCGTCTACCAGAAAGCCGCTGTCATAACCCATCAGCGCCAGCGGGATTTTGAAGGTGGACGCGGGTGGCAACTGGCTTGAACAATCCCCTTCGCTGGAGAGGGTCTGGCCGTTGCCGTCGGCATAGAGAAAGCAGCCGGTGGCGGCGCTGGCCGGCAGCGAAAACAGCAGGCCTGCGCCGAGCAGGCCGGATAACAGAAGGCGGGACATGGGGGCTCCTTGAGCACATAAAGTTCGCTGGGAAAACACCAGCATAGCGCCGCTTTATGTGCCCAGTGTGAAGTGTCAGCCCGCTGGCAACCAGAGCTCGGCCAGCACTCCGCCGTCAGCCTGGTTGGTGAGGGTCAGCCGGCCGCCGTGCTGGCGCGCCACTTCGGTGGCGAAGCTGAGCCCGAGGCCGCTGCTCTTGCCTTTGTCGGGTCTGGGCAGGGAGTAGAAGCGCTCGAAGATGCGCGGCAGGGCGTAGGCCGGAATGCCGGGTCCCTGATCCCGTACCCGGAAGCAGTAACCCCCCTCTTCCATGGTGCCGCTCAGCCTGAGAGTGCTGCCGACGGGGGAGAAGTCGAGGGCGTTGTCCAGCAGGTTGCCGAGGGCCTGCTCCACCAGCAGGGGATCCCACTTCTGTTTCTGGGCTTCCCCCAGCTCGGCGTGCAGGGTTATCTGGCGGCGCTGGGCCAGGATCTGGCGGGCGTCGAGCGCCCGTCTGCCCAGCCTGGCCGGCTCGACCGCCTGTCTGTCCAGCCCCTGCCCCGACTCCAGTTTGGCCAGCTGCAGCATCCGCTCGATCAGTTGCTGCATGCGGGCCGTCTCCAGATTGATGTTGCCGATAAAGCGCTTTGCGACGTCCAGCGGCGGGGCCTCGGTCAGTATTTCCCCTGCCCCGCGAATGGCGGCCAGCGGGCTCTTGAGCTCGTGGGTCAGGCTGTGCACATAGGCTTCGATGTAGGCCTTGCCATCCAGCTGGCGGCGCATGGTCTCAAGGGAGCGGCCGAGCCGATCCAGCTCCGGGCTGTAGAGGCGTGGCAGAGTGGCGGGCTGGCCCTGGCTGACCGCATCGGCATAGTGCACCAGCTTGCCGATGGCGCGGTTGAGCCACCACACCAGCAGGGCGCCGATGAGCAGTGAGATGAACAGCAGCAAGGCTGCCCCCTGCAGCAGCTGGTGCTCGCTGCGTTCTATCATGGGCAGCAGGGTGCGGTTGGGTTTGGCGACGGTGAGGGAGCCGAGGATGTCGTCCCCCTCCCGCAGCGGGGCGGCGACGTGCATCACCGAGCTGGTGGGATCGTCGGGATCGCTGCGGGTGCTGCGGGCGCCGTATTCACCGCGCAGGGTCAGATAGACGTCGTTCCAGCGCGAGTAGTCCTTGCCCAGGTCCACCCCGTCCGAGTCGTAAACCACTTTGCCCCAGCGATCGACCACATAGATGCGGTACTCCGCCTGCTGCTTGAGGTGGCCGTCGATGAGGGCGTTGATGGGGCTCTGGTTGAGGCGGGCGAAGGCGCTGGCCAGCCGGCCGTCGGCCATCTTCCCCTCCTGCAGGTCATCCAGCGCCAGCGGGGCCAGCATCTGGGCCATGTCTACCAGGGTATCTTCGGTGGCGCTGCGCACCCCGGGTTTGATCTCCTCGACAAAGATCTCCAGCACGAACCAGGCGGCCAGCGCAAAGATCAGCACCAGCCCGCACAGCAGTTGCAGTCCGATTCTCATGTCATCCCCCGGCCGTGACCCGGTAACCGTCTGTTCATGCCAGCTCCAGGCTGTAACCCAATCCGCGGTGGGTCAGGATCAGGTTGGCGTCCGGATCCCGCTCTCGCAGCTTGGCGCGGATGGTCTTGATGTGGGTGTCGACGGTGCGATCCAGGCTCTCCTCCGCCCCGCTCCACACCAGATCCATCAGCTGCTGGCGGGAGTAGACCCGGCCCGGCGTCAGCATCAGGGTCTTGAGCAGCAGGTACTCGTAGCGAGTGAGCGCCAGCGGCTGGCCGTGAAAGCTGATGCGGGCCCGCTCCTCGTCCAGGGTGAGTGTCTGGCTCGGCTGGGGGGCGGCTGGCTGGCTGCGGCGCAGGATGACCCGCACCCTGGCGCACACCTCGCGGGGCGAGAAGGGCTTGGCCACGTAGTCGTCGGCGCCTATCTCCAGCCCGATCAGCCGGTCTATCTCTTCGCTGCGGGCGGTGAGGAACATCAGGGGGACGTCGCAGCGGGCTCGTACCTCCTTGCACAGCTCGAAGCCGCTGATGTCCGGCAACCCCACATCCAGGATCAGGAAGTCGGGGCGCGACTGAGCAAGTCGCGCCAGCAACGGCTGGCCGAGGGAAAACCACTCCACCTCGAAACCGTCGGTTTGCAGGGCATAGATCAGGGTGTCGGCGATGCTGGCTTCATCTTCTACCAGCCAGATGGTTCGTTTTTGCATGGCATCCTCGTCGCAAATCAGCCCCCCATTCTGGCATCGAACCATATCGGATCCTATTTGCCGTTTGATTTTTCCAGAAAAGGCATTAATATTTCGAAATTCTTTCGAATCGAAACTTTAAGATGACCAAACGTAATACTCAGCAGCGCCGTCACACCATAGTGAGCCTGGTGCAGGAGCAGGGTGAAGTGAGCGTCGATGCCCTGGCCAAGCACTTCTCCACCTCCGAGGTGACCATTCGCAAAGATCTGGCCGTGCTGGAGACCGGTGGTCTGTTGCTGCGTCGTTACGGTGGCGCCGTGCCCCTGCCCAGCGAGATGGTGGTGGACGGCAATCCAGAGCAAGTTTCGAAACGAAAGCTGGCTATCGCCAAGGCGGCGGCAGAGCGGATCCGCGATCACAACCGCGTCATCATCGACAGCGGCACCACCACCAGCGCCATGATCCCGCTGCTCGGCAACAAGCGCGGTCTCATCGTGATGACCAACTCCCTCAATGTGGCCGGTGCCCTGCGCGAGCTGGAAAACGAGCCTACCCTGTTAATGACGGGAGGCACATGGGACCCCCACTCCGAATCCTTCCAGGGTCAGGTGGCGGAGCAGGTGCTGCGCTCCTATGACTTCGACCAGCTGTTCATCGGTGCCGATGGCATCGATCCGGAACGCGGTACCACCACCTTCAACGAGCTGGTGGGCCTGTCCCGGGTGATGGCCGAGGTGTCGCGGGAGGTCATCGTCATGGTGGAGTCGGAAAAGATCGGCCGCAAGATCCCCAATCTCGAACTGCCCTGGTCCAGCATCCATACCCTGGTGACCGACGAGGGGCTGGCCATCTCGGCCAGAGAACGAATTCAGGCCAAGGGGATCCAGCTGATCTGCGCCCCCGTGGCAGTCTGACCTGAACAAATGATTATCCAACCGAATCAATAGCGTCCTAAGGAGAAGTGTATGTGTGGCATCGTCGGGGCCGTCGCCCAACGTGATGTGGCTGAAATTCTGGTAGAGGGTCTGCGCCGTCTGGAATACCGCGGCTACGACTCGGCCGGTGTGGCCGTGTTCAGCGCCAGTCAGCCGCTGCAGCGGGTGCGTCGCCTCGGCAAGGTAGCCGAGCTGGCCAAGGCGCTGGACGAACAGTCCGTGCACGGCGGTACCGGTATCGCCCACACCCGCTGGGCCACTCACGGCGAACCGTCCGAGCGCAACGCTCACCCCCACGTCTCCGAACATATCGTGGTGGTGCACAACGGCATCATCGAGAACCACGAAGAGCTGCGGGAAGAGTTGAAGGCGCTGGGCTATGTGTTCAGCTCCGACACGGATACCGAGGTGATCGCCCACCTGGTGCACCACGAGCTGAAATCCGCCCCCAGCCTGCTGGCTGCCATGCAGGTGGCGGTGAAGCAGCTGCGCGGCGCCTACGGCACAGTGGTGATGGACAGCCGTGACGACAGCCGTGTGGTGGTGGCCCGTTCCGGCTCCCCGCTGGTGATCGGCCGCGGCATCGGCGAGAACTTCATCGCTTCCGACCAGATGGCGCTGCTGCCGGTGACCCGTCGCTTTATCTTCCTGGAAGAGGGTGACGTGGCCGAAGTGACCCGTCGCGACGTGCACATCTTCGATACCCACGGCGAGGCAGTGGTGCGTGAAGAGCAGGAGTCCGAACTCTCCCACGACGCCGGTGACAAGGGCGAGTATCGCCACTACATGCTCAAAGAGATCCACGAGCAACCCAAGGCCATCACCAACACCCTGGAAGGGCGTCTGGGTGGTGATCACGTGGTGGTCGAGTCGTTCGGCAACGGTGCGCGCGCCATCTTCGACAAGGTCGATCACGTGCAGATCGTCGCCTGCGGCACCTCCTATCACTCCGGCATGGTGGCTCGCTACTGGTTCGAAGAGATCGCCGGCGTCTCCTGCGACGTGGAGATAGCCTCCGAATTCCGCTATCGCAAGTCGGTGGTGCGCCCCAACAGCCTGCTGGTGACCCTCTCCCAGAGCGGCGAGACCGCCGATACCCTAGCCGCCCTGCGCCTGGCCAAAGAGTCCGGCTACATGAGCTCGCTGGCCATCTGCAACGTGCCGGGCTCCTCCCTGGTGCGTGAATCGGATCTGGCCTTTATGACCCGTGCCGGTGCCGAGATCGGTGTGGCCTCCACCAAGGCGTTCACCACCCAGCTGGCCGGTCTGCTGATGCTGGTGGCCTCCATCGGTCGTTGCCGCGGCCACCTGAGCGCCGCCGCCGAAGCCGAGTTGGTCAAGGCGCTGCAGGCCCTGCCGCTGCGCATCAAGGAGAGCCTGGCGCTGGCCAAGGATATCGAGGCCCTGGCCGAAGAGTTTGCCGACAAGCACCACAGCCTGTTCCTGGGTCGCGGCAGCCAGTACCCCATCGCCATGGAAGGGGCACTCAAGCTCAAAGAGATCTCCTACATTCACGCCGAGGCCTATGCCGCCGGTGAGTTGAAGCACGGTCCGCTGGCGCTGATCGATGCCGAGATGCCCATCATAGTGGTGGCGCCGAACAACGATCTGCTGGAGAAGCTCAAGTCCAACGTGGAAGAGGTGCGTGCCCGTGGCGGTATCCTCTACGTCTTCGCCGATGCCGATACCGGCTTCAAGAGCGACGAGACCATGCGGGTGATGAGCCTGAACCACGTGGAAGAGGTGATCGCGCCGATCGTCTATACCGTGCCGCTGCAGTTGCTCTCCTACCATGTTGCCCTCATCAAGGGCACCGACGTGGATCAGCCGCGCAACCTGGCGAAATCCGTGACGGTGGAATAAGCCGTCGCCGGAAATGAAAAAAGAGCCGCATTGCGGCTCTTTTTTATTGGCTGTGCTGCCGGGCTGGCGTCACGACAACCGCAGGTTGGTGATGGTCACGTCGTCCAGCGAGGGCACTATGATGCCGCTGGAGATGCTCTTGGCGATCGCCTGGTTGCGGTTCTTCGAGTCGGTCTTGTTGGTAACCTGATTGAGGTGGAAGTTCACGGTCCGCTCGCTGATGCCGAGGATGGTGGCGATCTCCCAGGAGGTCTTGCCCTCGCTGGCCCAGAACAGGCACTCCTTCTCCCGATCGGACAGCTCGGTCAGGTACTTCATCAGGTCCGGCCTGCTCTTTATCAGCTGCAGCGCCGAGTTGAAGATGTAGCTGGCGCAGAACGACAGCAAGGGAACGTTTTCAAACATCAGATCGGAATTGGACTTCTCCTTGCTGATGAAGGAGAGGATGCCGTGTTCCCCCTGCGGCGTGTGCAGCGGGAAAGAGACACCGTTTCTCACCCCGAAGTCGGCCGCCAGGTTCATCACCTCCCGGCTGGCGCTGGGCAGCCAGGGGGAGTCGCAGTCGAGCTTGTTCCAGAAGATGGGCTGGGTCTGTTTCAGCCCCAGGAAGACGACCGGATCCTGGGTCAGGTAGTGCCGCTCCGAATAGGCATCGAACCAGCTGGTGGGGCAGTTGTTGAACAACGCCACATGGGATTTCTGCATGCTGATGGGGAAAATAATCAGCAAACGAAAGTAATCAAAGCCCATCTGGTGACTGAAGCGCTCCAGCTGCTGCTGGATGTCGCTGGTCTTCTTGGCCTTGGTGAACCGATCGATATGTTCCCAGATCGCATCGTTGAACATGAACTTCTCCTTTTTCGATCTCTATCACATTGATCGAAAAGATATTTTTTATTTATTAATTTGGTGTTGTGACGAACAACGCCAGTGACTCCCGTGCTTGCTTAAAAATTATCCTGTTTTTTCAGCCGAAGGCCAACAAAATCATCTGATTGCCACTGACCCTCCACTCTGAGACAATGAGAATAGTTATCATTGTTAAGATTTATATCATGAACAAGTTTTGGGGTTTGGCCTTGTTGCCACTGTCAGTCCACTTCGCTGCCGGCGCCGACGAGCTGGTCGCGCCGGCACTGAAAAACAGCATAGCTGCCGGGAAAGCCTCCCAGCAGCGCGTGGAAAAAGCCGCCGATGCGGCCGTTGCCGCCAGGCTGGAGCTGCAGAATGCGCAGCTGCAACTGCGCGATCTGGAAGCCTACAACCGCTACATGCAGTCTCTGGTGGCCGATCAGCAAAATGAGCTGGGCAAGCTGAGTCAGCAGCTGGAGGCGGTACAGGAGACCCGGCAGGGCCTGATCCCGCTGATGCTGCAGATGCAGGCCGATCTGGAGCAGCTGGTACAAAATGACATTCCGCTGCGCAAGGAAGATCGCCTGGCGCGAGTTGAACAGTTGAAAGCCACTCTGGCCAGGGCTGACGTGAGCGAGGCGGAGAAGTTCCGCCAGCTGCTGCAGGCCTACCAGATCGAAGCGGAATATGGCAGCAGGCTCGACAGTTATGCCGCCGAACTGGTGCTGGACGGCGCGCCGCGCCGGGTCGACGTGCTGGCGGTGGGCCGGGTCTCCCTGTTGGCGATGACCGCCGATCGTTCCCAGGCGTGGCGCTGGTCCGCGCACAACAAGCAGTGGCAGCTCCTCGACAGCCAGTGGCTCTCTCCCATCGCTGAGGCGCTGGAGATGGCTGCCGACAAGAAGGTTCCCCAGTTGTTGAATGTCCCCCTTTCCGTCAGCCGTGGTCAGGAGGCCCAGTCATGAGCGTCACCATGAAGTGGTTCCCCCTCGCCCTCGCCCTCTCTCTGGGCACCACTGCCGCCGTGGCCGACGAAGCCTGGCAGCAGCAGGAACAGGTCCGTGAACAGCAGGCACAGCAGGATCTGGCGTCCGTCTCCAAGGAGCTGAACAGTGCCCGCGCCAAGCTGGCCGAGGCCCAGCGCCTGAGCAAGGAGCTGGCCAGCCAGTTCGCCACCAATGAGAAGCAGCTGGTGGAGCTCAATGCCCAGTGGGAGCAGGCCTCCGGCGACATGAACGAGATCTTTGCGGTCACCCGTCAGGGGGCCAGCGATGCGGTCAAGCTGCTGAGTGAATCCGCGGTCGAAGGTCAGTACCCCGAGCGCCTCGCGCCGCTCAAGGCGATGGCACAGGAGAAGCAGGTACCGGATCGCGCCGCCCTCGCCCTGCTGCCTGCCACCCTGCAGCAGGAGATCCGCGAGTCGGGCCGGGTTGCCCAGTTCAACGGCAAGGTGCTGGATGCCCAGGGGACGGCCAGCGAGCAGCAACTGACCCGGGTCGGCAGCTTCGCGCTGTTTGGCGAGCAGGGGTTCCTGCAGCCAACAGCCGAAGGCCTGAGCCCGGTGCTGGGCCTGCCCGGCAACGTGCTCTCCGCCGCGGCCGCCTATCAGGGCCAGGAAGGAGAAGCGCTGCCGCTGGATCCCTCCCACGGCACCTTGCTGGCGATGCTGGCGCAGGCGCCCACCTTCTGGCAGCAAGTCCAGCAGGGCGGCCAGGTCGGCGCCATCATAGTGCTGCTGGCCGCCATCGGCCTGGGGATCGCCGGGGTGCGGCTGTGGAGCCTCTCCCGTGAACTGGGTCGGGTTCGTCGCCAGCTCAAGAGCGGTGAATATCATGCCGACAACGCCCTCGGTCGGGTGTTGACGGTGGCAGACACGCATCCAGAGCTGAGCATGGAGACCCTCGAGCTGCGTCTCGATGAGGCGATCCTGCAGGAGACCCCTCGTATGGAGCGTGGCATCGGCATGGTCAAGGTGATCGCGGCCATTGCCCCCATGCTGGGGCTGCTCGGTACCGTGACCGGGATGATCGGCACCTTCCAGGCCATCACCCAGTTCGGCACCGGCGATCCCAAGATCATGGCGGGCGGCATCTCCATGGCACTGGTCACCACGGTACAGGGTCTGGTCGCGGCCATTCCGCTGATCCTGGCCCACAGCCTGCTGCAATCCCGCTTCACCGAGCTCTCCAACGTGCTGGAGCAGCAGGTGGCCGGCATTCTGGCCGAGCGGGCCGAAAGCAACCGTGACGGGATGGAGCGGGCGGCATGATGCTCGACATCTGGCAACAGCTGCAGAGCTTCATGGGTCGTGGCGGCCCGGTGCTCTGGGTCATTCTGGCCCTGCTGGTGCTGATGTGGATTCTGATGATCGAGCGGCTGCTCTACCTCAATCTGGGGTTTGCCCCGCTGCAGCGCCAGCTGCTCGGCCGCTGGCAGGCCCGCAGCGAGCGTCACAGCTGGCACGCTCGGGCGATTCGCGGGCGCTGGCTGGCCGAGGCCGAGCTTGAGCTCAACCGTCATCTGATCTTCATCCGCACCCTGGTGGTGCTCTGCCCCATGCTGGGGCTGCTGGGTACCGTGACCGGCATGATAGGCGTATTCGATGCGTTGGCCGCGGCCAACCGCTTTAACCCGGAGAGTATGGCGGGCGGGATCTCCCGTGCCACCATCCCCACCATGGCTGGCATGGTGGTCGCTCTCTCCGGCGTGTTGTTACTCAGCCGGCTCGAGAGCCAGGCCAAGCGTGCGCTGGCCAAGACCCGGGACGGCCTGCGAGAAGAGAAGGTAATGCAATGAGACGGCAATCCAAACGCCAGCGCGACGAAGTGCAGATCGACATGACCCCCATGCTGGATATCGTGTTCATCATGCTGATCTTCTTTATTGTCACCACCTCCTTTGTGCGCGAAGCCGGGCTCGAGGTGCACAGGCCCCAGGCCAGCCAGGCCAAGGCGCAGAAGTCCTCCAGCATCATGCTGGCGATCGGTCCCCAAGGGCAGATATTCCTCGACCGCAAGCAGATCGACGTGGAGCGAGTTCAGGCCAGCGTCGCCCGCCTGCTGGCGGAACAGCCCGATGCCAGCCTGGTGATCCAGGCCGACGAGCGGGTTCCCCACGGCAAGGTGGTGCGGGTGATGGATGAGGCCAAGGCGGCGGGCATCGCCAACATCGCCGTGGCGGTGGCACCGAAATGAAATACAAGCTGATGAGCCTGGGACTGGGGATTGCCCTCAGTCTGGGGATCCTGTTGTTCATGGCTACTCTGGTGGAGCCGCCCAGAGGGGAGAAGGCGAGCGCCGAGCAGAAGTCCATCGTCATCAACATGCAGAACGAGGTGACCGAGGTGCAGGTGCGCGAGCGCCCGGTACCCCAGGAGCCGGAACCCCTGCCGGAGCCGCCTGCCGCGCTGGCCTCGACGCCGCTGCCTATGCCGGCGGCGGCCCCGCTGCCCTCGGTGCAGCCGAGCCTGGATCTGGTCTCCAGCCTCAGCGCGGTGCAGGTCTATGCCCCTGGCGTTGCGACCAGTCCCAACCCGGTCGCGAGCGGCAACTTCCATGGCCAGCAGCAAGGTGCCGGGATCGGCGCCGGCGACATGCTGATGCCATTGCAGCGGATCGAGCCAGTCTATCCCTATCGGGCCCAGCAGGCCGGCATCGAAGGGTCGGTGACCCTGCGTTTCAGCGTCGATGCCGACGGTCGGGTACAGGATGTGGAAGTGGTCGAGGCCAAGCCGAAGCGTCAGTTCGAGCGGGCGGCCATTCAGGCGATCAACAAGTGGCGCTATCAGCCTAGGCCGGGTGCCACCGACAAGCTGGTACAAGTCATCACGCTCAAATTCAAACTGGAGTCATAACTATGTTGCGGATCTGGATCTGTGTGCTGGCCCTGGTCAGCCAAGCCTGTCTGGCGATGGAGGTGAGCCCTCTTTTCTCCCGCCAGCTGGAGCCCGTGATGAAGCTCTATCAGTCCGGCCAGTGGCAACAGGCCCAGAGCAAGGCATCCGGCCTCAAACCAAATAGCGAGGCTGAGCGCGCTTGGCTGGCCCAGTTGCAGGCGTCCCTGGCTGCCAACCTGCAGCAGACCGCGCAGGCGAGCCGTTACGTGGAGCAGGCGTTGGCCTATAAAGAGTGGCCCGAGCAGCAACAGCTGCAACTGCTGCGGCTGCGCGGCGACATCCAGGCCCAGCAATCCAACTGGACCGGCGCCATCGCCAGCTACAAGGCCGCGTTGGCCATCAAGGCTGATGATGCTTTGCGCCTGCGTCTGGCCGGCCTCCATTACCACAACAAGCAGTATGGTGAGGCGGCCAGCCAGAGTGAACAGCTGTTGAAGAAGAGCTGGCAGAAGCAGGCAGCCATCATCCGCCTCTCCGCTCTCACCGCGCTGCAGCGCTACACTGTGGCCGCCGATCAGGCCGAAGAGCTGATCCGTCACGAGCCGACAGAGAGCAAGTGGTGGCAACAGGCGGTGTCGCTCAACCTCTCCGCCAAGCGCGGCTATCAGGCGCTGGCTCTGCTGCAAACCGCCATCGACAGTCAGCTGATGGATGATGCCGCCGCCCGTAACCAGCTGATCCGCCTGTACGCCTGGCAGGGGCTGCCCTATCGCGGCGCCCGCCTGCTGGAAGCTGCCATGGCGAAGGGACAGATGAAGCAAAGCGCTGAGAACCGTCAGCTGTTGGCCCAGTTGTGGGAAGGGGCGCGCGAGTGGCCGAAGGCTGTCGACAGCTGGCAACTGCTCGCCCGTGAGCATGCTCATCCCAAGGCGGCCATGCGCGCCGCCGAGCTGCTGTTGCAACAAGGCAAAACAGATGCCGCCATGACCCAGCTCGCGGCCATCAAGTCGGTGAAAGGGGAGCAAGGCAACAGGGCCAAGGCACTGCTGGTGCAAGCACACCTTAATAAGGAGCAGTATGCCGAGGCGCTGGTGCTGGCCCGTGAACTGCAGCAGCAGGGCAACTGGCAGCAGCGGGCTACCAGCTGGGTCAACTATATCCAGGCTCAAAGCGAAGAGTTGAGCAAAAAAGCGGCGTGAAACCGGGTGGAAACCTGTGATTAGAGGGCTTTAGTCTGCTTTTTCAGCAAACGAACGCATTTTTGCAAAAAGCCCTTGTCATCGCGGCGCGCCTCCCTATAATGCGCCCTCACCAGCACGGCAGAACACGCCAACCTGATGAGCTCGCTTCCTCGTGAAGCCTGCGCCGAAAGAAAAGCGAAAACAAGCGCTTGACTTTCGAAGTGAGGAAGGTATTATACGCCACCTCAGCGCGACAAGCGCCACGCTCTTTAACAA
>NZ_JBFOCO010000008.1:0-118044 GCF_040907865.1 Aeromonas sp. s5
CAGCGTTCAATCTGAGCCATGATCAAACTCTTCAATTTAAGTTTGGTTGCTTCGAAAAGCGGCTCAATGAATTGCTGAATTAACTGCTGCAACTTTCGTTGCTTTGGTCACTTCATCAGACATTGAAAATCAAAAATTGTTTTTGATGCTCGATGCTGTGAGTGCCCACACAGATTGCTTGATTCAAATTGTTAAAGAGCAGGGTCTGAAACTATAACCCTAACCAGCTTGCTTTGCAAGGCTGACCAGACGCGCACTGCGCCGTGCTGATGGAGGCGCATTATAGGGATATGATTCTCGCTGACAAGCGAAAACTCCGTGTTTTTTTGAAAAAGACGTTCAAGTGTTTAACTAACCACCAATCAGGATAAAAAGCACTCCAGCAATAACCCAAAAGAGGCCCACTCCGGCTATTTAGCGTTACCGCCTGGTATGGCCATCCCACTACAGACATGCCAAGACGGCACAGATGCAGAAACGAAAAGGGCCCCTTGGGGCCCTTCGATATCACGGGTATCTCTATATCTCAGATAGAGAAGCTGGAACCACAGCCACAGGTGGTAGTTGCATTGGGGTTGGTCACGGTGAAGCGGGAGCCTTCCAGACCTTCGGTGTAATCCACACTGCCGCCAACCAGATACTGCAGGCTCATGGGATCGATCACCATGGTGACCCCGCTCTTCTCGACCACGGTATCCCCTTCGTTGATCTTCTCATCGAAGGTGAAACCATACTGGAAACCGGAGCAGCCACCGCCCGTGATGTACACCCGCAGCTTGAGCTCGGGATTTTCTTCTTCGGTGATCAGGGTCTTCACCTTGTTGGCTGCCGCATCCGTCATCTGGATGGGCAACGGGGCTTCTGCTACTGCACTCATTACTGACCTCACAACCGTTAAATCCACAAACATGGAAACCGCGAAATTATCCAATACCCGACCATTCAGTTCAAGTATTCACCAAGCTTCTTACTGTGCGGCCGGCACCGGTGCCGGTGGAGCGACCACCAGCGGCTTGATCACCTCGCCCCATTCGGCCAGCAGCTCCTGGGCCGGTTGCCGGCCATCCTTGCTGATGGTGATCCGTACCCGGTCCGGTACAAAGCCTTCCGGCAACTGCCAGTTGCCTTCCAGCAGCTGGAAGTAACGCAGTGCATAGCGCCCCTCTCCTACCTTCATTCCCAGCTCACGGCTGCCGAGGGTTCTGGGCTTGTCACCCTGGCTTCCTTCCACCTTTATCTGTACCTGACCGCGGAACAGCTCGCGCTTCTTGGCGGGCTGGGTCAGCGCCAGCCGATAGTGATAACGGCCAGGGATACTGGTCTCCTGCAGGGTGAGGTTGTCGATCACCACCCCCACCTGCTCGCCGGTGGGACGCATGATCCGCTCGAAGAAAGCCAGCTGGCGCTTCTGCTCCTGCACCTGGGCTTCCTGATCCTTGAGCGCCTGTTGCAACTGCTCGAATGCTGCCTTCTGGGTAGCCAGCAGGGTCTCCTTGATGCCGAGCTCGCTCTTGAGCTGGCCAATGGCCTTGGCCTGGCGTTCCAGCGTCTCCTGCTGAACCGTCAGCAGGCTGCTCTGGGCCAGCTCCTGGCGATTACCGACGAAATAGCCGATGAGCGCCCCCACCATCAGCACTGCCAACCACTTCATTATCTGGGACATAAGGCCTCTTTTGTTACTGCGCATACTGCGGCCACGCTCCCTTCACTATACGCGACACAAGCAGATTCAGGCCGGCAGACAAAGAGTTAACCGGCACTGGCGCCGCTTTCTCCCCGCTTTTGACGCGCCGCGAGCCGTAAAGTTCGCTCCAGGATCTGGGAATAGATGGGGCGGCCCCCCAACCACTGAGCCACCAGGGTCGCACCGACCGTGGTGATCATCATGGGCAGGATCAGCTGATAGTTGTCGGTCATCTCGGTCACCAGCACTATGCCGGTGATGGGCGCACGCACGGTGGCAGCAAACAGCGCCCCCATACCGGCGATGGCAAAGGCGCCCGGTTCGATGCCAAGTTCGGGGAAGGCCGAGTGGAACAGGTGACCAAACACCACCCCGAACAGGGTGCCCAGCGCCAGGGTCGGCGCGAATACCCCACCCGGCGCGCCGGAGCAGAAACAGACCAGAGTGGCGACCAGCCGGATGGAGAAGATGAGGAACAGGGTGGCCATCGCATACTCCCCGCCCATCAGGTGAGGGATAAGCTCGGTGCCGCCACCGGTCACCGCCGGGGCGAACAGCGACAGCACGCCGAAGGTGCCCGCCACCAGCATGCCGATGGCCACGAAGCGATGGCGCTTGTTTTGATGCAGTGCCAGATAACCATCCTGGCAGGCCAGCACCAGCTTGTTGAAGACGAACCCCAGCACGCCGAAAGCGGCCCCCATGAAGAGGAACAGCCAGAGCGCCTTGAGAGCCGGTGCATCGTAGTGAGGCAAGCTGATCACGGCCCCCTGCCCCTTCATGTTCTGCAGCATCAAGGTCGCCATGATGGCGGAGATGCCCACCGCCTTGATGGCCAGAAAGGAGTAGCGAAACTGCGGTCGCATCTCCTCCATCACGAACAGGATCCCCGCCAGCGGCGCATTGAAGGCGGCGGCCAGACCGCCGGCCGCACCGGCCGCCAACAGGGCATGGCCGTGCTCCTTCGGCAGCCGGAAGATATCCGCCACCATCTTGCCGAGGTTGCCGCCGATCTGCACCGAGGGCCCCTCCCGCCCCAGCACCATGCCGGAGCTCAGGGTGCAGATACCGCCGAAGAACTTGACCGGCAACACCCGCCACCAGCGCACCGGCCGCAGTTCGTCCATGGCCCCCTCGATCTCGGGAATGCCGGAGCCCCCCGCCTCCGGCGCAAAAGTATGGGTCAGGAAATAGCCGATCATCCCCAGTAGGGCGCTGAAACCGAAGCCGAGCAGACCGAGCTGCCACCAGGGGCGATCGGCCAGCAGATCGACACGCTGCTGCGCCAGCCAGTGGACGCCGGACTCGAACAGTCCACAGACCAGCCCGGCCAGGGTTCCGACCAGTGCCGCCAACAGCAGCACCAGTAGAGGCATCTTGTCTTGATGAATGATCCGCCGCAGGACGGGGCCACGGGGAGGCGAGAGCGGTTCGGCAGAGGATAAAGCTTGTTGCGACATGAAAAAAACCACATTCGTTTGCTGACGGAGGTGACGACATCCAGCCTGCTGCCCGGCTGCCCAGCACCGGGCCTTTCTGCTATAGTCGGCCCGTTTCATTTAACACGGGGCAGTCCTTGGCCAGGGAGTCAAGAGCGCAAGCATACTCCAGCTCCCCCCGACTGCCGAGCCGCAATCGGCCACCTGCACCTGTGTGACGACCAAAATCCCATTAAGGATGATCCATGTCAAAATCAGATCAGCTGTTTGAACAGGCCCGCCAGACCATTCCGGGCGGCGTCAACTCACCGGTCCGCGCCTTCAATGGGGTCGGCGGCACACCCCGCTTCATCGATCACGCCGATGGCGCCTACCTCTATGACGTGGACGGCCAGGCCTACGTGGATTACATCGGTTCCTGGGGCCCCATGCTGCTGGGTCACAACCACCCGGCCATCAAGGCCGCCGTCATCAAGGCCGTCGAGAAAGGGCTGAGCTACGGCGCCCCCACCGAGATCGAAGTGCTGATGGCCGAGAAGGTACGCCAGATCGTCCCCTCCATGGAGCAGGTGCGGATGGTCAACTCCGGCACCGAGGCCACCATGAGCGCCATTCGCCTGGCCCGCGGCTACACCGGCCGCGACAAGATCGTCAAGTTCGAAGGCTGCTACCACGGCCACGCCGACTCCCTGCTGGTCAAGGCCGGCTCCGGCGCCCTCACCCTGGGTCAGCCCAACAGCCCGGGCGTGCCTGCCGACTTTGCCAAGCACACTCTCACCTGTGTCTATAACGATCTGGACTCGGTACGCGAGGCCTTCAGCCAGTACGGCAGCGAGATCGCCTGCATCATCGTCGAGCCGGTGGCCGGCAACATGAACTGCATCCCGCCGGTACCTGGTTTTCTGGAAGGGCTGCGCGCCATCTGTGACGAGTTTGGCGCCCTGCTGATCCTGGATGAGGTGATGACGGGTTTTCGCGTCTCCCTGCGCGGCGCCCAAGGCCACTACAACATCGACCCGGATCTCACCACCCTCGGCAAGATCATCGGTGCCGGCATGCCGGTCGGCGCCTTCGGCGGCAAGAAGAAGGTGATGCAGCACATCGCTCCGACCGGCCCGGTCTATCAGGCAGGCACTCTCTCCGGCAACCCGGTGGCCATGGCCGCCGGCCTCACCATGCTGGATCTGCTGCTGGAGCCGGGCCTCTATGAGCAGCTGAGCGACAAGACCGCCCGGGTTGCCGAAGGGCTCAAAGCCGCCGCCGCCAAACACGGCATCCCGCTCGCCATCAACTACGTGGGCGGCATGTTCGGCTTCTTCTTTACCGAAGAGCCAGAGATCACCCGCTATGAGCAGGTGACCCGCTGCGACATGGAGCGCTTCAAGCGCTTCTACCATCTGATGCTGGAAGAGGGCGTCTATCTGGCGCCGAGCGCCTACGAGGCGGGTTTCCTGTCGCTGGCCCACGGCGACAAGGAGATCGAACACACCCTGGCCGCCGCCGAGCGCAGCTTCGCCAAGCTGGCCGGCTAAGTAGTCGCCATCTGTCGCACAAGGGCCCTTCACGGGCCCTTTTTCATTCTCCCCTCGCCATGCCCGCTGCCGGTGCAATCTGCCCGTCGGCAACCGTGATTTGTCACCAAACGGTGCAACCCCCACCACAGTCGTTGTCATAAAGCAGGCCCACAATTTGCAGCCGTCAGCAAGACCCACCCTTTGTGAGCAGGTAGGTATGGCGGAAATGAGCCCCATCGATGTGCTGCGACGCTATCAGGAGTACGAAGCCGAACTGGCCCCCCTGCTGCTGGGGCTGCTGACAGCGCCACCCGATTCACTCAAGGATTACCCCTTTATCCTGCATCAGGCGCCCAGCCGGGAACCGCTCGGGATCCTGCCGCCAGTGCCTGCGCCGCAAGCCCGTTTGCATCTGATAGTGAGAGGTCATGGCCGTGAACTGACCCTCTGCCTGAACCAGCTCATCGCCTGGCTGATGGGGGACAGGGAGCGGCGCTGGGCCATGCCCTGGTTCAAGGGGGTTTATGTGGTGCTGAGTCTGGCGCTGTTTCTGATCGTCGCGACGCTCATCTGGCACGGGCTGGAGCAGCTCTATCTGCTGCTGTGCGGGGCGCAGCAGAACCGGCTGGGGGCCTTCAGTGCCATCATCTTCCTGACCCTGGCGCTGGCGGTATTCGATCTGGGCAAGACCATTCTGGAAGAGGAGGTGCTGCTGCATAAGGACATCTTTCGCCACAGCGCCATTCGCCGCACCATTACCCGTTTCATCGCCGCCATTCTGATCGCGGTCTCCATCGAGGGGCTCTTGTTGCTGTTCAAGGGATCATTAGGCCAGAGCGAACTGCTCTGGCCGGCGGTGGGGGTGATGGGGTGCGCCGTGGGGCTGCTACTGGCCCTCGGGCTCTATGTGTTTCTCGGGGCCAGGGCCGAGGCGGCGTTGGTGCAGGCCAGCCTGCGACCTCTGCCAGCCGGGGTTGTGGCGCCCGTCGCGCCGCCCGCCAAGAAGCGGGCATGGTCCAGGAGGTATAGATAACGCTAAAGGCCTGCAATCACATCAATACTCCACGGCCAGCACCGGCACGCGCCGTACTGGCTAACCAGTGACGCCTGCCAGCCGGGGTTGTGGCGCCCGCCGCGCCGCCCGCCAAGAAACGTACCTGGTCCAGGAGGTATAGATAACGCTAAAGGCCTGCAATCACATCAATACTCCACGGCCAGCACCGACTCACGCCGCACTGGCTAACCAGTGACGCCTGCCAGCCGGGGTTGTGGCGCCCGCCGCGCCGCCCGCCAGGAGGCGTACATGGTCCAGGAGGTATAGATGACGATGAAGGCCACCAGCCATTTGAGCATCGCCATGTCCATGGATTTGACCAGCATGGCCGCCAGCACCACGCCGACCGGGCCGAAGATGGCCACCGCCAGCACAGCCTTGGCGTCGAAGGCACCCTTGCGGATGAAGGTGCCCGCCGAGAAGACGCTGAGCACGGCGGTGGAGCCCATCATGATGGGAAATGCCGCCAGCGGATTCATGCCGAGCAGATAGACCAGGGTCATGCAGGGGGCGAACAGGCCGATGCCCACGTTCATCAGCACACCGAAGAGGAAGTTGCCGGCGAGCGCGATCCCGAGCTTGTAACCGGTCAGCCCCATGGCATCGCCACCGAGGGGGAACAGCCCCAGCAGGCCCGCGAAGATGAGGCCAGCCACCACCAGCAGGGAGACCGCCATCACCAGCCGGATGGTCTGGCGATCGAACGAGGCGACGTGGCGCGCCCCCCAGGCCGCACCGGCAGCGGCGGCCACCATCATGCCAATGAGGGTGAGCGGATCCACCTGCACGGCGCCGATGAAGATCAGCGACTGGGTGACCGTCGGCAACACGCACTGGCCGTTGAGGGTGCCCGGCAGCAGCCGATCGTCGATCAGCTTGAACTGCTTGTAGCAGGCGGTCTTCACCGCGAAGCTGCCAACCCCCAGGGTATCGAGAAAATTGGCGACAAAACCGATGGCCGCCACCGGCCAGAAGGGGGTCGACTCCAGCGCACCCTGTTGCCGCTTGTGCCACCAGGCCCATACCAGCATGAAGATGAACGCCAGCGCACAGATGATGAATATCAGGCGCAAAAGATTAATTAACATACAGAGTTCTCCAGCAACGGGCGGCGATTCTAAGGCAGCAAAAATAAAAAATCTTGGCCCTGATCAAGCATTCAGCCCATGCAAACGATTCCTTGGAGAAACTCTTGTTAGGCACGCCCGAACGAATCTGCTAATACTTCTCTATGAGGGCCAGCAGGCCTGGGGCCGTCGGTGGTAGTCATGGTCATTTCGCGACGACCACAGTCACCGGCGGGAAGTAGACAAAAAGAAGGCCGGTATGCACCGACCTTCTTTTTTTATTGCTAACTCGCCGGTGTTTTACCCGCCAGCCACTGCCAGCCCGGCAGGCGTGGCAGCCGCTGGGCGATCCAGCCGACCAGCGCATCCGACAGCCCGGTCGACAGCAGCAGCGGCAGGCAGAGCAGGGTCAAGGAGAGGGCGCCGACATAGACATCCGTCAGCCAGTGGGCGCCGGAGAGGATGCGGGGCGCCGAGAACAGCGGCACCATCAGCAGCGCCGTCACCCCGGCCCAGCGCGGCAGATAGCGCAGGGCAAAACCGGCGAAGATCATCAGGAACAGGGCGTGATCGCCGGGGAAGCTGTCGCTGGACGAATCCTTGGTCGGGATCCCGCTGAGCTGGGTGACCCGCAGTGCATCCGCCACCATCAGGGTCGGGCTGGGCCGGCTGACCGGCAGCAGATGACCAAACTGGTTGATCACCAGGGCCCCCAGCAACATGACACACCCCATGGCCACCAACCGGCGACGCCCCTGCTCGTCCGCACGCCAGAAGCAGCGGGAGAGGATAAGCCCCATGCAGGAGAGCACCGCCAGATCGAACAACCGGTTGTTGGTCACCGCCACCAGATCGGCCCACCATTGGGCCTGACCCAGCCAGCCATTGACCAGATGGAAGACAACGAGATCCCACCGATCCCAGGGGCCGTGCTCAGGCAGAGCGGCCCAGCTGACGGCGATGAGACCACCCAACAGATAACAGGGTATAAATTTGCGCATACGGACTCTCCTCCCCGAAAAATGGGGCCGTATTTTAGAACATAAGAAGCGTGACGTGAATCACACAAATGAGGGGGGGAAGCAAAGTTCATGGGGAAAACAGAGCGGCAGATGGGGTTCCGTTTAAGCCCTTTCTGAAATGTTCCGATCCAGATGGCGGGCTTGGCCGTCCCTGACCTTGCGGCTAGTATGGAGCTCTTCCCTTTCGCGAGATGAACAGCAATATGCGCAGCTACCTCAGGATGATGCTGTTTGCCCTTGGCCTGCTGGCCGGCGTGCAGATCCCGGGTCTGATCGACCTCTACTACCAGCGGCTGGATGCCCGGCTGCAACAGGCCAGCCTCAGCCTTGCCCCCTTTCAGGAGACGGCAGACCAGCACTTCGACGGCGATCTGACGGCCCTGGTCAACCACTACCGCACCAACCCGGATCCGGTCTTCGCCAAGGATGCGGCCAGCCTGCAACTGCTGGTCAGCCAGCGTCAGACCCTGCAGCAGGAGAGCGTCTACAAGGACGCCCCCTGGTACCGGCAGCTCGCCCACCTGCTGCTGCGTGCCGAGCCCCAGCTCTGGCAGGATACCCTGCAAAACTACAGCTACGTGGTACCGCTCAAGCAGGCCGCCATCGTCTGCGGCATGGCGGCGGGCTTGCTCGCGGCCCTTGTCGGCGATCTGCTGCTCGGCCTTCTGCTGCTGCCGTTTCGCCAGCGCCAGCCCAGGGTACGCTACGGCCAGCGCTGATCCCTCAGCCAGTCCCCGCCAACAACAAGGGGGCCGCGGGCCCCCTTGTTGTCTCTTGCTCACCCCTACAGCTCGTAGGGCAAGCGCGATTCGCTGACCAGCCGGTTGAGCGCCTTCACCACCTCGGGATCGAACTGACTGCCTGAGCGCGACATGATGTACTCCATGGTCTGGGCCAGCGACCAGGGCTCCTTGTAGGGGCGTTTGCTGAGCAGGGCGTCGAACACGTCGACCACCGCCACGATGCGGGCCGACAGCGGGATCTGCTCGCCGGCCAGCTGCTCCGGATAACCCTTGCCATCGAAGTGCTCATGATGGCCGCGGGCGATCTCGGCCCCCAGCGACAGATAACTGGTCCCCTCCACCATCTCTCCCGCCTTGTGCAATATGCTGGCACCGATGTCCGCATGCTGCTCCATGATGGCCCGCTCGTCCGGCTCGAACCGCCCAGGCTTGTGCAGGATGTGGTCCGGCGTGCCCACCTTGCCCACATCGTGCAGTATGCTGGCCATGCCGATCATGTCGACGAAGCCGGGTGTCAGCTCGTCGGGATAGGCACCCGCCTGTTGCAGCTCCGCCACGATGGCATCGGAGAGTTTCTGCACCCGCAGCACGTGATCACCGGTATCCGAATCGCGAAACTCCGCCAGCGCCGCCAGCGCCACCACGGTGGCCTCCTGGGCGCGCAACAGCTGGTTGTAGAGATAGAGGTTGTCGTATGCCGCCGAGATGCGCTGACAGAACACATCCAACAGATCGCACTCGAGCGGGTCGAGCGGCTGGGTAGGGGTGAAGTTGAGCACGAACTCGCGCCCGTTCTGGGCGGCGATGTAGAGCGCATCCTGGGGATGCTCGAAGCGGTTGCAGCGATTGGCCAGCGCACTCATCACAGAGTCATGCAGAGCCGGGAAGGTAGTGAGCGGCACGTCACTCAGCAGGGATTCATAGTCGCCGGTAGCGGCCAGGATCTCCAGCTCCTGCGAGCCGGGTCGGCGCTCGGCGCAGATGGCCCCCTCGGTGCCCACATCGAGAATGGCGCTGATCTGCTTGAGCACGCCGGAGGCAAACTCCCGCAGCGAATGCAGGTGATAGAGATCCCCCGCCCCCTCCAGTATCTTGCCGAGCCCCTGCCGGCTCTTGTCGATGGCGCAGAGAGTCTCGTAGGAGCGCAGGGAGGCGATGACGGTGGTGTAGAGCTTCTGCACCGTCAGCTCGGTCTTGGTCTTGTAGTCGTTGATGTCGTAGTCGAGGATCACCCGCTGCTCGGGGGCCTGCCCGGGCTGGCCGGTGCGCAGCACGATGCGGACCAGGCCGTTCTTCATCTCGTTGCGGATCTGGTGCACCAACCGCAGGCCGGCGTCCTCGGTCTCCATCACCACGTCGAGCAGGATCAGGGCGATGCGCGGGTTGGCCTGCAGCATGCGGGCAGCCTCGGCACCGCTGTAGGCGTTGAGCAGGGCTAGCGGGCGGGATTTGTACTGAATGTTGGAGAGTGCCAGCCGGGTGGCATGATGAATGTCCGGTTCGTCATCGACGATCAGCACCTGCCAGGGATTGGCCATCCTGGTCACCACGGCCTCATCGTCATCCAGCTCGATGATGTCGTCATCCAGCCAGATCTCGTCCTTGTCTTGGGCACTGCTCATATCGTTCACGCCTCCAGGCGCTGCATGAGGGTACAGACAGTATGTACCATCAGGCCGCGATGGATCACAAGCCCCGCGCGATCCGCCTGCCACCATCCATGAACAGATGACTCACTCGAACGGTTCGAGATAGGCCTGGATCGCCTTGCGCAGCCAGGCCAGCACCCTGCCGTGATAGGCATTTTCCGACAGATAGACGCCGTAGTCCCGCCACTGCAGGCTGAACTTGTGCTTGAGGGTGATCAGAGAGCCTTGGCGCAGCTGACTCTGGATCAGCGGCGACGGCAGCACGGCCCAGCCGAGGCCGTCGAGCACCGCATCGCGCATCAGCTCGAAACTCGACAACCCGATGTGGTGGCCGCCGATGGGCAGCAGGCTCTTGACCGAGAATTCATCCACGTAGGAGAGGGTGACCTGGGTGTGGCCGGTCAGATCCTGCTGCAGTACCCGCTTCAAGCTGGCCAGCGGGTGGCTCGGCGCCACCACCATCAGGGTGCGGATCGGGTTGAGCACCTCGATGTTGAGGCCGCTGCGCTCCTGCTCCTCGGTGATGAGGCCAAAAGCGGCGTCCACAAAACCCTCCTCCACCAGCGCGGGCAGCTCGGGCGGCGAGGCCAGCACCAGCGAGATGCTGGTGCCGGGAAACCGGTGACGCAGCTGGCCCAGCATCTCCCGCCATACCGCCTCGGGAATGGCATCATCCCGCGCCACCCGCAGCGCCACCTCGGCGCCGGAGGCGTAATGTTCGCACTTGAGCTTGAGACTGTTGGCCGCCTGCAGCAGCCGCTTGCAGTCGTCCAGCACCTGCTCGCCAATCTCGGTCAACCGACTCTGGTTGGCCCCTCGTTCAAAAAGTTCGACGCCAAGCTCCACCTCCAGTGCCGCTATCGCCGTACTGACCGCACTGCGACTCTTGCCAAGCCGGCGCGCCGTGTTGGCAATGGAGCCGCTACTGGCTGATTCCACAAAGAGTTGTATCTGGTAGAGCTTCATGATCCGGGTCGAGAGCTGGGTATCCGATATTCACCTTACCTCGCCCGCTTCTGCCAAGGCAAACTGTCAGCGTCTGAATTGTCGACGCTCAGCGATTCCAGCCTCCCGCCGGGTGGCGGCTATCATGGCCCCCGTCGCAGCAACAAAAGGACATTTTATGTTATTCAATCGCATGCTCCTGGCCCGCATCTTCCTGACGGGCGCCATCCTGACCGAGGTCGCCGGCACCTCCAGCATGGCCATGATCCCGGAGAACGAAGCCGGCTGGCTCAACTACCTGCCCATGTGGCTGCTCATCTCCTTCTCCTACCTGTTGTTGGCCAAAGCCGCCAAAACAATCTCCATTGGCATTGCCTTCGCGCTCTGGGAGGGGCTGGGGATCGCGCTGATCACCGTCGTCTCCGTGCTGTTCCTCGACTACCAGCTGAATGCTCAGGAGTTGATCGGACTGGCGCTGGCCATAGTGGGGATTGTTCTGGTGACGATGGGCGAGCGCCACGATGAACCGGCCGCTCGCACACCCCGTGCCAACGAGGAGGCCGTATGCACCCGCTGATGATAGTGCTGGGCGCGGCCTTGCTGGATATCGGCGCCAACATGGCGATCAACCGTTCGGTCGGTTTTCGTCACAAAGGCTGGGGATTCCTCGGCATCCTGCTGGTGCTGTGTGCCTTCACCCTGCTGTCGGAAGCGGTCAGCACCGGCCAGATCGATCTGGCCGTGGCCTATGCCACCTGGGGTGCCATCGGCATCCTGGGCACCGCCCTCGGCGGCCTGCTGCTGTTTGGCGAGCGGCTCAAGCCCATCGGCTGGGTCGGCATGCTGGTGATGGCCGTCGCGGTCACCCTGCTCACCACCGCCTGATCCCGAGATTGCATCCATGAAAAGCAGCCGCCAGGTACACCGGGCGGCTGCTTGTTTTTGGGCATGGGTTCATGACGGCGAGCGCCCCAGCACTAGGCTTCGTAAAGCTCCAGCGGCAGGCCGTCGGGGTCGGCGAAGAAGGTAAAGCGGCGGCCGGTCAGCTCGTCCACCCGCACCGGCTCCACCTCGACGCCATGGCCCTGCAGATGGGCGATGACCCGGTCGAGATCCGAGACCCGAAAGGCCAGGTGGCGCAAGCCGCACGCCTCCGGCCGGGAGGGGCGCGGGGGCGGCGCCGGGAAGCTGAACAGCTCCAGCTGGCTGCCGTCCGGCAGCGCCAGATCCAGCTTCCACGACTGGCGCTCGGCCCGCAGGGTCTCGGCGATGATGGGCAGCCCCAGCACCTGGTGGTAGAAGTGGCGCGAGCGCGCATAGTCGCTGGCGATGATGGCCACGTGGTGGATGGCATCGAACAGGGGAAGGCTCATGAGCACTCCGGGCAGACGGGCAGCCAGGGCTGCCCGCCGCGGTCAGTTGAAGAAACCGTTGAACCAGTTGTCCAGCGCATTGACCGGGCTGGACACCGGGCTGGCGCAGCCCATGGGCTCGGCCAGTCCGGCCAGCTTGGCCGGTACCTGCAGACTGCCCGGGCAGTCGCTGGTGACCCGGGTGCCGCTGGCACGGGAGAAGCTGGCCCAGCTCACCCCCTGCGGCATGTTCATGGCCAGGCTGTTGACCCCGCGCTGGCTCATGTAGCCGCTGAACAGCTGCAGGGCACCGCTGGCGCCGGTCAGGCCGGCCGGGGTGTTGTCGTCGCGACCGACCCAGATGCTGACCAGCTCGTTATTGTCGAGGCCGGTGAACCAGGAGTCGCGCAGCTCGTTGGTGGTGCCGGTCTTGGCCGCCATGGTGGCACCGGGGAACTTGGCACCGAGCGCTCGCGCCGTGCCCTGGCTCACCGTCTTGGTCATGGCGAACAGGGTCAGCCAGCTGGCCTGTTCGTCGGTCACCCGCTTGGCCGCTTCGTCATGCTGATAGAGCTTGCTGCCGTCGCTGTTGACCACAGCCCGGATCGCCGACAGCGGCTGGGTCAGCCCCTGGTTGGCGATGGGCAGGTACATCTGGTTCACCTCCATCGGCGAGAGGGCTACCGCCCCCAGCACCAACGAGGGATAGGGCTGGATCTCCTGCTCTACCCCCAGCTTGTGCAGAGTGTCCACCACCTTGTCCAGCCCCACCTGCAGACCCAGATTGACGGTCGGTACGTTGAGGGAGCTGGCCAGCGCATCCATCAGCGGCACGCTCTGACGGAACTTGCGGTCGTAGTTTTGCGGGGTCCAGATCTGGCCATCCTTGCCGCGAATGCGGATCGGCTGATCCTTGAGCGGCGTGCCCAGAGTCAGGCCGTTGGAGAGGCCGGTCAGGTAGACCGCCGGCTTGACCAGGGAGCCTATCTGGCGGCGGGCATCCAGCGCCCGGTTGAAACCGGCGTAGCGCGGATCCCGGCCACCCACCATGGCCACCACCTCGCCCTTGTGCCAGTCGGAGACCACCATGGCCGCCTCCAGCTTCTTCTTGCCACGTTGCTTCTCGATGGTGGCCAGACCCGACTCCACCGCCTGCTCGGCGGCGTGCTGGGCGATGGGATCCAGGCTGGTGAAGATCTTGAGGCCGGACTGCTTGAGCAGATCCGGGCCGAAGCGGCTCTGGATCTCCCGCTTGAGCAGCCCCATGAAGGCCGGGGTGCGGCCATAACTCATCTGGCCGCGGGTGATGATGCCGAGCGGCTGCTTGCTGGCCAGTTCATACTCGGCCGGCTGCAGACTGCCGTGATCCATCAGCAGCTTGAGCACCAGATCACGGCGCGCCTTGGCCCGCTCCGGGAAGCGCCAGGGATCGTAATAGGAGGGGCCCTTCACCATACCCACCAGCAGGGCCACCTGATCGATGTCCAGCTCGTTGACCGGAATGCCGAAGTAGAAGTAGGAGGCGAGCCCGAAGCCATAGACCCCCTGGGAGAAGTTCTGCCCCAGATAGACCTCGTTGAGGTAGGCCTCCAGGATCTCGTCCTTGCTGTAGCGATAGTCGATCAGCACCGCCATGTAGGCTTCCTGCGCCTTGCGCCACAGGCTGCGTTCCCGGGTCAGGAAGAAGTTCTTGGCCAGCTGCTGGGTCAGGGTACTGCCCCCCTGCACGGTGCGCCCCGCCAGCAGGTTGGCCGCCATGGCGCGCATGATGGCCACCGGTGAGACGCCGCCGTGCTGGTAGAAGTCCCGATCCTCGGTGGTGAGCAAGGTCACCAGCAGGCTGTCCGGCACCTCGGCGAGGCGCACCAGCAGGCGATCCTCCCGATCCTCGGTGTTGAGGCGATCGAGCAGCACAGGGTCCATCTGGGCGTAACCGAGCTGATGCTGGTTCTCCAGCGACTGGATCCCCTCCAGCCGCGCACCGTTGAAGGTGAGGCGCAGGCCGCGGGCGCCGTCGGCCCCGTCATGGAAGGCAAACGGCCGGCGAACAAGCTCGATGCGATTGCCGCTCACCGCATACTCGCCCGGGGAGTGGGGCTGGCGCACCTGCTTGTAGCTCAGCATGTTGAGCTCGCGCAGCATCTGGGTCTGGGAGAGGCGCTGGCTGGGATAGAGCTCCAGCGGCCGGCTGTAGACCATCACTGGCAACTGCCACTTCTCGCCGTCGAAGCGTTCACGCACCTTGGTATCCAGGTAGATGCCAAACACCACCATGAAGGCCGCTCCCACCAGGGAGAGCTTGAAGCCCAGCCAGAACAGCGTGCGCCAGATGGTGCGTTTGGGCGCGACCTTCTTGGGAGTGCGCTTGCGTCGTTGCGTTGCCATAAATCCTCTTTGCTTCTCTTTCTACTTATGTTGTCGCATTCGCGAACGTCCGATCGGGCCTGACCAATCGAACCGGGATCCTGAGTTTCATTTCGCCAGACAAATGGCTGCCCCCTCATTCCCAACCCTTCTCCCATCTCTTTGAAAAGGGAAAGGAAAAAGGCGCAAACACCCAGCTCGATCGGTTTCCTCTCTGAGAGAGTCAGGGTGAGGGGCGTCTGCTGGCGCTGGGCTTCGCCATGCCCAGCAGCAATCTACAATCCCATCTTCTTCTTGGTGACCCTGGTCGGCATCGCTTCCAGCGGGTTGTCCGGCCAGTAGTGGCGGGGGTAGCGTCCCTTCATCTCTTTTTTCACCAGCTCGTAGGAGCCGGCCCAGAAGGCGGCCAGATCGGCGGTGATCTGCAGCGGCCGCTGGGCCGGGGAGAGCAGCTCTACCACCAGTGCCACCCGGCCGTCGGCTACGCACGGAGTCGTGGCCTGACCGAACATCTCCTGGATGCGCACCGGGATCACCGGCGCCTGACCAGGCTGATAGCGGATCCGCACCCGGCTGCCGGTCGGCGCGGTGAAGTGGCCGGGCAGCGCCTCGTCCAGCCGTCTTGGCAGGGGCCAAGGCAGAGACTGGCGCAGGATGTCGGCAAGGTCGAGCTTTTTCAACTGCTCCAGCCGGGTCATGCCGCTCACCGCCGGCAGCAGCCACAGCTCCAGATTGGCCAGCAGGTTGTCGTCGTCCATGGCGGGCCAACCCTCGTCAGGCAGCCAGTCGGCGGCGCAGCGCAAGCGGGCCAGCAGCCCCTCGCTGGCGTCATCCCAGGGCAGCACATGCAGCCCCTTGCGGCGGATCCCCTGCAGCAGGCAGCGTCCCTTCTGTTCATCGGAGAGATCCGTCAGCGGCCGCTGGCTCAGCACCAGCTCGCCGAGCACCTGCTGGCGTTCGGCCCGCACCCGCTCCTCGCGCTCGTCCCAGTCGAACCACTGGCGCTCGCCGACCAGCTCAGGCAGCTGGCGCACCAGCTCATCCAGCTCCACCGGCTCGGCGATGAAGATGCGGCTGCCGCGCTCGTTCTGGCCCATCTCGATGGCAATGAGCGCCCCCTGCCCCTGACAGGGGTGACCTTCTACCAGATCGCAGCTCACCCCGCCACTGAGCTGATAACGGCTGCCGCTGCGCAGCTTGCCGATGCGATCGGGCCAGGCGAGGGCACACAGCAGCCCCAGCCATTGCCCCTGTGCACTGGTGGGGCGAGCGCCGAGCCGCTCGAACCAGCGCGCTGCACTCTGGCGCAGGGCTCCCTGACGGCGGTGGAATAGTACCGAGAGGCGCTCCGATCCTCGCAGATCTTCTTCCAGCAGCGCCACCAGGAAAGCCGCATCGGCGACAATCCCTGTCAGACCCTCGGCTTCCAGCTCGCGGGCGCGCAGCAGCATGCGGGCAAGCCGGGGATGGGTACCGAAGGCCGCCATGGCGCGGCCGGCCGGGGTAAGTTGTTGCTCACCCTCCGGCTTCATGGCGCCGAGGCACACCAGCAGCCGCTGGGCGCTGGCCACGGCGGCGGCCGGCGGCATGTCCAGCAGCGGCAGATCTTCGACCTTGGCCCCCCACTGGGCAGCGTCCAGCAGCAGGCCGGTCAGCTCCTGGGTGAGGATGTCGGGGGGGCTCTGCTCGGCGAGGCGCTCCTGCACCTCGCTGCTCCAGAGCCGGTAGCAGACGCCGAGGCCGAGACGACCGGCGCGCCCCGCCCGCTGGGTGGCGGAGGCTTTGGCGATGGGGCGGGTCTCCAGCCGGGTGACGCCACTCTTGAGGTCGAAGGAGGCGCGCCGCTCCAACCCGCTGTCGACCACCACCGAGATCCCCTCGATGGTGAGGGAGGTCTCCGCCACATTGGTGGTGAGTACCAGCTTACGACGCCCAGCAGGCGCCGGCTCGATGGCCGCCTGCTGGGCCGCCATGTCGAGGCGGCCGTAGAGGGGGGCGAGGGTCACCTCGTCCGGCAGCCGTCCTTCCAGCCACTGCGCCAGCCGCTCGATCTCTCCCTGCCCCGGCAGGAACACCAGCAGGCTGCCGGCGTGGGCGGCCAGCGCCTCCAGCACCACGGCGCCGACCTGGGGCTCCAGCCACTGCTGGCGATTGGCGGGGCGGTAGTGGTAGTCGATGGGAAAACCGCGCCCCTCGGAGCGCACCACCGGGGCCTCCGGCAGCAAGGTCTCCAGCGCCATACCGTCCAGGGTGGCAGACATCACCAAGAGCTTGAGGTCATCGCGCAGCCCTTGCTGGCTTTCGATGGCGAAGGCCAGCGCGGTATCGGCGTGCAGGCTGCGCTCGTGGAACTCATCGAAGATGACCAGGGAGACGCCGGTGAGTTCGGGATCCTGCTGCAGCATCCGGGTCAGCACCCCCTCGGTGACGATCTCGAGCCGGGTAGCTGAACTGGTGCGGCTCTCGCCGCGTACCCGCAGGCCAATGCGCTCGCCCACCTTCTCCCCGAGCTGGCGCGCCAGAAAGCCCGCTATGTTGCGCGCTGCCAGGCGTCTGGGTTCCAGCATGATGATGCGACCGGGCAGCCGGTTCTGGCGCACCAGTTCCAGCGGCAGCAGGGTCGATTTGCCCGCGCCGGGGGGCGCCTGCAGGATCACGCTGGCATGGTTGTCGATGGCGGCAAAGAGTGCAGGCAGCACCGACACTATGGGGAGGGAAGACAAAGGGATCAGCACCTTCTTGTTGCAAGCCGTAAAACGGCGCCTATTCTGCCACAGCCTGCCCGGCCACCGTGAGTGGATGTCGGCCGGCGAGACAGGAGCGGACGGCTGCCATAGAATGGGCCACCCTGTCTGCATGAAAGAGGCACCCTCACCCGAATGGCCAAACTCTTCTTTGCCCTGCCCGCCGAGGCGCTGGCCACCGATATCGTTGCCTGGCGCGATCAACTGCCCTGGCCGGGCCAGCCGGTCCCCGCCGCCAACCTCCACCTGACGCTGGCCTTCCTCGGCGAAGCGGACGAGACCACCACCGCGCAGCTGATGGCCGCCGTCGAACGCCAGCACTGTCCGCCGCTCACCATAGCGCTCAATGAAACCGGCTGGTTCGGCCGTGCCAAGGCCGCCTGGATTGGCCCGAAAGAGTGGCCCAACGAGCTCACCGTGCTGGCCAGGGCGCTGCGTCGCCATGGCGAGAAGCTGGGGCTTGGCAACGGCGAGCAGGGCTATCGCCCCCACGTCACCCTGTCGCGCAAGGCGAGCGAACCGCCGGCGCTGCTGCCCGCCCCCGACTTTGTGCTGCGGGCCGACCGCTTCTGCCTCTATCAATCCCTCTCGACCCCGGACGGGGTGTGCTATGAGCCCCTCGCCTGCTGGCCGCTGCGGGCCAGAGAGAAGATGGCATCCTGACCGGCTGCCATGCCCAGACTCATCGATTAAGAGAGCCATACCATGATCTTCGATCCCCCCCTGCAATCCGGGCAGCTGGTCGCCCGCTACAAGCGCTTCCTGACCGACGTGCGGCTCGACAACGGCGAGGTGATCACCATCCACTGCGCCAATACCGGCGCCATGACCGGCTGTGCCGAGCCGGGTACCCGGGTCTGGTACTCCACATCAAGCAACCCCAAGCGCAAGCTGCCCCACAGCTGGGAGATCGCCGAGAGCCCGGCCGGTCACTTCATCTGCGTCAACACGGCCCGCGCCAACCAGCTGGCCCGGGAACTGATCGAGCAGGATGCCCTCGCCCCGCTGCGCGGCTATGCCCGGCTGCGCACCGAGGTGAAATACGGCGAAGAGAACAGTCGCATCGATCTGCTGCTGGAAGATGACCACCTGCCTGCCTGTTATATCGAGGTGAAATCGGTGACCCTGCTCGACGAGCGGGAACAAGCCGGCATGGGCTACTTCCCCGATGCGGTAACCACCCGTGGCGCCAAGCACTTGCGTGAATTAATGGCCATGAAGGCGGCAGGGCACAGAGCCGTGCTGTTATTTATGGTTTTGCACTCAGGAATCGTGAGAATGCGCCCGGCAGCGCATATAGATCCGCACTATAGTCTGGTTATTGAGCAAGCAATTGCGGCAGGGGTTGAAATTTTATGCTATCGACCCCATGTTGGGGTGCAGAGCATGGTGGCACAAGATTTTATCCCGTTTGAATCTTGTCACCTGCTACCCGAGGGCAGCGAATAAATGTTGGAGTGGGTAACATTATTGGTACGGCTTGTTTGCCTCCAAGTTACCCTTCTGCTATAGATGTCGCCCTCAATTTATGGATGGCACGGGTAGCGTGCTGAATTAGGAGACAGGGCATGCCAACAGGCGAAAACAGGAAATCTCTGGGCCCCCTGGCCATTGCGGGTGTGGCGCCTTACCAGGAAAAACCGGGTGAGGAGTACATGAATGACCAACAAAAGGCACATTTTCGCAAGATCCTGGGAGCCTGGCGCAACCAACTGATGCAGGAAGTTGACCGCACCGTTGACCACATGAAGGATGAGGCTGCCAACTTTCCGGATCCAGTGGATCGCGCCGCGCAGGAAGAAGAGTTCGCGCTGGAACTGCGTACCCGCGACCGCGAGCGCAAGCTGATCAAGAAGATCGAGAAGACCTTGCTGCTGCTCGAAGACGACGACTTCGGTTACTGCGAACACTGCGGCATCGAGATTGGCATCCGCCGTCTGGAAGCCCGTCCGACCGCCGACCTCTGCGTTGACTGCAAGACGCTGGCCGAGATCAAGGAAAAACAGATGGCCGGTTGATACCGACCTCTGGCATGACACAAAAAAGGGAGCTCGCGGGCTCCCTTTTTTATTGAGCTTTTGGCCGGGTCGTCCCAGAATGCTGCCTCAATGCCTTTTTTATCCGAATGACCATGTCCGTGAATGCCACCCCGTCATCCCCGCCCCTCCCTTATATAGGCCGCTTTGCCCCCTCCCCTTCGGGTCCGCTCCACTTCGGCTCCCTGATTGCGGCGCTCGGCAGCTTTTTGCAGGCCAGGGCACAACAGGGGCACTGGCTGGTGCGCATCGAAGATATCGATCCGCCGCGGGAGATGACTGGAGCCGCCGACCTTATCCTCAAGACCCTTGAGGCCCATGGCCTCGGGTGGGATGGCGAGGTGATGTACCAGAGCCGGCGTCACGCCCGCTACGACGAGATCATCGAGCAGCTCTACCGGGCCGGCGATCTCTACTGGTGCCGCTGTACCCGGCGCGAAATCATGGCGAGCGGCGGCTTTTACAACGGCCACTGCCGCACCCTCGGACTGAGCGCAGAGGGGTGCGCCGCCCGCCTGCGCCAGCATCACCCGGTCTACGATTTCGAGGATGGCTTGCAGGGTCATATCGCGGTGCCGGCGGCGCTGGCCGAGGAGGATTTCATCGTGCGCCGGCGCGATGGCCTCTACGCCTACAACCTGGCGGTGGTGGTGGACGACATGGACTGCGGCATCACCGAGATAGTGCGCGGCGCCGACCTGCTGGAGCCGACGGTGCGCCAGATCGCCCTCTACCAGACCCTGGGGGCGCCAGTGCCCGCCTGGGTGCACCTGCCGCTGGCGGTGCAGGCCGACGGCAACAAGCTCTCCAAGCAGAATCACGCACCGGCGCTGGCACAGGACGAGGTGCGCCCGGCCCTGTGGCGGGCACTGCACTTCCTCGGTCAATGTCCGCCCCCCGAGCTGCTGGCGAGCCGGGTGGACGAGATCATCGACTGGGGCATAAGCCACTGGCAACTGGCCAAGGTGCCCGCCAGCGAGAAGATCCCGCTGGCTGATGGCTGAGCCGAACCGGCCGTGTTTGTCTGATTGAACGTGAATCGCCTGAGGTTGGTCGTGATTTTACCGGGATAATCCGTTTCAAACGGGATCAATTGCCAGCACGGTTTTTCATTTGGTTAGACGTGAGCTATTGAATAGACCGCTATTTTTTGCGGCAATCCTGATTCAAACGGGATCAATTACCAGCACGGTTTTTAATTTGGTTAGGCGTGAGCTATTGAATAGACCGCTATTTTTTGCGGCAACACTGATTCAAACGGGATCAATTGCCAGCACGGTTTTTCATTTGGTGAGGCGTGAGCTATGATAGGCCGCTATTTTTTTGGCCTCCCGTCAATTTGAAGTCATAACGAGGTGTACCATTTTTTCCCAGATCGCAAACTTTTGCCGCAAGGTGCTCGGCAAGGAAGACGGCGAGCAGTCGGTGGAGTCCCCCATTCCGGCCCGTGTCGCCGGGCAACGTCGTACCTTAAGCCGTGACCAGCACCCGATTTCGCGCAAAGAGATCAGCGAGAATGCACTCAAGGTGCTCTATCGCCTGAACAAGGGCGGCTACGAAGCCTACCTGGTCGGCGGCGGGGTACGGGATCTGCTGCTCGGGAAGACGCCCAAGGATTTCGACATCGCCACCGATGCGACGCCGGAGCAGATCAAGTCACTGTTCAGCAACTGCCGCCTGATCGGCCGCCGTTTCCGGCTGGCCCACATCGTCTTTGGTCGTGACGTGATCGAAGTGGCCACCTTCCGCGGTCACCACCATCAGGTCAATACCAGCAAACATGTGTCGGCCCAGTCCGATGAAGGGATGCTGCTGCGCGACAACGTCTACGGCACCATCGAAGAGGATGCCGAGCGTCGCGACTTTACCGTCAACGCCCTCTACTACAGCGCCAAGGATTTCACCCTGCACGATTTCGAGGGCGGGCTGGAAGACCTGGCCGAACGCAAGCTGGAACTCATCGGCGACCCCGAGACCCGCTACCGGGAAGATCCGGTGCGGATGCTGCGCGCCGTGCGCTTCGCCGCCAAGCTGGACATGACCATCAGCCCGCGCACCGCCGCCCCCATCAAGGAGCTGGCGCCGCTGCTGCAGGATATTCCGGCGGCCCGCCTGTTTGAGGAGACCCTCAAGCTGTTCCTGGCCGGCGATGCGCTGGCCACCTACAAGCTGCTGCGCGAGTACGGCCTGTTCCAGCAGCTGTTCCCGCAGGTAGCCGCACTGTTCACTCCGCACGGCAACTCGCCCTACGAGCAGTTCATCGAGCAGGCGCTGATCGATACCGACACTCGCGTTCGTGAAGAGAAGCGCGTCACCCCCGCCTTCCTCTACGCCACCCTGCTGTGGGGCTGCGTCGAGGCCCGCGGCCGGGTGCTGGAGAACGAGAGCGGCCTGCCCTGGTATGACGCCTTCATGCTGGCGATCAACGAGGTGCTGGACAACCAGGTGCGGATCATCGCCGTCCCGCGCCGTTTCACCACCGATGTGCGCGACATCTGGGCCCTGCAGCAGCGGCTGACCCGCCGTCAGGGCCGCCACCCCGAGCGCGCCATGGAACACCCCAAGTTCCGTGCTGCGTTTGACTTCCTGCTGCTGCGCAACCGGGTCGAGCGCGGCCTCGGCGAGCTGGCCAGCTGGTGGGAACGCTACGTGGAGTCCAACCCGGACGTGCGCCCGCAATTGCAACGGGAGGCGACTCGCCGCCCGGCCAGCGGTGAGCGTGGTCAGAGCGGTGCGGCCCGCAGCAACGATGGCGAGAAACGCAGCAGCAACAGCCGCAACCGTCGTCGCCCCCGTCGTCGCAAACCGAAAGCGGCCGAGTGACAACTGACGTGATGACCGAGGTCTTCGTCGCCATCGGCTCCAACCTGGCCGACCCCGTCGGCCAGGCTCGCCGCGCCATCGCCGCGCTGGCGACCCTGCCGGATTCCGTGCTGGTGCAGGCCTCGTCGCTTTACAGCAGCCGCCCCATGGGCCCTGCTGATCAACCGGACTACGTCAATGCCGTGGCCCGGCTCAACACCCGGCTGGCGCCGCTGGCGCTGCTGGATCAACTGCAAAAAATCGAGCTGGAACAAGGACGTGTGCGCAAGGATGAGCGGTGGGGGCCGAGAACCCTGGATCTCGATCTGCTGCTGTTTGGCGATCAAGTGATCAACACAGAGCGCCTCATCGTTCCCCATTACGGCATGCAGGAGCGGGAGTTCGTGCTGCTGCCCCTGGCCGAAATCGCGCCCGCTCTGGTGCTGCCCTGCGGCACGCCGCTCGCACAACTGGTTGCCCGCTGCCCGCGCAATGGTCTTGCCATCATTGCGCCGAGTGCAGACGAACAGGAGCCTCTATGAGCAAGATCACCACCACCAACCTGCTGAAGATGAAGCAGGAAGGCCAACGAATCACCGCCATCACCGCCTATGATGCCACCTTTGCCAAGCTGTTCGACGACGAGGGCGCTCACGTGCTGCTCATCGGCGATTCGCTGGGCATGGTGCTGCAGGGTGGCCAGGACACCCTGGCGGTCAACATGGACGAGATGGTCTATCACACCCGTTGCGTGGTGCGCGGAACGACCAATGCCCTGGTGGTGAGCGACATGCCGTTCATGAGCTATGCCACCCCAGAGCAGACCTATCAGAACGCCGCCCGGCTGATGGCAGCCGGTGCCCGCATGGTGAAGATGGAAGGGGGCGACTGGCTGTGCGACTCCATCCGCCACCTGACCCGCAACGGCGTGCCGGTGTGCGGCCACCTCGGCCTTACCCCGCAATCCGTGCACGTGTTTGGCGGCTTCAAGGTGCAGGGGCGCGACGAGTTCCAGGCCCAGGAGATCTACCGTCAGGCCCTCGAGCTGCAGGCTGCCGGCATCCAGCTGCTGGTGCTCGAGTGCGTGCCCACTTCGCTGGCCGAGCGCATCAGCAAGGCGCTGCGCATTCCGGTGATCGGCATAGGTGCCGGCCCGGCCACCGACGGCCAGATCCTGGTGATGCACGACGCCTTCGGCATCACCTCCGGCTATGTGCCCAAGTTCACCAAGAACTTCCTGGCCGAGACCGGCGACATGCGCGCCGCCATCCGGCTCTATGTGAAGCAGGTGAGCGAAGGGACCTTCCCGGGCCCGGAGCACTGCTTCAACTGATGTGATGCCGTGACGAGAGCGGGGGCCTGCGCCCCCGTTTCGCCCTCCGGGGCAGAGTGAGCCCCCTCTTTTGATGATTCATCCCAAGGTAACCGCCGATGATGATGCCGCGCGTTGACACTTCGCGCTTATCCGCACGGGCTCCTGCCCGCCTCTCTTTGATCTTTTCGAAGGTGAACAGTTGATGTTGGTCGTTAACAATCCCGCCGCTCTGCGTGAACAGATCGGCCAATGGCGCCGTGAAGGGCGCGCCATCGCATTCGTGCCCACCATGGGCAACCTGCACCAGGGCCACCTTACCCTGGTGAAGGAGGCGCACAGCCACGCCGAGAAGGTGGTGGTCAGCATCTTCGTCAACCCGATGCAGTTCGACAAGGCCGAGGATCTCGCCAACTACCCGCGCACCCTGGAGCAGGATTGCGCCGCGCTGGAGGCGGCCGGTGTCGATATGGTGTTCACGCCGACCCCGGAGATCATGTATCCGCAGGGGCTGGCCAGCCAGACCTTCGTAGAGGTACCGGGCCTCTCCACGCTGCTGGAAGGGGCGCTGCGTCCGGGTCACTTCCGCGGCGTCAGCACCGTGGTCACCAAGCTGTTCAATCTGGTGCAGCCTGACGTGGCCTGCTTCGGCCAGAAGGATTACCAGCAGCTGGCGCTCATTCGCAAGATGGTGGCCGACATGGCGATGCCCATCCAGATCGTCGGCGTGCCCACCGTGCGGGCCGAAGATGGGCTGGCGCTCTCCTCGCGCAACGGCTACCTGACCGCCGCCGAGCGGGCCCTGGCCCCTGAGCTGGCGCGCACCATGAACTGGATCGCCGAGCAGATTGAAGCGGGTGACCATCACCTGCCCTCCCTGGTGGCCCAGGCCAGCCAGCGCCTCGACAAGGCCGGTTTTCGGACCGACGCCATCGACATCGTCGATGCCGCCACCCTGGAAGCGGCCACCGACGAGAGCGAGCAGCTGGTGATCCTGATGGCGGCGTATCTCGGCAAGGCCCGCCTCATCGACAACCGGGTGGTGACGCTGGCCCGCCCCTGAGCAGCTGCACCACTGACAACAAAGCCCGCATGCGCGGGCTTTGTTGTTTCTGAGCACTTCCTGCCTACTCGGCGCTGACCGGGTAACCCGCCCCTTTCCAGGCGAAGATGCCGCCCGGCACCCGATAGACCTGCTGATAGCCCTGGGTGACCGCCCAGGCGGCCCCGTTGTGGCTGCGGCCGCACTTGACGAAGCCGCAGTAGAACACCACAGGGCGGGTCTTGTCGTCTCCCAGCAGGGCCAGCAGCTGCTCGGGCGTGCCACTCCCCTCGACGATCTGGCTCCAGTCATCGCCGGACCTGGCCTCCTTCACGAAGGCAAAATTCCTGGCCCCCGGAATGTGCTCCTTCTTGTAGGAGTCCTCGAACGGCATGGTGTCGATGATCACCAGCGCCTCACCTTTGTCCATCCGGGTCTTCAGCTCGGCCACGGTCAGCAGCTGATAGCCCCCCTGCTGGGTCTCCTGGGAGAGCTGTACCGCCGCCTGCTCCAGTTTGGTCTCCTGCTCGAACTGGTTGTCGCCACAGCCACCGAGGGCAAAGCTGGCCGCAATCAGCGAGGCCATCAGGGTGCGGGATTGCAATCTCATCATGTCACTGCTCCTTTGGAACGGTAAAAACGGGGCGGGAGTGGCGCAGCAAGGCGCCAGCAAGCGTCAACAGCAGCAGATCCCGCAAGAGGGCCTGTGGCAGCGAGCCGAGATCAGCCCTGCCAAGACAGCCGCAAGAGATGTCGAGCCCGATGGCGATGCCATAGCCCAACACCGGAATAAACAGGGCGAGCAGCCCGATCACCAGCCACAGTCCCCAGCGCCGGTTGGCGATGACCGCCACGCCTGCGCAGAGCTCCAGCCCGATAAGCCCCCAGACGGCAAGGGGAATGAACGGCGACCAGAGCAGACCGAAGGCGCCGATCTGCTCGGCGAACAGCTCCGGCGCCGCCAGCTTGAACCCGGCGGAGACGACGAAAAATCCCCCCAGCGCCAACCTGGCCAACACCCGCAGATACACGGCCATGGACCACCTCTTTATGGATAGTCGCATATTCTATCAACAACAGATGGGGTCGCAATGACCTGGCTCAGGAGCTACGACAAATCCGATGTTGCTGACTTCGAACCGGTAAGGCAGTCGTTACACCCGGATGCTGCCAGCTTGCCTGGCTGCTGGTTCAGCCTCCTGAGACTGCCCCCGATCGTACTGGTGGGCCAGCAACTCGGCGGCAAGCTCGACGGCACGCTCCAGCAATATCAGCAGGCTCTCCAAAGTCAGGTGATCGAGCCACTCGCGAGTCCATATAAGGGTTTCACCCTGTTTGGTCTGGTCCAATAGAAAGGCCGGTTCGTCACCAAGATGATTGAGCAAAGGAGCATTGGGCATGGCGTGGCCCGGCAACAACAGATAGATCACCAGGTGTCCCTCATCCTCTGCCAGCGTCAATACCAACTCTTCGTTGATGGCGAGGGTGGTGACGGACTGGCCGCTGGCAGGCAAGGGTAAACCCAGTTCGGTAAAGAGGGTGGAGATGAGAGCGTGATACATGAATGAATCTCAGATTAGGGGAGAGAAGGACACCCTATGTGGTCGGCAAGTCGCTGCTTATCACCTAAGGCCAGCTTTTTTTAGGTTAGTGTCGGCTGAGAGGCGAGATATGCCGGAATTGTGAGCTGGCAGGCATCTTTAAAGGGGCTGTCCGAATCCTAAAAAAGGGGGGCCGAGAGTGACAGGGGAGAATGTCGGGCAGGCGTAGGCTGAAGATATACCTCTTTCCAAGTCAGGATCACTGCCATGCCCGAGATGAGAATTGCACCACAGGATTTGAATGCTGCTCGCACCCTGCCCAACGGGGACGAACCAGCTCAGCCAGCAACGGCGCACCTTGGCAACGTCCGATTGCGACTGCTGGATGCCGGCAACCGTGAGTTCGAACGTGGTATCCGTCGCGGGATCGGCCACATGCAGAGCCATGAACTCAAGGCTGTCAAACAAGCCGTACGCCAGTACCAGAATGGAAAGACTCCTTCGTTGGCCGGGCTGACCAAGATCGAGCAAGCGCTACAGTTCTGGATCGATTCAGGCAAAAACCGCTCCCGCCAGCAGGATCCCGTGCTGAAACAACTGGTGGCCGACATTGCCGCCCGTCGTCAGGCGTTGGGACAAACAGGAAGCGCCCCTTCGTTCCAGCTGTCCTGGCTCTGTAACGCACAGGGATTGGTCAATCAACCCATTGAGAGCAACCAGAAGATCCGCCAGTGGTGCAGTGAACTCGCCGGCCTGCAAAAGGAGGGGGCACACGATCTGTTCCATCACGAGCTGCAAAGAGGACTCGACCTGATGTACGGAGTGAGCGAGACCATGACGGCACGGCGGCTGGAGCGGGCTCCCACTCGGGAGGAGGTCGTCGACAGCCATGAGTGGAAGTGCTTCTGCGGCCTCTTGCGGGAGCGCTTCCCTGACGAGCTGACGCTCAAGCCGCAGGCCACCGCCGAGGAAAATGGTCGCGATATCCTGCTGACTCACAGCCAGTTGCTGGAGCTGACCCACCTCAAGGAGGTGTTGGCCCTCAGTATGGAGCAGAAGGTGAGTCAACAGGGAGAGATTGGCCTGCTCCGAACCGAGCTGCTGACGGCATTGGTCGATGGCCTGGATGAACCCTGGCTTGAACGCGAGGCTCAGGATAAAGCACTCTGGCAGAGGGAGGATAAGTCAGGAAAGCACTACCAGACCGGTGGGCGGGCCGAGATCAAGAACCCGCTAGAGACTGCCGGCAAGGAGCTGAAACCGGGCGAGCCAATGAGCCAGAAAGCCTTCAGCGGGCTGGGTCTGGTAAGCGCCAGTGCGCTGGTAGAAGCCTTTGCCAAAATCGAGATCGGCAAGTGGGAAGGTAGCCGTGATACTCCTGTGGGCGAATTTAGCGGCAAGGTAGCACTGACCCAGGAGAACAAGGCGAGTGCCAAGGCCGAGCTGGTGGTGGGCAAGGTGGAAGGCTCGTTGGCATTCAACCCAGCCACCCGCATCCTGAGTGAAACCGACGGTGATCGCTACAAGCCTGGCCCTCATGATGTGAGCCTACTACGCATCGGCGCCAGTGCCGAGCTGGTGAGCAAGCTGGGTCTCTCGGCCGAAGCCAGCTGGACGGTGGGCAATCTGCTCAACCTCAAGTTGGCAGGTACTGCCGAGGCAGGGATCAATGCCAAGCTGGAGGCGGGAGCGGCGGCAATTATGACGCCGGCGGGCCCTATCCTGAGCGCCACAGCCAATGCTTCGGCTTTTGTCGGTCTCAAGGCGGAAGGCAGTGCCCAGCTCAATCTGCTCAAGAGCCAGTATGCCGATGCCTATAGTCTCTCGGCCAAGGTGCGAGCATCAGCCAATGTTGGCGTCGGGGCATCGGCCGGAGCTACCGCGGCAATCGGACCTCAGGGGGCTAAACTCCATACCTCCCTCGGCGTAACGCTGGGGATAGGATCTGATGTGGGCTGGGAAGGCAGCGTCAACGCCATGGCGACCAAAGCCTATGCACTGGAGCTGGCGGCCCGCGCGGTGAATGCCTTTGATCAGCGCAAAGGGGAGATGCTTGAGGGGCTGGCGATGGCTTCCGGCAACGACCACCGCCTCTTCGAGCTGGCTCAACGAGTCGAAAGCCGGATCGACACACTCACGTCACAGCTTGACGAGTTGCAACTGGCAACCAGTGCAAACCGGATCAGGATGCAGGAAAGCCTTATCGATCCCGATATCGCCGCAGGCCGCAGCGCCATGGCCCAGGCCATCGATGACACCTTCGGGCTTGAGCGGGTCGATGAGCATGGGATCGTCACCGTGCCGGAGCGGGCAATTGAGCGCAATGAGAAACTTGAGCTCACCGCCCGGTTGCTCAAGGAGCATGCCATCAAGGTATAACGGTCCGCTAATGACAATGAACAAGAGGGGCTACCGCACGGGAGCCCCTCTGCTCTTCAGGTGATGGGATAGCGGGCCAGTTCGCAATACTCACCGTCTTCGTCACAGCGAAAGACGGCGGCGGTTTCGCCGCGCTGGCACCACTGCTGCCACTCCTCGGGCGGACAGTGCAGGCGGATGGCGAGACCGCAGCCGGCGCTGAGCCGGCGCGGCACGTCGCAGACCCGAAACGGGTGGGGCTGCTGCTCCAGCCGCTTGCGCAGCCTGAGTGTGCCGAGGGTGGAGTGGAACAGGTAGAGGAACTCTGCGTTCATGATTTGCCTCCCGTGCGGGCACGCGCACCGAACAGGGCCGCCCCCAGCGCACCGGCAAACTGGGCGTCCGGGTGGGTGGCCACGTCGCAGCCCAATCCTTGCGCCAGATAGTGGCGGAAGGTGGCGCAGTGGCTGACGCCGCCAGTGAAGAGCACTGTGGGTCTGGCACCAAGGCGGCCGATGAAGTTGGCACTGCGCCGGGCCATGGAGCGGACGATGCCGGCCAGGATCGACTCGGCGGGAATGCCCGCCGAACGCAGGCTGATCGCCTCCGACTCGGCAAACACGGTGCACATGCTGCTGATGTCGTGGGGCTCGGCCCCTTGCAGCAGCTCGTCGAGCTGTTCGACCCGCGCCCCCAGGGTGCGGGTGATCACCTCGAGAAAGCGGCCGGTACCGGCGGCGCACTTGTCGTTCATCAGAAAGTCGGTGAGGTTGCCCTCGCCATCGAGCTGGATCACCTTGCTGTCCTGGCCGCCGATGTCGATGACGGTGTGCACCGACGGACAGAGCAGGCGTGCCCCCAGCCCATGACAGGAGATTTCGGTGACCCGCCGATCGGCGAACGACGCCAGATCGCGGCCATAACCGGTCAGGGTCAGATGGGGGCGCTCCGGCAGCCCGGCCGAGAGCGTCTCCCAGCCTTGCTCGATGGCGGCCAGCGGACGAAAGGGGGTCGGCACCAGAAAGCGGCGGACGATGCGCCCGCCCTCTCTGTGGTCGAACAGGATCCCCTTGGTCGCGCTGGAGCCCGAGTCAATCCCGATGGTGAGTGACACGGCGCCTCCTCACAGCATCTCGATAAAGGCGGCCAGCCGGGTGGCCAGCTGTCCCTTGTCGGCGCTGGAGTAGTCGGTCTCGACCGCCATGTAGGGGATGCCGTGGCGATCGCGCACGTGGCGCTTGATGGCCAGCGACTCCACCGCATAGGTGTGACAGGCCTGCAGGATCACGTCGATCACCCCGTCCGCCTGATACTCCTCCACCATCTGGCTCAGCAACGTCATGCGCTGGTGGTTGGGGGAGATGCAGGAGCAACCGATGGCCAGATACTTGTCGGTCAGCGCATCGAACGGATCGCCCTCCTCGCTGACGCACTGCTCGGTCGCCTTGGCGCCGGTGCAGTTCTCGTAACCCACCACCCAGCCATCGTGCTCCTCGATGATACGCACCACCTTGTCGGCCGCGCCGCCGATGGGGCAGCCGGTGATGAGGATGCGCGGGCGGGCATCGAGCCGCTTGCCGTCGGCATAGTCGGCCTTGATGCGGCGGGTCATCTCCTGCAGCTCGCTGATGAGCTGCTCCTTGTCGAAGCGGAAGGTGGCGCCATAGACCACCTTGAGGATGTCGGTACCGCTCAGCGCCGGTGGGTTGAGCTGACCCAGCCGATAGAAGTCGGCCAGCGCGCGGCGCTCGCGGTTCTTCAGCACGATGGCGTCGCGCAGCACCTGCTCGCTGATGGGGTTGCCGAACTGCTGCTCCAGCAGCTCCTTGAAGCGGACGATCTCGCTGCGCCACAGGGTGCGGGAGGCCTCGTCATCGGCACGGTTGGGCAGCTGCATCACGTGCACCGGTTTGAACTCGGCCATGTACTCGTACATCTTCTTCTTGCCGTCGCAGGTGGTTTCCCCCACCACCAGATCGGAGAAGTAGAAGTAGGGGCACTTGTCGGTCTTGCCGAAACCGTAGCTGCTCTTGATGAGCGGACAGAGGTTGCGGGGCAGATCCTTTTCGGCCTCCTCGATGGTCTCGTCGCTGGTGGAGCAGAGCGAGACCACCACGGCGCCGGCGGCCATGGCCACCTCCTGCGGCATGAAGGTGCAGTAGGTGCCGACCAGGGGGATCTGTCGCTCCTTGAGTGCCATCACGGCCAGAAAGCCCTGCCGGCGGGCATCTGAAAAACTGTCGAAAATGGCTGGCAACTCGGTGATCAGTGACATAGGCGATCCTGCCCTGGTGAGAAAAAGAAGAGACGGAGGGCCCATTTTGCAGACCTTCCAACCGCGGGAATTATACCTTTGGGGGTAATCTGAAAATTGCGGTGGATCACAAGGTGCCGGATAAAACCTTGATATGAGGGTGGTTATTGACCCTGTTCGAGATGGGTCAGCGCAGGAGAGGTAAAAGAGGCAACAAAGAAACGGGCACCCCAGGGTGCCCGTTGCATTGCATCAGTGGCGCAGCCCGGTGCCGCGGGAGATGAGCCACCAGGCCAGACCGTAGAGAGCCACAATGAAGCCGATGATGATGAGGTAGGCGGTGCCGAGCGGCACGTCGGAGATCCCGAGAAAGCCGTAACGGAACGCGTTCACCATGTAGATGATCGGGTTCACCTGGGAGACCCCCTGCCAGAAGGGTGGCAGCAGGCTGATGGAGTAGAACACCCCGCCCAGGTAGGTGAGCGGCGTCAGCACGAAGGTGGGGATGATGCTGATGTCGTCGAAGGTCTTGGCAAACACCGCGTTGATGAGCCCCCCCAGCGAGAAGAGGATGGCGGTCAGCAGCACGGTGAAGCAGACGCTGAACAGGTGGTGGATCTGCAGCGGCACGAAGAACAGCGACACCAGGGTGACGATGAGGCCGACACAGAGGCCGCGCGCCACGCCGCCGCCGACGTAGCCGGCGATGATGACGTAGTTGGGCACCGGCGCCACCAGCAGCTCCTCCACGTTGCGCTGGAACTTGGCGCTGAAGAAGGAGGAGGCGACGTTGGAGTAGGAGTTGGTGATGACCGACATCATGATGAGGCCGGGCACGATGAACTCCATGTAGCTGAAGCCCCCCATGTCACCGATGCGGCCACCGATGAGGTTGCCGAAGATGACGAAGTAGAGGCTCATGGTGATGGCAGGCGGCACCAGGGTCTGGATCCAGATCCGGGTGAAGCGGCTGATCTCCTTGGCCAAAATGCTCTTGAAGGCGATGTAGTAAGTGGTCAGGTTCATGCTTTTCTCCCCTCCTCGACCAGGCTGACGAACAGCTCTTCCAGCCGGTTGGCCTTGTTGCGCATGCTCAGTACCTGCACCTGCTGGCTCGATAGCTGATCGAACAGGCTGTTGAGAGACTGGCTCTTGTCCAGATCCACCTCCAGGGTGCGTTCGTCCTGCATGCGGCCGTTGAACTCCGGCAGGTTCGGCACGGCGGAGCCCGGCGCCAGATCCAGCATGAAGGTCTCGCGGCCCAGCTTGCCCAGCAGCTTCTTCATGCTGGTGTTCTCGATGAGGCGGCCCTTGTCGATGATGCCGATGTTGCGACACAGCATCTCCGCCTCTTCCAGATAGTGGGTGGTGAGTATGATGGTGACGCCCTGCTCGTTGAGATCCTTGAGGAAATTCCACATGGAGCGACGGATCTCGATATCCACCCCGGCGGTCGGCTCGTCGAGGATCAGCAGCTTGGGCTCATGCATCAGGGCGCGGGCGATCATCAGCCGGCGCTTCATGCCGCCGGAGAGGGTGCGAGCCGGCATGTCGCGCTTGTCCCACAGGTCGAGCTGGCGCAGGTACTTCTCGGCGCGGATCTTGGCCTCGGCCCGCGGCACACCATAGAAGCCGGCCTGATGGGTGACGATCTGGATCACCTTCTCGAACTGGCTGAAGTTGAACTCCTGCGGCACCAGTCCGAGCTGGGCCTTGGCCTCTTCCAGGTGGGTGTCGATGTCGTAGCCGAACACCTTCACCTTGCCGGCACTCTTGTTCACCAGCGAGCTGATGATGCCGATGGTGGTGGACTTGCCCGCCCCGTTGGGGCCGAGCAGGGCGAAGAAATCCCCCTGTTTGACAGTGAGATCAATGCCTTTAAGGGCTTCGACGCCCCCCTGATAGGTCTTCTTCAGGCCGCTGATTTCCAGTGCGTTCATTGCAACCCCTGTGATGGCTCATCCCATCTCGAGACAGAAAAGGCGGCCAAGGCCGCCTGCAGACAGAAAATGGCGCTCTGCCACCTTGCCCGTTATATTCCTGAACCTTGCTTACTCTTGCGGTATTACCTTGCCGATGAACGGCAGATTGCGGTACTTCTGGGCATAATCGATGCCGCAGCCCACCACGAATTCATCGGGAATGGAGAAACCGATCCAGTCCACCGGCACCTGTACTTCACGGCGGGACGGCTTGTCCAGCAGGGTGCAGATGGCCAGGGATTTCGGCTCGCGCAGAGAGAGGATCTCGCGCACCTTGTTGAGGGTGTAGCCGGTGTCGATGATGTCTTCGACGATCACCACGTCCTTCCCTTTGATGTCGTCATCCAGGTCTTTCAGGATGCGCACGTCGCGGGTGCTGTGCATGCCGGAGCCATAGCTGGAGGCGGTCATAAAATCCAGGGTGATGGGCAGCTGGGTCTGGCGGCACAGGTCGGCCAGGAAGACGCAGGAGCCGCGCAGCAGGCCGATCATGACCACTTCATCAGAGCCCTGGTAACGGGCGGTGATCTCTTCACCCAATTTGGCGATCCGGGCGGCGACTTCAGCCTCGGAGATCATCACCTCGACAGTGTGTTTCATCACTTACTCCATAATGGCCAAAGCAAATTTGGCCGTTCATTAACGTCAAAACCGATGATTCTACCATTCAAGCCGAAGGGCGTCAGGCATACGTGATGCTTTTATCGGCTTATTTTAATTGATAGAGTTAGCAGGCCCTCGGGCATTATCGGTGACAATACTATAAACACCATAATCAATAACTATTAGATGAAAAAACTATGGAACCACGCGCAGAAATTAGACGTCGAACCCGGCTTTCGCCGGAGGCCCGACGCAATCAATTGATGGAATGTGCCATCGAGGTGTTCTCCCGTCGCGGCATCGGCCGTGCGGGTCACGCCGAAATCGCAGAACAGGCCAAGGTCTCGGTTGCTACCGTGTTCAACTATTTCAACACCCGTGAAGAGCTGGTGGATGAAGTGTTGGCCGAGATCGAACGTTTCGTGCATCAGATGCTGGAACAGGCCTACTCCGGCCAGGGCCCGGTCAGCGACAGCATTCGCCGCCACGTGAAGCTGTTTGTTGACGCCGCCTACGATCAGCCTGACCACGCCAGCATCTGGCTGGAGTGGAGCTCATCGGTGCGGGAAGAGGTCTGGCCCCGTTACGCCAAGCTGCTGGACAAGGCTCTGGAGCGCATTGCACCTCACCTGCAACGCGCCATGGATGCCGGCGAGATCCAGAGTGTGCTGTCGGCGCAGGATCTGGCCCGCTCCCTGACCGGCTTCGGCTACGTCATGATGCAGATGATCAATCAGCCACAACGCCCGAGCCGGGAAGAGGTGACCGATTTTCTGTTCAAGTACGTAACCGCCCCCATCCAGGCAGCCTAATCCGCTCCAGCAAAAAAGCGGCGCCGAACTGTTCAGGTCGGCGCCGCTTTTGTTTGTCCGCTATCCGCTCATCTCACCCTTTGGCGTAGCCCCAGCGGCGGGTCAGCGCGTGCTCGATCCCCAGATGATCGAGGATCCGCGCCACCATGAAGTCCACCAGATCCGCGATGCTTTTCGGCTCATGATAAAAGCCCGGCGCCGCCGGCATGATGGTCACCCCAAGGCGGGCCAGTTTCAGCATGTTCTCCAGGTGGATCGCCGAGAAGGGGCTCTCGCGGGGCACCAGAATGAGCTGGCCGCGCTCCTTGATCACCACGTCCGCCGCCCGCTCCAGCAGGTTGTCGGAGGTGCCGTTGGCAATGGCCGAGACGGTGCCCATGGAGCAGGGGCAGACCACCATCTGTCTGGGCGCTGCCGAGCCCGAAGCCACCGGCGAGAACCACTCCTCCTTGCCACAGGCGACGATCTGCCCCTCCTTGGCGCCATATTGGCGACAGAGAAAGGCAGAGAGCTCTTTCGGCGAGCCCGGCCACTCCTGCTGCTGCTCGGTCTTGAGCACCACACGAGCCGCCGAGGAGGCGAGCAGGTAGACCCGATAGTCCGCCTGTACCAGGCATTCCAGCAGGCGCAGGGCATAGGGGGCGCCGGAGGCACCGGTCAGCGCCAGGGTGATCGCTTTGTTCATAGCTGGCCGTGATAGTCCTTGAGGCGGGCGATCAGCTTGTCATGAATGCCGCCGAAGCCGCCGTTGCTCATGATCAGAATATGATCGCCATCGCGGCACTCGGCCACCAGCCGGTTGATCAGGGTCTCCAGATCGTTGAACACCTTGGCCGGTCGGGTCATGTGGGCGGTCACCTCGCCGAGATCCCAGCCGATGTTGGGCGGCTGGAAGAAGAACACCTCGTCGGCGCCATCGAAACAACCTGCCAGCTCTTCCTTGTGCACTCCCAGCTTCATGGTGTTGGAGCGGGGCTCCAGCACCGCCAGGATGCGGGCCTTGCCCACCTTGGCGCGCAGGCCGCCGAGGGTGGTTTCGATGGCGGTGGGGTGGTGGGCGAAGTCGTCATAGATGCTGATGCCGGCCACTTCCCCCTTGAGCTCCATCCGCCGTTTGGGAGACTTGAACTGGCAGAGGGCCGCAATGCCGTGCTCCACCATGACACCGGCATGGCGGGCGGCGGCGATGGCCATCAGGCCGTTGTTGACGTTGTGCTCGCCGATGCACTCCCAGTGCACTTCGCCCTGTTTCACGCCATCCAGCCACACCTCGAAGGCAGAGCCGTCGTCGGCCAGCTTGACCGCCTTCCACTTGGCATCGTCCTGACCCACCAGCTCCACCTCGCTCCAGCAGCCCATCTTGCGAACGGCGGTGAGGTTCTCGTCCCCCTTGGGGAAGAGCACTCGACCGTTGCTCGGCACGGTGCGCATCAGGTGGTGGAACTGACGCTGGATGGCGGCCAGATCCGGGAAGATATCCGCGTGGTCGAACTCCAGGTTGTTCATCACCAGGGTACGCGGGTGGTAGTGGACGAACTTGGAGCGCTTGTCGAAGAAGGCGCAGTCATACTCGTCAGCCTCGATGACGAAGAAGGGGGCGGAGCCGAGGCGGGCGGAGACCGGGAAATTGCCGGGCACGCCGCCGATGAGGAAGCCGGGCTCCAGCTTGGCGTATTCCAGTACCCAGGCCAGCATGCTGGCGGTGGTAGTCTTGCCGTGGGTGCCGGCGACGGCCAGCACCCAGCGATCCTGCAGCACGTGCTCCAGCAGCCACTGGGGGCCGGAGATGTAGGGCAGATTGCGGTCCAGCACATACTCCACACAGGGGTTGCCGCGGCTCATGGCGTTGCCGACTACCACCAGATCCGGCGCCGGATCGAGCTGGGAAGGGTCGTAGCCTTCGGTCAGTTCGATGCCCTGTTGCTCGAGCTGGGTACTCATGGGGGGATAGACGTTGGCGTCAGAGCCGGTGACCCGATAACCAAGCTGTTTTGCCAACACCGCCAGACCACCCATGAAGGTGCCGCAGATCCCGAGAATGTGAATATGCATACCGCTTCCTTTCGCAGTAAAGGGAAGTGCGCATTCTAACAAGGTGACGGCAATTTGGCAGACCCAAGCTGCACGGTATCCACCAACTCTGTCGCAGTGGCCCTGAAATATGGTCATTTGACGCGACATCGCTATAATATCGGCCTGCAAACTTGACTCCAACACTCAAAGGAAACGTCATGAGCCTGAATCTGGTACCGGCTGGCAAGAGCCTGCCCGACGACATCTACGTCATCATCGAAATCCCGCAGAACGCCGACCCGATCAAATACGAAGTCGACAAGGACAGCGGTGCCATCTTCGTTGATCGCTTCATGTCTACCCCGATGTTCTATCCGTGCAACTACGGCTACGTGAACGCCACCCTGTCTCTGGATGGTGATCCGGTTGACGTGCTGGTTCCGACTCCCTACCCGCTGCTGGCCGGCTCCGTCATTCGCTGCCGCCCGGTTGGCGTGCTGAAGATGACCGACGAATCTGGCGAAGACGCCAAGATCGTGGCCGTTCCGCACTCCAAGCTGACCAAGCAGTACGACCACATCCAGGATGTGAACGATCTGCCCGAGCTGCTGCGCGCCCAGATCCAGCACTTCTTCGAGCGCTACAAAGAGCTGGAAGCTGGCAAGTGGGTCAAGGTTGAAGGCTGGGGCGACAAGGCCGCTGCCGAAGCAGAGATCAAGAGCTCTGCCGAGCGTTACGCTGCCAAGTAAGCATAACCTTCGTGAAAAAGGCGCCTCAGGGCGCCTTTTTCGTGGGCTGTTGCTGGGGCTGACCCGGCGTCACACCGCTGGGATCCCCCTGTATATAGATGTCGCGTCCATCCTGCTGATAGGGCCGGTAGTAATTCCCCCCGCAGCGATAACTGCCACCAGCATCGCTCATCAGCTCGCAGTTCACCGGCAGCACCTCAAGCCACTTGATGGCCTGCTGAAAGCGCAGCCACTCCTGCCACTCATGTTCCTTCGCCAGCTTGTCGCGCAGGGCAAAGGTATCCGCGCTGGACATTCCCTGGTTGACGATGACAGGCCCCGCCGCGGCCGGCAGCGTGGCCAACAGCAGCAACAAGGGTGTGATTCGCTTCATGACGGTTTCCTGCATGACTTATTTCCAGAATTAAATTAAAAGCCCGATCAATCTGTTATCAAAATCACAAATGTCAGACTCATCCAAAGTCGGCCAGCTCACCTAGTTGTTTATTATCACCCCGAGCAGGATGCATATCATGAAACTGGCACAAGGTCTGTTGTTGAGTCTAGTGTTCGCGTCCATGGCCGGGGCCAACGAGGTCACCCTGAGCTGGCAGTGGCAATCGAGCGACGGTCAGCAGAAGCATCTGCAACTGAACGCAGACGAACGGGTCATCGCCGCCAGCCGCCACGAGATGACCCTGCTCGATGCCTCCCTCAACTATCCGCTGGAAACCCTCTACTCCTACATCAGCCCGCGGCTATACAACAGCATCAACCTTATCAATCAGACCAGCCCGGAGACCGCCACCAAGTTTCGCAATCTGGAGCAGGCCTTCACCCTGCACGACGACAGCATGGAGTCGACCCTGTTCTGGCAGGCCTATCAGCAATATCAGGACGACGCCTTCTATCAGATGCGGGTGGTGCCCTGCGTCCATCCTGCCAACCGCAAGCTGCCCTGCGTGCGCCCCAACTATTCCCAGCTGTTCTACCAGTTCAAGGGCGACCTGAGGCCCCTGGCGAAACAGTTCCTAGCCAAGGATCTCGCCACCAGTGTCGGCCTGCTGCAGGAGTGGCTGAGCGGCATTCCCACTCCGCCCGAACAGATGGACCACTTCGCACCTCCGCTGCAGGCCTTGCAGAACAACAAGGCGGACAGCGACGAGAAGGCGCTGCTGATGGCAAGCCTCTTGGCCGAGCTGGCCCCCCAGTACATGCTCAGCATCATCTATCCGAACATCAGCATTGGCAGCGTCTCGCCAGCCTGGCTGGCCATCACCGCCGACAGCGGCCTGAAAGGGGATACAGTGGTGATCGGCAATCAGCGTCACATACTGCTGACCGGCTCGCCCCTGCTGGCCCAGCAGATGACCATGGCCAAGATCCCGCTGGTGAGCGAGCCGCTCTACTGAGGCCTATCCCCTTCCTCAAGTCTGGCTGCAGAGCGCGGCCAGACTCCTCAAACCAGTTGATAAGCAATTGATTTTTATCGACTGCGTGCCATCCTAGCCGCCTTTGCCAGCCAGCCCCTGTGCTGGCTGGCAGTCGAACGCCTCAATGTCGGCTTTTATTTAACACTTTTTAAACAGATCCGATCAGTTTAGGATGAGTTCGGCCCCATTCCCTCAATGCAAAAATCGTTATAACATAACAAAAGGAGTGTCATCAGGATGAAACATCTCGTACTTACTCTGGCGCTGCTGCCAACGCTGGTCCTGGCTCACAACATCAAGGAGTCGGCCCAGGTGCCGCTGGTCAACATCGGCGACAAGGGTGAGCTGGTACTGAAAGAGAAAGAGATCGGCTATCAGCCCTGGCAAAGCAAGGTACTGACCGGCAAAGTTTTTCTGATCCAGCACATCGCCGGTCGCTCCAGCGCCAAGGAGCTCAACGCCCCCATGATCGAAGCGATCAAGGCGGCCAAGCTGCCCCACGACAAGTACCAGACCGTCACCATCATCAACAGCAATGACGCCATCTGGGGCACCTCCGGCTTCGTGAAGAGCAGTGCCGAAGACAGCAAGAAGGAATTCCCCTGGTCCGCCATGGTGCTGGATGCCAAGGGCATGGCCCGCAACGCTTGGGATCTGGCGCCGGAAAGCTCGGCCATCATCCTGCTGGACAAAGAGGGCAAGGTGCTGTTCGTCAAGGACGGTCAGCTCGATGCCAACAATATCGCTACCGTGATGGGGCTCATCCAGTCCCATCTCTAAGCCAGAGAAAAGGGGCGCTGATGGCGCCCCTTTGATAGGGGTCTATGGGTCGTACCAAGCTGAAAATCTGGTTGCTGCTGCTGGGCTGGTTGTGGTTGCAACCCGTGCTGGCACAACATCCGCTGGAAGCCGACCTGCCCGGCCACAACCACGCCTGCGTCCTCTGCGCCCTGCATCTGGATGGCAAGCTGGCACTCACCCCGACCCTGATCATCCCCTCGTCACAGGTCGTCATCGGCAAGCTCCTTGATGCCGCCTTGCCCAAACCTCATGCCACCCCCTCAGGTCAGTGCCGCATCCGCGCACCGCCACAACTTCATCGCTTATCCGGCTAAATCCATTTTTCAATAAACTTTTCAAAGGATTAACGATGAAAGCAGTCACCCTGTTACTGGCGGCCGCCGCATTTGGCGTGCAGGCAAACCACGATGAACACGACAGTCACGGCCACGGCGCCCACGAGCACGGCCACGGCCACCTCAACCTGGTGCTTGATGGCAACCAGCTGATGATCGAGCTGCAGGCCCCCGCCGCCGATCTGGTGGGCTTCGAGCACGCCGCCAAGAGCGATGACGAGAAGGCGCAATACGCCAAGGCCATGGCCCAGCTCAAGCAACCCGATGCCCTGCTGCGCTTCGACCCGGCCGCCGGCTGCACGCTGACCCAGCAGGCGCTGCAGGCCGCCAAGGAAGATCACGACCATGACCATGACCATGACCATGACCACCAGAAGTCTGACGGCAAGCACGACGAACACCAGCACGACGATGCCGGTCACGCCGACATGGGGGCCATGTACACCTACACCTGCGCGGAGCCAGCCAAGCTGACCGGGCTGGAAGCCACCCTGTTCAGCGTCTATCCGAGCCTGGAGAAGCTGAGCGTGCAGGGCATACTGCCCAGCGGCCAGACCGCGGCCGAGCTGACCCCCTCCGCCAACAAACTGAGCTGGTAACGCCATGAAAAATGCCGTGGTTGAGATCCGCGATCTGGCCTTTGCCTGGCCAGGTCACGAGGTTGTACTCGATCTGCCCGCCCTCACCATCGGCGAGGGGGAGCGGGTATTCATCAAGGGACCGTCCGGTTCGGGCAAGTCGACCCTGCTCGGCCTGCTGGCCGGGATCCAGACCGCCAACCACGGCACCCTGGAGGTATTGGGCCAGCCGCTGGCCCGACTCTCTGGCCGTGCCCGCGACCACTTCCGGGCGGCCAATCTGGGTTACATCTTCCAGCAGTTCAATCTGCTGCCGTTTTTATCCGTGCAGGACAACGTCACCAGCGCCCTCACCTTCTCCCCCGAGAAGCGGGCCCGGCTGCAGGGCAGCCCGGCCGAGGAGGCGCGCCGCCTGCTGCGGGAATTGCAACTGCCCGAGGAGGCGCTGCACAGGCCCGTCCATGCCCTCAGCATCGGCCAGCAGCAACGGGTAGCCGCCGCCCGCGCGCTGATCGGCTCACCGCCGCTGGTGATCGCCGACGAGCCCACCTCGGCGCTGGATACCGACAACCGGGCCGCCTTCATCAAGCTGCTGTTCGAGGAGTGCGACAAGCAGGGCTCGACCCTGGTCTTCGTCAGCCACGACCCCTATCTCGAGCCGCTCTTCCCGCGGGTGGAAAACCTGCAACAACTGAACAGGAGGGCAACATGCTGAAACTCGCCCTGCAAAGCCTCTGGGCCCGCCGCCTTACCGCCGGGCTCACCCTGCTGGCGGTCGCCATCAGCGTCACCCTGCTGCTCGGGGTGGAGCGAGTGCGCAACCAGGCGCGCGAGAGCTTCGCCAATACGGTGTCGGGCACGGACCTCATCGTCGGCGCCCGCTCCGGCCAGGTGAACCTGCTGCTCTACTCGGTGTTTCGCATCGGCAATCCCACCAACAACGTGGGCTGGGACGCCTATCAGGCCATCAAGCAACAACCCGGCATCGCCTGGACCATCCCGCTTTCCCTTGGTGACTCCCACAAGGGGTTTAGAGTGCTTGGCACCAATGGCGACTACTTCACACACTTGAAGTACGGCCAGCAGCAGGCACTGGTCATGCGCGAAGGGCGAGCGTTCGACACGCCGTTCGAGGCGGTGCTCGGCGCCCAGGTGGCCGAGAAGCTCGGTTATCACCTGGGGCAGTCCATCGTCATCGCCCACGGCGCTGGCAACACCTCGTTCAGCCAGCACGACAACCTGCCGTTCAAGGTGGTGGGGATCCTGGCACCGACCGGCACCCCCATCGATCGCACCATCCATGTGCCGCTGGCCGGTATCGAGGCGATCCACCTGGGCTGGGACACCGGCCGTCACAGCAAGAACGTGACCGCCGAGCAGGCACTGGCACAGGATCTCACCCCCAAGACCATCACCGCCTTCATGGTGGGGCTCAGCAACCGGATCCTGGCGTTCCAGCTGCAGCGCAGCGTCAACACCTACCGGGGCGAGCCGCTGATGGCGATCCTGCCGGGGGCCGCCCTGCAGGAGTTGTGGAGCCTGATAAGCGTGGCGGAGACGGCGCTGTCGGTGATCGCCGGCTTCGTGGTGGTGGCAGGCCTCATCGGCATGCTGACCACCCTGCTGGCCGGCCTCAACGAGCGGCGCCGGGAGCTTGCCATCTTGCGCTCCCTCGGCGCCGGCCCCTCCCACCTGTTCCTGCTGCTGGCGCTGGAGGCGATGGCCCTCACCACCGCCGGCATTGCGCTCGGGGTGGCCGCGCTCTACCTGGGCCAAGCCCTTGCCACCCCCTGGCTGCTCGGTCACTATGGCCTGCAATTGAGCCTGGGGCTGCCAAGCGCCCACGAGTGGCAACTGCTGGGGCTGGTCTGGCTGGCCGGCATGGTGATAGGCCTGTTGCCCGCCGCCCGCGCCTATCGCTACAGCCTGAGCGATGGCATGAGCATTCGCGTCTAGCCAGGCGCCCATAAAAAACGAGAAGGACAGATGATGAAGTGGAAAATCGTGGCGCTGCTGGCCGCCCTGCTGACGCTGCCGGCCATGGCCGCCGACTACAAGACCATCGACTGGGATGTACTCATTCCGGAAGGTGAAAAACTGCTGCCCCCACCCCAGGTGAGCCACGATGGCAATCTTGCCTCAGTGCCGCAGCCGGTGGGCGGGGTCAACAAGAAGCTGGACAACCAAGAGGTGCGCATCCCGGGCTTCGTGGTGCCGCTGGAGGGGGACGCCAAGAAGATCACCGCCTTCCTGCTGGTGCCCTACTTCGGCGCCTGCATCCATGTGCCGCCCCCGCCCACCAACCAGGTGGTCTATGTGAGCTACCCCAAGGGAGCGCCGGTGGACGACCTGTGGGACGCCATCTGGGTGAAGGGCAAGATGCGCACGGTCAGCTCCAGTCACGAGATGGCCACCGCCTCCTATTCGCTGGAGGCGGTCGAGGTCAGCGTCTACGAAGAGCAGTAACCAGGCACACACGGCCTCCCACGGGAGACCGTTTTGTTATCCGCGACGGCAAGAACCCGGCCAGTCCCTGCCTGAGGGATTGCCCGCCATCCCGGTTGGAGTAACATTCAAGGCTAGACCTTGCGATCACGGAGCCAGCATGGCTGACCTGCCCCCGCCCAAGAAAGAGAGTTCCATCCTGAGCAGCCAGGAGCAGACCCTGCGCCTGGCCCGCAGCCGCGGCATCGACGGCATGCTCACCCGCAACAGCGACAGCACCTTCGAGCAGCGCGCCGCCTTTCGCCAGCTGGCGGATCAGGCCGCCCGCCAGCGCAACCTGGAATCCATCATGGTGATGGCCTCCCGCCACTGCGAGGAGACCGCCGCCGGCGGCGAGATGGACAGCGACTGGCTGACCCACTTCCTGCAACTGGCGGAAGACATCAGCATGGTGCCCATGCAGCAGCTGTGGGGCCGCATCTTCGCCATCGAGATCGCCACCCCGGGCCGCTTCTCCATCCGAGCGCTCACCACCCTCAAGGAGATGACCCAGCGCGAGGCCCAGCTGTTCCAGCGCATCTGCTCCCTCTCCTGCCACTACGTGGGCAGCGACGAGCAGCGGCTGCTGCTGGGGCTGCACAAGGGGGCCAGCCTGCTCAGCCGCGCCCGGGTGACCCGGCTCGGCCTTGGCAAATACCGCATCCCCTACAACGCCCTGTTGCAGCTGTTCGAGCTCGGCCTGCTGCACCGCGGCGAGCTGGAGTCTGGCCCGCTGCCCGCCGACGGGGTGGAGCTGGAGTTCGGCGATCAGCGCTGGCGCCTGCAGCGCAAGCAGGCCAACATCACCCTGCTCTACTACCGGTTGACCCCGGTCGGCAACGAGCTCGCCCAGCTGCTGCAGGAGCCGCCGCTGGAGGAGTACCTGCAGGATCTGAAAACCGTGCTGGTGCAGGGGCTGCAGATCGAGACCATGATGCTGACCCCGCCCGCCGGGCCTGAGCCGGCCCCGGCCGAACCGACCCCCTGATCCTCCGGAGCCCGTCAGGGCTCCGCTGTTTTGCGCCTGCCGCCGCCGCTCGCGAAATGGCGCCGCCGTTGCCAAAACGGTTCCTGAAATGCAAATCCGCCGCCTCTGACTCGCCAGCCCCACACCCGCAGATCCGCTCGCTACCGGCCATCGCCCCCCGCCGTACCGCATGAGTGCCGCATGATCGACGATTTTCCCCCCCGCTGGTGCAGCCCTTGCATTGGTGATGACTCCTTCCCCACAACCCGGTTTCGGAGCACACCATGAGAGTCAATCAGCCTGTCACCCAGCATGAGCGTCGCTATCCCGAACACCAGCACCTCATCTCCACCACGGATCTGGAGAGCCGTATCACCTACGCCAACGAGGAGTTCTGCCAGATCGCAGGCTTCACGCTGGAGGAGCTGCAGGGGGAGCACCACAATCTGGTGCGCCATCCGGATATGCCCAAGCAGGCCTTCGCCGACCTCTGGCACCATATCCGGGCCGGCAAGAGCTGGATGGGGCCGGTGAAGAATCGCTGCAAGAACGGCGATCACTACTGGGTCAGCGCCTTCGTCACGCCGATCAAGGATGCCCACGGCAAGGTGGTGGAGTATCAATCGGTGCGTACCGCCCCCAGCGAGGAGATCAAGCAGCGGGCCGAGCGCATCTATGCCGGGCTGCGCGCCGACAAGGCGCCGCTGGCGCTCAGGCTGCCGGCCTTCTCCCACACGCTGGCAATCACCCTCTGCCTGCTGCCGAGCCTGGTGGCCATGATGGCGCTGGGGTATGAGCAGGCCTCCGGCTGGCTGCTGGCCCTGGCCGTGCTGCCTTTGCTGCTGGTGGCCATGATCACCCAGGCCCTGAACCGTCGCCTCGGCAAGCTCGACAAGCTGGCCCGCAGCCGCTTTGACAACCCGCTGATGCAGCTGCTCTACACCAACAAGGTCGACAACATCGCCGCCATCGAGCTCGCCATGCTGATGAATCAGGCCGAGTTCAACGCCGTGCTGGCGCGCACCCAGCAGACCTGCAGCCGGATCCTGCACTCGGCGGAAGGCGATCTGCGCAATGCCGAATCCATCACCAGCAACCTGCAGCAACAACAGGCCGAGACCAATCAGGTCGCCACCGCCATCACCCAGATGGCCGAGTCGATCCGTGAGGTGTCCCACAGCTCCACCGCCGCATCCGACCTGCTGGATGAAACCGCCGACCTGTTCCGGGAGGGCAACCGCAGCGTGCAGGAGACCATAGGGGCGGTCGAAGGAATGCACGGCGAGATCGCTACCTCCAAGACGGTGATCCACACCCTGGCGACCCAATGCCGGGATATCGACGGCATCCTGGACGTCATCAACAGCATCGCCAACCAGACCAACCTGCTGGCCCTCAATGCGGCCATCGAGGCGGCCCGTGCCGGTGAGGCGGGCCGTGGTTTCTCGGTGGTGGCGGACGAGATCAGATCCCTGGCCATCAAGACCCAGGCCTCCACCGGCGAGATCCAGAAGATGATCAACCTGCTGCAAACCAGCGCGGCCAACGCCGAGCAGGCGATGGAAAAGGGGGGGGATCTCTCCGCCAGCTGCCAGCAGAAGGCCTCCGCCACCGGCACCATACTGCAGCAGATCAACAGCATGTTGCAGCAGGTCGCCTCCGGCAGCAGCCAGATAGCCCAGGCCGTGCAGGAGCAGTCCCAGGTCACTGCCGACATCGACCGCAACGTGCTCAGCATCAAGACCCTGGCCGATGACTCAAGCCAAGGTAGTCAGCATGCCGTCCACGGCATCAACCAGCTGGTGCGGCAACTGAGTGACCTGGATCGGCTGGTTCGCCAGTTCCAGCAGCAACCCGCCTCTCCACAACCCGCCAACCCCAGCCCCGCCGGCCAGGTGGTGCTGGCCCGCTGATCCCGAGACCGTGCGCTAACCACAAAAAAGGGCCCCTGTCGTCACCGGCAGCGGGCCCATTTATCTCTGGTGGGAAACGCAGATCTGACCGGGCCGGGATGCCCATACCATCACTGGCCCGGCCTTGATGTCATTACCTTGGCATCTGCTCTGCAACTCATTCAACAGAGTGGCATCCCGCAGTTCATTCCCCCCGCCCAAATACGCAGCGAGCATTGAGAAAGTACGGACGCTGAGATACCTCTATCGCCCGCCCCCCCATGGCAGCTCAATTTATTGATCTTGCCCGAAAAATCACCCACTCCCCCTTCCCTAACCAGCTCCGTTCGGTAACATGGCCATCAGATCCCCTCTTGTCGCAGTCAGCCATGTACCAGACCAGAGCCACACCGCAGGGAAAAGCAGCAAGCTGGAGGCTGGAATTCAGGGGCGGTAGCCTTGCCGATGATTCCCACAACCAACTCCCTTACTGTTTCTTTATTCGGTAGTAATGGAGGCGCTAAAAGAGGACGTAAAGTGACGTCATTAAGCCTCAAAGAGGTAAAGTTAAACCATTTATTAAAAACATCATTTTCATTCCTGGCATTAAGGCCGGGTAGTATTATATGTAAGGCGGTTATAACGTGTTAGTACCGTCTTACATCTCACCACTATTATGAGTATTTTATATTTCACGGACAGGAGCCAGTTTTGTTCAAACTTTACTATTATCCGAACAATGCGAGTTTAGCTCCTCATTTTTTACTTCATCATGTGCAAGCAGATTATGAGCTGTTGTTAGTCGATAAAAAGTCTAATACTCAGAAGTCAGCTGACTATTTAAAGTTAAATCCAGCAGGTCGCATTCCAACATTGGTCGTTGACGGCCAGGCCATTTTCGAAAGCCCTGCGATTTGTATCCATATTTGTGAGTTGCATCCTGAATACAAATTAATCCCTCTTATTGGCGATCCGAAAAGACCATTATTTTTCCAATGGCTGTCATTCCTAAATAATACCCTCCAAGCCGAATTGATGGTTCGCTACTATCCCCATAAACATACAACTGATGAAGCTTCAATCCCTAGCGTGATAGCTGCACAGGATGAGCGTATAGCGGAAGCCTTATCTATTATCAACGACCAACTAGAAAACAATGAGTATTTGTTGGGTGATAAATTTTCAGCATGTGATTACTTTCTATTTATGCTTGCAGGGTGGTCCCTGCCAATCAAACGTTCACCAATGACCTTTAATCACTTAGCGCTGTACTTACAGCGTCTTAGCGAGAATACAACGGTAAGAGCAGTTTGTGAACTTGAAGAAATAAACCTGACTCCCTTTGAGTCACACTCATAACCAACGCCTCAAGAGGGACTGTCAACGCGTGACGATTCAGACCATGACCACAGTGGCTATCGTTGTTGCTACTGCGTTTAGCTGTCGTGCGTTACCAGCCCCTTGGCGGGCATTATAAATCACAAGGACGTGTCATGAAAAAATTATATATTGGAACCATATTCTTACTTAGCTCAAGTGTCTTAGCCAATCCATATAAAAGTGAATTTGTTGATGTTTCAATTCAAGTGCAAGAAGGTAAAGAAACTTTTCAACTAATCTGTCAGCCTAAAGTCACCATAGGGGAATTACCAGGAAACTGGGTCGATGTTTGCAATGATATTGGCAAGAAAATTTTGGAGTTAGCTGTCGAAAGTGGAGTGAAAGTAGATCCCGTTGAAAAAGCATTTGGTTTGGCTGGCGATTTTGTTCAAAAAGCGTCTAGTGACTTGCCAGAGAATGTTATCCCCACACAAATTATTAGCCGTGAATTTGGTGGTTAATCGCTGATAACAAGGCGCGAATGCCAATAAAAGCCAGGCTGGGGCGGTTTTCACTACGCGTCCTCAGCCCTTTATCCATTCAAGAGGAATGAAGGTTTCAGCACCGATTAACATACTGCCTCTATGATTACTATCAGGAAATAAGATGCAAGTCCGCGTAATATCTTTACTCTTGCTCATGTTGACCTGCTCGGTAAGCGCAACAGAGATCATGACTCGCACTGCCAGCAGGGATGATGGTTCGCCTATCTCCTATTACTTGGTCCAACATTCCCATGATACAGATACCTTGCTATTGATTCTGCAAGGTTCTGATTGCAACAGCGTGCTTAACATTGATTCGATACTCTCTGACTATAAAGATGTTTGGCCAGAAGCTGATATTCTGCTAGTCGAAAAGTACGACATTGACAGAAAATTAAAATACAGTACCGATCCGGCACGCAAGGATTGTCCTGCTCAGTACCTTGAAAAGGACAGCCCTGCACAGCGGGTCGCGGATATCGAAACTGTGCTCGATATCGTTCGAAAAGATGGGCAATACAAAAAGTTCATCCTATTGGGCGGCAGTGAAGGGGCCGTTATTGCCAACCTAGTGACCGCAGCAGTTGACTATATCGATGCCACCGTCGCCTTTAATGGCGGTGGCCGCTGGTTTATCGATGACGTCTCACACAGCATCGCTGCAGAGCATAAAAATCTCGAAACGGCGAGAAAAGAGATCGACGGTTTTAAAGGGTTTGCCGAACATGTTCTTAACAGCAAACCATTTGAACTTGAAGTGAGCGGACACGGCTATCATTGGTGGCAGCAGATGCTCTCCCTCGATCAACTTGATACCCTGCAAAACATAAAATCTCCTTTGCTGATCATTCAGAGTGGAATGGATACTTCGGTATCACCGCAAAAAACAGATGAGTTGATGCAACGCCTTAAAGAGCTCGGGAAGAACAATATCGAATATCGGCGTTACGAAGCACTGGATCATGGGTTGAAAAACAGTGACGGGACAAGCCTTCGCAAAGAAGTCATCGGCGATATGAATTTATGGTTACAGTCCAAGCTAGGCGACCCGAAGAAGTTCAATCCCCACTGATTTAGACCTGCTGACAATGCATTGATGTAAAGCTTTTTATAACGACTATCAGGATGGAGTGCAGTCATAAAGTAACCCCCCTCCTTCCAATCATGGTTATGCGAACAACTAATAGAGATATAGGAGTGGTAATGGAACAGGAAAGTTTAGTTGAGATAGCGATTGAGTATTTCAAGAAAGTAGATGCAGGTGATCCCAGTTATCTTGATCTTTTCTCGGAGAATGTTGATTTTTTCTTCCCCAAATTTGGTCAAGCTAAAGGAAAGGATGCATTGGTTGAGTTTGGCAATAGAATTGGTAGCTCGCTCACCAGCATCTGGCACGACATAAATGGCTTTAAGATAACGACTGCTGGCAACACCGTGATTGTCGAGGGGCAAGAAGGGGGAGTAATGAGTGATGGTACCTCTTGGCCGGATAATAATATATCCATGGGCCGTTTTTGTAGTGTATTTGAATTTACAGGCTCGCTGATAAGCCGCATGTATGTGTATGTTGACCCTGACTTTCCGAGTAGAGATGTGGCAAGGATTGCTGTGTTGTCAGGGACAAATTAATAGCTGTTATATGCTCGGAGTAGAAATGAACAACATTCTAGATTTGGCCATGGAAGAGCTGAAAGGAAAGTATGCACCTCACACAATCATTCTTTATGGCTCTTATGCCCGCAATGATGCAACCGAAACCAGTGATATCGATATAGCCTGTTTCTGTGATCACACGAACGAACAAAGGGATGCGAGATTATTTCATGGCATCTATCTTGATGTATGGGTTTACCCAACCGATTATCTAAGTTCAATTCCAAAAGAAGCCCTTCGCTTCGGTGACGGAAAAGTCATTTATGATACAAAAGGTTTAGGGAGCAGCTACCTGGCTCGCGTTAAGCAGAAGCTAGCAGATGGCAAACCAGCAACGTCGGAGATGGATAAGGCACACCTTCAACAGTGGGTGATGAAAATGCTGGAGCGTGCGCATGATAAAGACATAGATAGTCATTATCGTCGTACCTGGCTTCAACATGACCTTCTGGAGATATATTTTGACATGCGCGACTTGTGGTATCTAGGCTCAAAGAAAAGCTTTCATTATTTGCAGCAGCATGACCAGCCGACTTTTAATCTATTTGAGAAAATGTATAAAGAGCCGTTAAATATTGATCTATTGGCAGCCTTGGCCAAGCAGGTTGCACGTATATAACAATGTCCGAGAGCAATACATAGCGCGTAAGATTTTCACGATGAGTTTTTAAACTCAATTGCCACCGGCTGGTGAGCCAGTTTAAGAAATCACCCTCTGCCTCACCACAAAGTACCGCTTACAGACGCCGTACCGGTACACCAAGCCAGATAACCATCGCACACAAACTACCTCCGCAGAAAAAACCTATGGGTCAGCAGGCTCATAGGTTTTTTTAATGCTCGCCAACAAGATAGCGAGACTGTCGTTTCACAGTTCAATTTCCCTCTGCGCTGATGGCCACCACAGTTGCACGGCCATATCACGGCCCATTATTGATGAGTTTGTTGATCTTGCTCAGAAAACCGCCCGCTTGCGCTTTTCACTCCAGCCCCGTTCGGTAACATAGCTGCTTGGCAACCTCTCGCAGGAGTCAGTCATGAGCCAAGCCTGCACAAAAGTACAGGTAAAATGCCGCGAATCCACGTGCAAGAACTTTGCCATCCGAGTTAGATGTGTAATCGGCAACCAGCTACGAATCACTCAACATGGTGATGATCCCCATTCCCTTCGTTCTAAGACATAGGATGCCCAATGAAGCTGCAAACCCTCCGCCTATCGAGCTTCCAGTCTTTCGGGGCAGCACCCACCGAAATTCCATTGGAGGAGATGACTTACCTCATTGGGCCTAATGGCTCCGGCAAAACAGCTGCACTGCAGGCCTTGTGTCGGTTGTTTGCCTTTGATCCATCACTGCGTCGAATACTGCGCTCAGACTTTCATGTCCCATTGAACGAAGAAGTGCCTCCGGCGGAGCGCCAGTTATGGATCGAAGCTGACTTTGTATTCCCTGAATTAAAAGATGGCGAAGACAACAGCACGGTTGCACCTCATTTCGGTCATATGCGCTTCGACGAGATCGATGGCACACCACGCATTCGTTTTCGCCTTAACGCAACCATGGGGTTGGATGGGGATATAGAGGAAAACATGGTCTATGTGTTGGACATCAATCCAGATGGCTCACCACTTACCACCACCCAAGTACCCCGAGCTGAACGTAACCATATACATATCCACTACCTCCCCGCACGCCGTGATCCCGCCGATCACATTGCCTACGGAGCCAATGCATTACTGGGGCGCATGCTGCGCGCGGTGAACTGGGATACAGAGCGCACAGTCATTAAGGGACTGACCGACCAAATCAGTGACAGCTTGGCGGGCAATCCATCAATCAATGCGTTCAGCGCAAGTTTGAAAAATGCATGGGGCACATTACACAAAGGCAACTTCTTTACCGACCCCAAGCTAACTTTTGCTGCGTCCGAGATCGAAGCCTTGTTGCGGCACATGTCGGTGTCTTTCACTCCTGGCCATGGGGAGCAGTTGGTCGATTTCTCACGACTTAGCGACGGCCAGAAGTCGATGCTGTATCTGTCACTGGTACACTCTTCGCAGGCGATTGGCCGTGCTGTACTGGCGGCTGAAGATACTTCATTCGATCCGGACAAGCTGCGCCCACCAGTCTTTACGGTGGTCGCTCTCGAAGAGCCAGAAAACAGTCTCTCGCCACACTACCTTGGGCGAATCGTCAATGCCCTCAATGGAATGACCGGACAAGGTGACGCACAAGCGCTCATCGCTACCCACGCACCATCCATGCTGCGGCGCGTTGCTCCGGAACATATCCGTTATCTGAGGTTGACCGAAGAGCGAACATCACGAGTCACGCATATCCTGCTGCCAGACACAGCTGATGAAGCGCACAAGTTTGTGCGTGAGGCAGTACAAGCCTTTCCCGAGGTTTATTTCTCGCGACTTGTTGTTCTTGGAGAGGGTGATAGTGAAGAAATCGTATTACCACGACTTCTTAAAGCGAAGGGATCTCCTGTTGATGAATCTGCGGTTTCAATAGCCCCCTTGGGGGGACGTCACGTAAATCACTTTTGGCGCCTACTTTCCACACTGCAAATTCCATATTTGACATTATTAGACCTCGATGTATCTCGCTATGCTGCTGGTTGGGGACGAATCAAGTACGTGAATGATCAACTCTTTAAGTTTGAACCGGCAAAAATACTTCCTGCCGCTTTAACTTTGCCGAAATGGGATACAGCCGATACACCAGTCCGAACACATCACTATTTTGATGGAGGAACGAAAGACGTATTTCTTGAGCTGGAGAGTCGAGGTGTATTTTTCTCGGCTCCTATGGATCTCGATTTCGCCATGTTACTTGCTTACCCAGATGCGTATGGCGTAGTTAAGGAAGATCCTGAGGCATCCACGATCAAAGCTGTTTTGGGTAAAAGTCACCACGATGCAAGCCAGTACAGCAAAGATGAGCAGAAGCTATTTAACACTTACCATCAGCGCTTCAAGCTTGGTAGCAAACCCGCAGCCCATATTGATGCATTGGCTCAGCTGACTGATGCAGAACTACTGACCAACATGCCCGCATCCCTGAGCAGATTGGCAGATGCCGTCATCACCAAACTCGCGGTTCTGCCGGAATGATAACCGTCGAGACTTGGGAACCTGCAGATGGGCTGACACTTGAGCCCAACGCCCTAATTGCAGCCAAGGAGCAAACACGCAGCCTTGCTCTTACCGCAGGCCCAGGCGCGGGAAAGACCGAAATGCTTGCACAGCGGGCAGATTTCCTATTGCGCACAGGTACCTGCCGCTATCCCAAACGGATTCTGGCCATTTCGTTCAAGGTCGATGCCAGCAGTAACCTGAAAGAACGGGTCAAGCGACGCTGTGGTTCAGAACTTGCTACGCGGTTTGACAGCTATACCTTTCACGCATTCGCCAAGCGCATCATCGATCGTTTCCGTCCTGTGCTAACTGGTGAGTATGCGTTGGATGCTGGATACCAAATTGCAGATCGGAAACTTGGCCCATCACGAACGTTGATCACGTTTTCCGATCTGGTGCCATGGGCAATTGAGATTCTAAGAAAGTCCCCTGTCGCGCGACATGCCATCCGTCAAACCTACAGCGATGTCTTCCTCGACGAATTCCAGGACTGTACAAATCGTCAATACGAACTCCTCAAGCTCGCTTTTCAAGGTACGAACATTCGCTTGACCGCCGTGGGCGACACCAAGCAAAAGATCATGGGCTGGGCAGGCGCTTTGGAAGGCATCTTTCAGGACTTCGTTGCTGATTTTGCAGCAACTCCGCTCAATATGTACCGAAACTTCCGCTCTCAACCACGTTTGCTGCGCTTGCAGAACGAGATCATTCGCAAGCTGGATCCAGCTTCTATCATGCCTGATGAGCAACTTGCAGGCGACGAAGGAGAGGTATTCGCGTGGTGCTTTGAAAACAGTCGTCAAGAAGCAGACTACCTCGCAGATTTGATTGCAGGTTGGATAAACACAGAACAGCTGCCACCAGCAGAAATTGCGGTCCTGATTCGTAATCAGCTTGACCTGTACGCTGATCACCTTATGACGGCACTGGAGGCTCGTGGCATCCCCTTTCGCAACGAGCAGCAGATGCAAGACATCACAGTCGAGCCTGCAGCACGTTTGATCGTGGACTATCTTTCCTGCCTCTATGGTCAGCGCGAGCCCAAATCATGGATTCGGCTCATGAACCAGCTAATCCCGTTTGCAAATGACGAGACTCCGTCGAATGCGCGCAAAGACCTTGATCGGCTGATCAAGCAGCAACGAAAAGAAATAGCCCTTAACGAGCTGGTTGCCCCCCCTTTCTCTGGCTGGTGGGTGTTTGTTCAAATATTTCTGAAGCAAATCAGTGTTGAAACACTAATGTCGCTTTCCCCTGATTACGAGTCTCGTGACCGGCTAAACGAAGTAATCCGTGATACTAAGACCAAGATTGAAGAATTACTAACGCTGGAGCCTGACTTGCCCCAAGCCCTTAAGCGCTTCTCAGACGATCAAGCCGTACGAATACTGACCATCCATAAGAGTAAGGGCCTTGAGTTTGATTCGGTCATCATCATGGCCATCGAAAACGAGAACTTCTTTGGAAATCAGGATGAAAACCGCTGTGCTTTTTTTGTCGGTGTCTCACGTGCCAAAAAACGCCTAGTCCTTACTCATGCGGATCAGCGAGAACGTCCAGCTGGACATACGAAGCGCTGGGATGTGCATCGCACACCTCAAACTGAATATTTCGGCTATACCATACCGTTTGTAAAACAAGAACCATAAGCAAAATAGGGTCGTCATACCCGCAATATTGGTTGACGCTTAATAGCCCGACAATTAGGCATTGCGATGCAATGCACTACGCTTATTGCATCCTAAGATATCAAAAACGTTCAACGGATAAATGGTTGTAGCGACACATAAATCGTTGCGGGGAAATAGGGAAATAAAGAGGGGGCCAAGGCCCCCTCTGCTATAGATGATCAGTGGCGAACATCGACCTCAGTCTGTCAGCCCTCTCTGCCTTAGCGCCGTCAGCAGTTCATCCACCATGGCCTCTACCGGCTTGCCGGCGTTCAGCAGGTGAATTTCTGGCTGCTCGGGTGCCTCGTAGGCCGAGTCGATACCGGTGAAATTCGTGATCTCCCCTGCCCGCGCCTTCTTGTAGAGCCCCTTGGGATCGCGCTCTTCGCAGACGGCGAGCGGGGCATCCACAAACACCTCGACAAACTCCCCTTCACCCACGAGATTGCGCACCAGCGCACGCTCGGCACGGAACGGCGAGATAAAGGCGGTGAGCACGATAAGTCCCGCATCCACCATGAGTTTTGCCACCTCGCCAACCCGGCGGATATTCTCTTGGCGGGCGGCGTCGTCGAAGCCGAGATCGCCACAGAGGCCGTGGCGCACATTGTCCCCATCCAGCAGATAGGTGTGCTTGCCTTGCGCGGCCAGCGCCTGCTCCAGCGCCCCCGCCAGGGTGGATTTACCTGCCCCGGAGAGCCCGGTGAACCAGATCACCAGCGGCTTTTGCCCCTTCTGCTCGGCCCGGCTCTGTTTGTCCACGGCATGGGCATGCCACACGATATTGCTCATTCACACTCCTTGCTTGGCGCGCGCGCCTCAATGCTGAAACGGTCTGGCTCCCTGGAGCTCAGCCTCTGGCCACTCGCCACTGACGGGTGCCATGGTCATCGTGTATTCCTACTTCCCTGCAAAGCCCAGTTGCACCGCCTTAAAACGGGAACAACAGGGGCACCATGACGATCACCCCGATGCTGTAGGCCAGGGAGACCGGCAGGGCCAGCTTGAGGTAGTCCGGCATCTTGTAGTTGCCCGCGGCATAGACCATCAAATTGGTCTGGTAGCCGTAGGGCAGGATAAAGCTGGAGCTCGCCCCGAACAGCACCGCCAGAATGAACGGCATGGTCGAAACATCCATGCTGAGCGCCAGCTGGTAACCCATGGGGAAGGCCAGCGCCGCAGCGGCGTTGTTGCTCATCAGCTCGGTCAGCACCAGGGTAAACAGGTAGATGCCGATAAAGGCGATGATGGGGCTAGCGCCGTTGAACTCCCCCATCAGCCAGTCGGCGATGAGCTTGGCCAGCCCGCTCTGCTCCAGCTGATCGGCGATGGCCAGCGCTCCGCCCACCACCAGCCAGATATCCAGCGGAAAGCGGCGGCGGATCTCGTCCAGGGTCAGGATGCGGGAGAAGAGCAGCACCACCAGCATCACCAGCAGCCCCTTGAACAGCGGCACCAGATCGAGCACCGACAGGGTCAGCACCCCAAGGAACCCCGCCACCACGGCGGCGCTACGCGTGGCATCGAGTCGGGTGGAGGCCTCCAGCCCGCTCACCACCACGAACTCGCGGGAGAGGGACTTGTTGCCCGCAAACTTGGGACCGGGGGCCAGCAGCAAGGTGTCCCCTGCGTGCAATTCAATCTGGCCGAGGCCGCCGGTGAGCTGGGTCTCACCCCGGCGCACCGCCAGCACCACCGCATCGAAGTGGGTGCGAAACTCCGCATCCTTGATGGTCTGCCCCACCAGCCGCGAGCTGTGGCTGACGATCACCTCCACCAGGTGCTGGCCGTTGAGGCGGTGCTGGCCGTAGAGATCCAGCCCCTTGAGCTCCTGCAGCACGCCGACGCTCTCCACGTCACCGCAAAACAGCAGCATGTCCCCCTCATGCAGCTCGTGTTCCGGCTGCACCGGGCAGATCACCTGATTGCCCCGGATGATCTCGGCAAGATAGAGGCTTTTCAGGCTGCGCAGGCCGTTCTCCTTGACGCTGCGCCCGGCCATGGGCGAGCCGGGGCCCACCTTGGCCTCGAGAAAGTAGCCGGATTCGCGGCTCATCTCGGTGTCCTGCTCCGGCAGGTGGCGGGCAAACAGCAACACGGCGATGAGGCCGGTCAGCAGGGTCCCCGCCCCCACCATAAAGAAGTCGAACATGCCGAGCGGCTTGGCCCCCATCTTGATGAGGAAGCTGTTGACGATGAGGTTGGTGGAGGTGCCGATCAGGGTCAGCACGCCGCCAAAGGTCGCCGCGAAGCACATGGGCAACAGCAACCGGGAGGGCGCATGGTTGGGGTTGCGTTTGACAGCCCCCAGCATGGAGGCCACCACGGCGGTGTTGTTGACGAACGCCGACAGGAAGGCGGTGGAGAACCACACCTTCACCAGCACCTTGTTGAAGGAGCCGGTGCCCACCAGGTTGGCGAACCAGCTCATGACCCGGGTCTTCTCCACCGCGAGCGACACCAGCAGCAACAGCACCAGGGTCAGCAGGGCGCTGTTGGTGTAGCCCGCCACCACGGCGTTGATGTCCGCCAGGCCGCTCAGGTAGGTGATGAGCACGGCGCCTGAGAAGAGCAGCGCCGGCCGGAGTTTGCCCTGGATCAGCAGGGCGACGAGGGCAGCCAGCAGACCCAGCACCAGGGATTGTTGCCAGGTCATGGGCTTACTCCTTGCCGGAATCGTTGCTGATGGTCAGCGCCTGCCAGTGGGGGAAGTGCTTGCGCACCAGGGCGTTGAGCTCGACTTCGAACTCGCTGTATTGCCCTGCCACAACCTTGGCCGCCAGCCCTTCCACTATCATGCCGGCACCGACGGTGACGTTGGTCAGCCGGTCGATCAGGATGAAGCTGCCGGTATCGCGGATCTCCTGATACGGGTCGAATGCCACCGGGTCGGTCAGGCTGAATTCGCACAGGCCGATCTCGTTGAGCTTGAGCTCGGAGGCCGGCAGCTCGTCCAGCTTGTTGATCTCGATACGGTGGCGGATGGCCTCCACCTGGCCGCGACTCTTCTTGGTGGCCAGCTTGACGTCATAGACCCGGCCCGGTTGCAGGGACTCCTCCCCCATCCAGACGATGTGAGCCAGCACGTTCTGGGTCACCTGGGGCTTTTTCGCCGCATCCACCAGCAGGTCGCCCCGGCTGATGTCGATCTCGTCCGCGAAGGTGACCGTGATGGCCTGACCCGGCAGGGCGTACTCCAGATCCCCGTCGAAGGTGACGATGCGAGTCACCGTGCTCTCTTTGCCGGACGGCAGCACAGCAAGCCGGTCGCCCACCCGCAGGATGCCGGAGGCCAAAGTGCCTGCGAAGCCGCGAAAATCGAGGTTGGGGCGGTTCACGTACTGCACCGGCAGGCGCACCGGGTGACGCTCCAGCTCGCGCTCCACTTCCGCGCTCTCCAGCAGGGAGAGCAGGGTCTCGCCTTCGTACCAGGCCAGCTTGTCGCTGGGGTTGACCACGTTGTCACCGTCCAGCGCAGAGACCGGCACGATATGGATGGTGTCGACGCTGAGCTTCTTGGCGAATTCGCGGTAATCGGCACTGATGCGCTCGAACACCTCCTGGCTGAACTCCACCAGGTCCATCTTGTTCACTGCCACCACGAACTGCTTGATGCCAAGGAGGCTCGCGATAAAGCTGTGGCGACGGGTCTGATCCAGCACTCCCTTGCGGGCGTCGATCAATATGATGGCCAGATCGCAGGTGGAGGCGCCGGTGGCCATGTTGCGGGTGTACTGCTCGTGGCCCGGGGTGTCCGAGATGATAAATTTGCGCTTGGCGGTGGAGAAATAGCGGTAGGCCACGTCGATGGTGATGCCCTGCTCGCGCTCCGCCTGCAGGCCGTCTACCAGCAGCGCCAGATCCAGCTTCTCGCCGGTGGTGCCAAGCTTCTGGCTGTCGGACTCCAGCGCTTTGAGCTGATCTTCATAGATCTGCTGGGAGTCGTGCAGCAGGCGGCCGATGAGGGTGCTCTTGCCGTCGTCAACGCTGCCGCAGGTGAGAAAGCGCAGCAGGCTCTTGTGTTGCTGGGCGTGCAGGTAGGCTTCAATGCCCTGTTCGCTGATGGCGGTCTGAATGTGGTTGTTCATGTTGCGATTCCTTAGAACATTTTTTTAGAAATAGCCCTGACGCTTCTTCTGCTCCATGGAGCCGGCCTGATCGTGGTCGATGAGCCGCCCTTGCCGCTCGCTCGAGGTGGTGATCAGCATCTCTTCGATGATCTCCGGCAGGGTGGTGGCATTGGATTCGATGGCCCCGGTCAGCGGGTAGCAGCCGAGGGTGCGAAAGCGCACCAGCTCCCGCTTCACTTCATCTTCCGGGCCGATGGGCATGCGCTCATCATCCACCATGATCTTGATGCCGTTGCGCTCCACCACAGGGCGATGGGCCGCAAAGTAGAGCGGCACTATGTCGATGTTCTCGAGATAGATGTATTGCCAGATGTCCAGCTCGGTCCAGTTGGAGAGCGGGAACACCCGGATGCTCTCACCCTTGTTGACCTGGCTGTTGTAGACCCGCCACAGCTCCGGACGCTGGTTCTTGGGATCCCAGCGGTGAGACTTGTCGCGGAAGGAGTAGACCCGCTCCTTTGCACGAGACTTCTCCTCGTCGCGGCGGGCACCACCGAAGGCGGCATCGAAGCCGTATTTGTTGAGCGCCTGCTTGAGCCCCTCGGTCTTCATGATGTCGGTGTGCTTGCCGCTGCCGTGCACGAAGGGGTTGATGCCCATGGCGAGCCCGTCCGGGTTCTTGTGAACGATCAGATCCAGCCCGTACTTTTTGGCGGTCTCGTCGCGGAACTTGATCATCTCCTTGAACTTCCAGTCGGTGTCGACGTGCAGCAAGGGGAAGGGGATCTTGCCCGGATAGAAGGCCTTGCGGGCCAGGTGCAGCATGACGGAGGAGTCCTTGCCGATGGAGTACATCATCACCGGGTTTTCAAATTCGGCAGCCACCTCGCGGATGATGTGGATGCTCTCGGCTTCCAGTTGCTGCAGATGTGTCAATCTTTCACGGTCCATGTCTGGGTCCTCGGTTCATTGCTAACGCGCCTGGTCAGGGCGCGGTCTTGGCTCAGGTCGGTGCCGCCATGGCAACACCGTCAAATCGATTGCTGTCTCGGCCTCAGGCCAGGCTCACCAGCTTGAGCTCGTGGCCGCTGTCGGCCTCCTGCCCCTGCGCCGTCTCGCCAAACCAGGCCAGCTGTTTGCGCAGGGCAACCACCTCGCCGACGACAATAAGGGACGGGCTCACCGCTTGGGCGGCCAGCTCGGCCAGCTCCGCCAAGGTGCCGGTCAGCACGCGCTGCCGCGCCGTGGTGCCGCGCTCGATGATGGCGATGGGGGTGGCGCTGCTGCGGCCATGGCTCACCAACTGCTGCTGGATATGCTCGGAGCGCATCAGCCCCATGTAGATCACCAGGGTCTGGCTGGTAGCGGCGAGCTGCTGCCAGTCGGGCTCCTTGCCCTCCTTCTGGCAGTGGCCGGTAATGAAGACGGCGCTCTGGGCATGGTCGCGGTGGGTGAGCGGAATGCCGGCATAGGCGGTGGCTCCGGCGGCGGCCGTGATGCCGGGCACCACGGAGAAGGGGATGCCCTCCTCTGCCAGCACTTCCAGCTCCTCGCCACCACGGCCGAACATGAAGGGATCGCCCCCCTTGAGCCGCACCACCCGGTTGCCCGCCCTGGCGTATTCCACCAGCAGGCGATTGGTCTCCTCCTGCGGCACGCTGTGGGCGCCGGCCTTCTTGCCGACCGACACCAGGGTGGCATCGCGGCGCACCAGATCGAGGATCTCGGCGGAGACCAGCTGGTCGTAGAGCACCACTTCAGCCTGTTGAATTTGTTGCAGCGCCTTGAGGGTCAGCAGGCCCGGATCGCCGGGTCCCGCCCCTACCAACACCACCTCGCCCACTTCGCTTTTCGCATTGTCGAGCCCCTCGTTCAGCCACTGCTCGGCACCCTGCCAATCGGCTTTCTCAATCAGGCCGGCCAGGGTGTTGGAGGCAAACGCCCGCTCCCAGAAGCGGCGACGGTCGGAAATGGAGGAGAGCACCCGCTTGGCCCGGTCGCGTACCCGACCGGAGAGCTCGGCCAGGCCGCCGAGGTGGCGGGGCAGCAGGCTCTCCAGCCGCTCGCGCAGCAGACGCACCAGCACAGGCGCCTTGCCGCCGCTGGAGACCGCCACCATGATGGGGCTGCGATCGATGATGGAGGGGAAGATAAAGCTGGAGCGCTTGGGGTCGTCCACCACGTTGACGAACAGGCCGAGCTGGTTGGCGCTCTGATAGACCAGGGCGTTCACCTCGAGGTCGTCGGTAGCGGCCACCACCAGGATCTGGCCCGCCAGGTGGGCCGGGGTGAAGCGCTCCGCCAGATGGGTGAAGCGACCGGCAAATTCATGGAAGTCGGGTTCCAGCTCGGGGGAGACCAGGGTCAGCCTGGCACCGGCCGCCAGCAGCAGGCGCGCCTTGCGCAGGGCCACTTCGCCCCCTCCCACCAGCAGCACAGGGCGACCGTCCAATTTGGCAAACATCGGCAAATAATCCATTTCGGCCCATCCCTCGGAACACGACTAATATGGGGCGACTATAGGCAGGGCTGCTTATCCCTCAAAATAATAAAAAATGCTTTTTAATGCGTTTTAGTAATTAACAAAGCCGTATGATGACAAAGGCGAAGCAAGGCGCTTGTGGTGCCGCACGCAAGGCCATAGGCTAGTGAAAGTGTTTCATAAGGAGCTAAATGATGAATGAGTCATTGATTGTGCTGGGGATCTTTGTGTTTCTGGTACTTCTCACCCTGAGTGCCGGTATCAAGATAGTGCCGCAGGGTTACAACTGGACCGTGGAGCGCTTCGGCCGCTACACCCGCACCCTCTCCCCCGGCCTCAACCTGCTGATCCCCTACATAGATCGCATCGGCCACAAGATCATCATGATGGAGCAGGTGCTGGACATCCCGGCGCAAGAGGTGATCTCCCGCGACAACGCCAACGTGACCATAGACGCCATCAGCTTCGTGCAGGTGGTGGACGCCCGCAAGGCGGGCTACGAGGTCAACGATCTCACCAGCGCCATCCGCAACCTGACCATGACCAATATGCGGACCGTGCTGGGCGCCATGGAGCTGGACGAGATGCTCTCCCAGCGCGACACCATCAACGAGAAGCTGCTGCGCACCATGGATGCGGCCACCGCCCCCTGGGGCATCAAGGTGACCCGGATCGAGATCAAGGATGTACGTCCGCCGCTGGCGCTGGTCGAAGCCATGAACGCCCAGATGAAGGCCGAGCGCCAGAAACGGGCCGAGGTGCTGGAAGCCGAAGGGGTGCGCCAGTCCAAGATCCTGAAAGCGGAAGGTGAGAAGCAGTCCCAGATCCTCAAGGCCGAGGGTGAGCGTCAGGCCGCCTTCCTCGCCGCCGAAGCGCGCGAGCGGGCCGCCGAGGCGGAAGCCAAGGCGACCCACATGGTGTCAAAAGCCATCGCCGAAGGGGATCTGCAGGCCATCAACTACTTCGTGGCCCAGAAATACACAGAGGCGCTGGCCCGCATCGGTGAAGGCCCCAACAGCAAGGTGGTGATGATGCCGCTGGAGGCGGGCAGCCTGATCGGCGCCGTGGCCGGCATGGCCGAGCTGTTCAAGGATGGCAAGGGCGGCAAGTCATGACAGCCCTGTTCGAGGGGCTGACCCACTGGCACTGGCTGGGGCTCGGCTTCGTGCTGCTGGCCATCGAAGTGCTGGGCTCGGTGGGCTTTCTGCTCTGGACCGGCATCGCCGCGCTGGAGGTGGGCCTGCTGCTGCTGGTCTGGCCCTTCGGCTGGCAGGCCCAGCTGCTGCTGTTCGCCCTGCAATCCCTGCTCACCACCTGGGCCTGGTGGCGCTGGCAGCACCGCCGGGATCGCTCCGATCAAGATGCCGCCGCCCCCATCAACGAGCGGATGCAGGGGTATCTGGGGCGCGAGCTGGTGCTGCTGGATGACGTGACTCAGGGGATGAGCCGGGTACACCTGGACGACACCGCCTGGACGGTGCGCTGCAGCCAGCCACTGCTCGCCGGCAGCAAGGTGCGGGTGACGGGGCATGACTCCCATATCCTGCTGGTAGAGCCGCTGCCCTGACACGAAGGCAGGCGCCAGTGACCAACAACAAAGGGCTCCGCGGAGCCCTTTTTCATTCTCTTGCAAGCCGTGCCGGCGGGCTAGAAGGCGTCGTTGTCGAGGGCGGCGCGCAGCAGATCCTTCCAGCTGATGATGCCGACCAGGGCGCCGTTTTCCAGCACCGGCAGGCAGGAGACGTTCTTCTCCAGCATCAGCTTGACCCCCTCCCGCACCGTGAGCTGGGGAGCGATGGTGATGGGGTGGCGGCTCATGATCTGGTGGGCGCGACGGTTGAGGGTCTCGGTGTCGCGGCTCATCTCGGCCTCGGAGTCGAGATAGGGGCTGATGGCGCGAAACAGGTCGCGATCGGAGATGACTCCTACCAGCTTCTCCTCTTCCAGCACCAGCAGGTGGCGAAAGTGGGCCTGCTCGAAGATCTCCTTGATGACGCTCAACCTGTCGTCCATGGATACGGTGGCGACCCGGGTCGTCATGATGTCCCTGATATGCAGCATGCTAGCCTCCACCGTCATACTGTTTGATAGTTCTGTTATGACATGTTTTTGTGGTGCCAGCCAGTAGCAGGCCCGTACCTAAAGTGCAAACCGGCGCCATTTCACGTAAGATCCGCGCCAGTTTTTCTCCTTTATTTGAGCCAAGCAGACCAATCCATGATAGTTGCCAGTCAAATCGAACTGATCCGCGGCGGCCGCAAGCTGCTGGACAACGCATCCGCCACCATTCACCCCGGCCACAAAGTGGGTCTGGTGGGCAAGAACGGCTGTGGCAAGTCCACCTTTTTTGCACTGGTACGGGGCGAGCTGGCCATCGACAGCGGCAGCTTCAGCCTGCCCGCCGGCTGGCAGATTGCCGGGGTGGCACAGGAGACCCCGGCGCTGGACTGCTCCGCCCTCGACTACGTGATCGACGGCGACAAGGAGTTCCGCGCACTGGAGGCCGAGCTGGCCCAGGCCGAGCGGGATGACAACGGTCTGCTGGTGGCCGAACTGCACGGCAAGCTCGACACCATAGGTGCCTACAGCATTCGCGCCCGCGCCGCCGAGCTGTTGCACGGCCTCGGCTTTGGCGACGAGCAGCTTGGCTCGCCGGTACGCAGCTTCTCCGGTGGCTGGCGCATGCGCCTCAACCTCGCCCAGGCGCTGTTGTGCCGCTCCGATCTGCTGCTGCTCGATGAACCGACCAACCACCTGGATCTCGATGCCGTCATCTGGTTGGAGAAGTGGCTCAAGGGCTATCAGGGCACGCTGGTGCTCATCTCTCACGACCGCGACTTCCTCGACTCTGTGGTGACTCGCATCATCCATATCGAGAACGGCAAGCTCAACGAATACAGCGGTGGCTACTCCGACTTCGAACTGCAGCGCGCCGAACACCTGGCCCAGCAGCAGTCCATGTACGAGAAGCAGCAGCGGGAGATGGCCCACATGCAATCCTATGTGGACCGCTTCCGCTACAAGGCCTCCAAGGCGCGCCAGGCCCAGAGCCGATTGAAGGCCATGGAGCGGATGGAGAAGATCCTGCCCGCCCACGCCGACTCCGAATTCAGCTTCGAGTTTCGCGAGCCCTCGGCCCTGCCGACCCCGCTGATTGCCATGGAGAACCTCAGCGCCGGTTACGGCGACAAGGTGATCCTGGAGAAGATCAAACTCAACCTGGTACCGGGTTCGCGCATCGGCCTGCTCGGTCGCAACGGCGCCGGCAAATCCACCTTCATCAAGATGCTGGCGGGCTCCAACCCGCCGCTCTCCGGCAAGCTCGAGGTGAGCGCCGGGGTCAGCATCGGCTACTTCGCCCAGCATCAGCTGGAGACCCTGCGCCTGGATGACTCGCCCCTCGATCACCTGGTGCGCCTCGCGCCGGACAAGACCGAGCAGGAGCTGCGCAACTACCTCGGCAGCTTTGGCTTTCACGGTGACAAGGCGCTCGACAAAGTCGCCCCCTTCTCCGGCGGCGAGAAGGCGCGGCTGGTGCTGGCCCTCATCACCTGGCAAAAGCCCAACCTCTTGCTGCTGGATGAACCGACCAACCACCTGGATCTGGAGATGCGCCACGCCCTGACCATGGCGCTGCAAGGCTTCGAGGGCGCCATGGTGGTGGTCTCCCACGACCGGCACCTGCTGCGTACCACCACGGATGACTTCTATCTGGTGCACGGTGGCCGGGTCGAACCGTTCGACGGCGATCTGGACGACTACCACAAGTGGCTCGGCGAGCAGGAGAAAGAGGCCAACGCCAAACCGGACGATGGCCCGATCTCCGCCAACTCGGCGGTGGCGCGCAAGGATCAGAAGCGGCGCGAGGCGGAGTTCCGGCAAGCGACCCGGCCGCTGCGCCAGAAGCTGGAGAAGCTCGAAACCAGCATGGAGAAACTGCAGGCCAAGCTGGCCGCGGTGGAAGAGCAGCTGGCCGACCCCGCCATCTATGAAGAGAGCGCCAAGCAGAAGCTCTCCGAGCTGCTCAAGTCCCAGGGCCCCATCAAGGAGGAGCTGGAAGGGGTGGAGCTGGAGTGGATGAGCCTCAGTGAGGAGCTGGAAACCATGGAGCAGGCCTTCCTTGCGTGACGAACAGCTGATGGCGAGCGAGCGGATCGCCGCCCACGAACTGCCGGGCCCGCTCGACTTCTGGCAGTGGAGCGGCGAGGTGTACGGCGCCCGCAGCCAGGACTGGCTCAGCGTGCAGGCGCAGGGGGGCAACGTCAATCTGGCCCTGTTGCTGCACCGGCTGGATCAGTGCGGGATCCCGGTCGATCTGACCGACCTGCAACCGGCGCTGGTGCAGACCGAGGCGGTGCTCGGCCCCTGGCGCACCCTGCGTTCGAGCGCCAAGGCGCGGCTCGGCGAGCAGGAGTATCAGGCCATGCTGGCCCACGAGCTGGAGCTGGAGCGGCTGCAACAAGGGGTGCTGCTGCAGACCCTGCGCAGCCTCACCCTGTTTCGCGGCAACAGCCGCAACTTGTTGAACTATCTATTGTTACTGGGGGCCCAGCAGGGCCCCCTCAGAGACCTAATATGCTGAGTTATCGCCACGCCTTTCATGCCGGCAACCACGCCGACGTGCTGAAACACACCGTTCAGGCCCTGATCATCGAGTCCCTCAAGAAGAAGGAGAAACCCTTCATCGTGCTGGACACCCATGCCGGTGGCGGTCTCTACGACCTGCGCGGCGACTGGTCGCAGAAGAAGGCGGAATACGCCGACGGCATTGGCCGGCTGTGGGACGAGCGGGCCCAGTGGTCCACCATGGCACCCTATCTCGGCGTCATCGAGGAGATGAACTGCGATGGTCAGTTGCACTACTACCCCGGCTCGCCGGAGCTGTCGCGCCGCCTCGCCCGCGAGCAGGACAAGCTGGCGCTGATGGAGCTGCACAACAACGAGGTGGACGATCTGCGCGCCAACATGGGTTACGACCCCCGCGTCGCCGTCCACCACCGTGACGGCTTCGAGGGGCTGGTGGCCCTGCTGCCGCCCACCCCGCGCCGCGGCCTGGTACTGATCGACCCGCCCTATGAGCTCAAGGAAGATTACTTCGCGGTGGTCGATACCCTGAAAAAGGCGCAAAAACGCTGGGCCACCGGCATCTACGCCCTCTGGTATCCCATTCTGGGGGAAGAGGCGGACAAATCCCGCGACATGCTGCGCGCCATCAAGCGCGAGAACTTCGGTAACGTCTTGGTGGCCGAGCTGGAAGTGGCCGGTCAGACTGCCGACTGGGGCATGAACGGCTCAGGCATGCTGATAGTGAGCCCCCCCTGGCTGCTGGACGAGCAGATTGAAGCCTTCCTCAAACCCCTCTGTGCCAAGCTGGCGCAGGGCGCCGGCGCCCAGTACAAGGTCGAGTGGCTCAACAAGGTTGAAGCGTAACGCCTTGCATCACTCGCACACCGCCAAGGGCCTGCCACTGCAGGCCCTTTTTATTGACCATGACTGCCCGCCCCCGCCACGCTGGCAAGCCGCTCCGGCAGCCGGCTCGCCAGCCAGTCGATGGCCATTCTGGTCTTGAGCGGCAGATGCGGGCTATGGGGCCAGAGGGCATTGATGGGGTAGCTCCGCCCCTTGAGGGAGCCCAGCACTTCGCGCAGCTCGCCCCGCTCAAGGTGCGGGCGTGCCAGCCAGTTCGGCAACCAGGCGAGACCAAAGCCCGCGATGGCTGCCTGAGTGATGGCGTGCAGATCGTCCAGCTGCAGACGCCCCGTCGGTCGCACCGATTGCCACTGGCCATCCAGCTGCCACTGCCACGCCAGCACCCGCCCCTGCCGCAGATAGGCGATGCCCTCGTGCTGGGCCAGATCCGCCAGCGTCATCGGTTCGCCCCGCTCGGCCAGATAGGCGGGCGCAGCGCAGAGCGTCATGCCGTGCTCGCCGAGCCGGCGCGCCGCCAGATCCAGGCTGTCCGGCGGCTCCCCGTTGCGGATCACCAGATCGAGCCCCTCCTCCACCAGATCCACCTTGCGATCGCTGAACGACAGCGACAGCGCCAGCCCGGGATGAGCCTGCGCCAGCTCCAGCAGCAGGGGCGCCACGCACAGCTGACCGAACAGCACCGGCATGGAGACCTTGAGGCTGCCGTTGAGAGTGAGCTTGTTGCTGGCCAGCGCCGCCTCGCCGAGGCGCACCTCCTCCAGCGCCCGCAGGCAGTGGCGATGGAACAGCGCCCCCTCCTCGGTCAGGCTCTGGCTGCGTGTGGTGCGGTGAAACAGCTGGACGCCGAGACGCTGCTCGAGCCGGGCAATCCCTTTGCCCACCGCCGAGCGGGTGAGGTGGAGCCGCTCGGCGGCCTGAGCGAAACTGCCCGCCTCCACCACGCTGGCGAACAGATCGAGGCCATTGAGGCTGTTTGCCATCTATTGCATACCTTGTGGAACCAATATGGCGAAATAGTATCAGCACTGCGGAAAAAAATGACTGATAAGCTCCCTCCATCCCCACATTTGTCAGATGGAGTTCACCTCATGAGTCAGATCCTGCTGCTGCAATCCAGCCTCAACGGCCCCGAGTCCCGCACCAACCAGTTGATGGAGCACTTTCTGCAAGTGCGCCGGGAGCAGGGCCACCAGGACCAGGTGGTGGTACGCGACCTGCCCGCCCTCGCCCTGCCACCACTGGACAGCGCACTGTTTCACGCCCTGCGGGGGGCCGAACCAGCCAGCGAGGCCATCCGCCAGGCGGTGGTGCTGTCGGATCAACTGATTGCCGAGTTCAAGGCCGCCGACCTGCTGCTGATCGGCGCCCCCATGTACAACCTCAACGTGCCGACCCCGCTCAAGAACTGGTTCGATCTGGTGGCACGGGCCAGGGTCACCTTTCGCTACACCGACAGCTACCCCATGGGGCTGGTGGAGGGGGTAAAAGCTCTGGTGTTCAGCAGCCGCGGCGGCGTGCATCAAGGACAGGCAACGGATGCAGTCACCCCCTACCTCGAGTCCGTGCTCGGCCTGATGGGCATCGCGCAGGTAGAGTTCGTCTACGCGGAGGGGATGGACCTGCGCCCCCACGGGGCGGAGCAGGGCATGCGCCAGGCCCATGAGCGGATCGCAGCCCTCAGCCGGTGAACCCCTTGCCCGCCTCTTGCCACCCCCATCGGCAGTTGCGCGGGAGACGCGCAAAAAACAAAGCCCCGTCACGGGGCTTTTAGCATGTCGGCCAACCTCACGTTTTGCCCGGGAGATCCCGCCAGAGCGCCAGAATAAGCAGCGCCAGCAGGGCGAAAGGCGGGGCCAGGCTGAGCAGCATGCACAGCACTGTGATCAGCACCGGATGCTCGCTCTTGCGGCGGGCCAGTCGCCAGGCCACGACGCCGACGATGATCATCAGCAACAGGATGAACTGCCCCATCAGGGTGGCGTTGATATTCATATGCATGAAAGCTCCTTTTTCATGGCAAAGGCTCACTCTAGCGCCGCTGTGGCCCCAGGCAACTCCCAATCCGGTGAGGGCGTTCTCACTTGATAGGTCGTCCCTATCCAACCATTAGATGAGAATGGTTTTCATTTAATGGAATTTCGGGGGATACTCTGCTCATCACCAGAGGGAGCCGCCATCATGAAAAAGACCATCAGCTTTGCCGTTTTGCACTTCACCGTGGCCTTCACCGTGGCTTACCTGCTGACCGGTGAACTGCTCACCGCCAGCCTGATCGCCCTGATCGAACCCGCCGTCAACACGGTCGCCTTCTACTTCCACGATCTCGGCTGGCACAAGCTCAAACCCCGCCACAGCCTTCAGGCCAAGACCAGCAGCTTCGCCCTGGTGCACTTCTCGGTGGCCTTCGGCGTCGCCTACCTGCTGAGCGGCGAGCTGCTCACCGGCGGCGTGATGGCACTGATCGAGCCTGCCATCAACACTGTGGTGTTCTTCTTCCACGAGCGGCTGTGGCGCGCCCGCCAGCAACTGGCACTGGCCTGAGGGAGGGGCTGCGGCCCTTCCCTGCACCTGAACAAGCTTCTCTCCCCCGGCAAGGGCACCACTCCCTGCCGCACTGACCAATTTGTTGATCCCGCCCCAACATTTATCACCTCGCCCTTCCCCTGCGCTCCTCTCTCGCTACCATACCCGAATGGCAATCAAAGCCTCGTCGGAGTCACCCATGGCCCTCTCCGCCATCCCCGTTGGTTACAAAGCAGCAGACTGGAAGCTGAAATTCAGGGGCGGTAGCCATGCCGGCGTTTGCCATGACCAAGGTCACACGACTTTTCTATGTTGTTGTAATGGTTGTGCAAAAAGAAGAGGGCAAGCGAATACAATAGGCCTCAGAGATAGAAAGATAAGTCATTGATTTTAAATATTATTTATAGTTCCCCGAATCAACCTAAAACGGAGTTAGATAGAAGGCGGTATTAATGTGTTAGTACCGCCCTCCATCTAATCACTGTCAAATAGATAATTATGAATCAGCTAAATGAATTTATTACAGATTTAGAGGTTTTAGAAAAAACCTTCTACAAAATAGCCGCTAACATAGATGAAATGGAAATTTATGGTTTGCGCTATATGTCTAGATGGTTAGATCTAGATATGCTTTTACCATGTTTAGAAGGTTTCACTGAAAACGTAACTCACTTAACAAGGGTTAGTGAAATTGTTGACTCAAAAATTTATAAATCAATAGATAGCATACTTGAAGAAACAAAAATTGAAGATGTTATATCCAGATTCAAAGTCAGAATACATATTTCATTGAATGGTAGAAACATTAGTCTACTCAGACCTTTATATATTTTAATCAGGGCTATTCCTAAAGCATTTGGCGTTTCAAAACAAGTAACTTTATTCTCGAATATCAATGCAGAAATTGAAGATCTTCTATCCGCAATAAATAGATTAAAAAATCAAGTAAAGTTACTTTTAAAAACATATGAGAGTTACAAAGATAATGATGATGAGATATTCAAACCATCAAATCTAGATATCAGGTTTATCACTAAGGAAATTGATGCAGCAATTGTTCAGGTATCGGCATCATCTGATTTAAATGAAGAACAGAAAACCAAGTTAAATCAATATTTAAACGAAGCAAAAACAGAATTAACAAAAACAGCACCAAGTTGGCGAAAAATTATTGGTGCCTTAATAATTGCATCCACATTAATTGGTGGGATTAATGACCTACCTGGTGCCGTAGATAATATAAAAAATGCTATTGCACATATCATCGGGAAAGGTGTATATAAAGAGCAATCTAAAGATCTAGCGCTTCCAATGGTTGAGAATCATGTAGAAGCCCCCCAATCTATTTAACAAAAACTTGGTGTGGGACCGCTACGTGGCCCCACAAGTAAAAGTTAGAGCAAAAGTGGAATTCGAGAATAGATGATGAATCAGACATTGAATAAAAGAAGGATTCCGTCGGCTGCTATGCGGGCGAATCTCATTGCAAAACACAATAATAAATGTGCAATGTGCTCCATTTCTGGAGAGCAGATCTCTCTAGAAATGGCTTCGATTACGCCTCTTCATCAAGGCGGATGCCTGACGGAAGAAAATTTCCTTCTGCTATGCCCTAATTGCCATAGGTATATGGACATGGGGCCAAAAGAGATTGAGTTTGTAAATTTCCTTTATCAAGTTCTTAAGGAAACTAGCCCTAATAAAAATATTCAACTCGAAGCAATAATTGGAGATACTCAAAGGGCGAGAGCAGACATTCTCATAGAGGATAGTCGGAAAGAGAAGATTCTCATTGAGTGCAAATCCAATAAAGCAATTACAAGGAGCCACAGTTCTAAAATAGTCGAACAGATTTTGGAGTACGGCAAGCTTATAGGCGAATGCAAGAAAGTCCTGGCCATACCAGGTAGATTGCCACACGAGATAAAGCAAAACTTAGAATCTAATGACATAGAGGTATGGGATGCAGACTATCTCATTAAGAATTTCAAAGTAGGTATACAAAAGGCTGATAGCAGCTACTTCAAAATGCTTCTAACTGCCATCGCTGGAGAGCAAGAAAGTAGTAGAGATCAAGATTTGCTCAAAAATTTAAAGGCATGTAACCCTGGTCGTAAAGATTGCTACATATATCAGAGCCTCATTGGCGAAATCATATAGGAACTATTTTGTCCTCCTCTTGATAAGCCGATTCAAGAAGTTAACGACTTCACCAAGTCAAACCGAAGAGATTTTATTGTCCCCAATTATGCTACGGAAGGGTTTTGGTCATTTTTGCGCAAAAAATACTCCGCTGACTATGTTGTGGTAGATGCTAAAAACTACTCTAGAAAAGTTAAAAAGAGTGATATCCTTCAAATCGCGAATTACCTAAAGCCTCATGGAGCAGGACTATTTGGAATAATATTCTCTAGAAATGGCGGTGACTCTGCTGGTTGTTTGCACACCATTCGAGAACAGTGGATGGTACATCAAAAACTGATTCTTGTACTTGATGATACTGACGTAGAAAATATGCTTTTATCATCTGGCGGAGCCGCAGACTTAATCGGAGCAAAAATTGAAGAATTCAGGCTATCTATGTAAATGATCTAACAAAGTACTATTGTCGGACTGGTTTTCCGCTGCGCTAAAAACCAGCCGCAAAGCGCGGTGTTAACTTTCAAGGGTCGTCTTAAGCCCATAGGTTCGAATAGTGAAGCGTATTCGAACAGGTGCGAATAAAAAAGCACATAGGTAGCCGGATAATTATCAGGCTACCTTTCAACGATCATTCTGCCGCGATTGTCTGATGATGCTTCGCTCATCAGACCGACAAAAGTGATATTCACCACCCTCCTAAATTATCGGGAAATCCCCTTGGGGAGCCCTTTTCGGCCACCTGGTGCCCCTGACTGGCGTTCCAGAGCCACCATAATCTCAATTTATGGGTTTTCCGATAATGACCCCATATTTGCTTATAGCGGCAATCACCTGTCCATTGACGTCCGTTCAGGCCCCATCAGGGGTCAGCCCGACCATCTCCCGGCCCGAAGGGCGGACGAAATCCCGTCGAGGGCTACGCCCTAGCATACTATGGGGCAAAGCTACATCCAGAGAGCTGCTGCACAATGCACTCCACCTGCGCCGCGCCAAGGACGCGCCCCTCCCCCACGGGGATTCATTTCCCCCCTGCCACTGGCCTATAGTGAGCCTCTACTCGAACAACCTTTGCGAGCAGCACCATGTATATCGGCGAATTTGCCCGGCTGGCGGGCACCACCCCAAAGGCTGTCCGCCTCTATGAGCAGCTCGGGCTGCTGCCCGAGCCCAGGCGGCGCGGCAGTTATCGCGTCTACCGGGCCGAGGATCTGGAGTGGGTCGGTTTTATCCGCGAGGCCCAGCGGCTTGGCTGCAAGCTCGGGGAGCTGGTTCCCCTGCTCGCGGGTGTCACCAGCCTCGCTCACTTCCCCTGGCAGAAGGTGGAGCAGCTTATCGCGGGCAAGCTGGCCCAGATCGCGGCGGAGGTCGCCAGGCTGCAACGCCAGCACCAGGGCTTGACCCAGTGCGCCGCGCTGCTGGCGCAGCACCCCTGCCGCTATGGCGCTCCGGTCCGGCACGACCCCGACGAGCAGGGTAATCCCGCAGCAACGGATCGGGGGCACAAGGTGGCTTGACTCTGTCCCATGGGACAAGGGGTGTAATGGGGGCTCACTTCAAGGAGCCATACCATGATCCCCAACCTGCTTGTTCTCAACGGCAATCCCAAACCCGACAGTTTCTGCCATGCCCTGGCCCGCGAGTATGCTCGCAGCGCCGATGAGGCAGGCGCAGAGGTCACTCTGCTGCACGTGGGCGAGCTCGCCTTCGAGCCGGACTTGCGCCATGGCTATGACCTTATGCCACCGCTGGAGCCGGATCTGCTGGCGTTGCAGCAGAGCCTGACTGCCGCTCATCATCTGGTGATAGTCTCCCCCCTCTGGTGGGGTGGCATGCCGGCCCGTCTCAAGGGCCTGCTGGATCGCACCCTGCTCTCCGGCTTCGCCTTTCAATATGTCAAGGGCAAGGCCCAGCCACTGCGCCTGCTCGCAGGCAAAACGGCGCGCCTGCTGCTCACCATGGACAGCCCAGTCTGGTACTACCGCTGGTGGCTGGGGGAGCCCGCCTCGCGGATCCTCGACAAGCAGGTACTGGGGTTGTGCGGCATCCGGCTGACCCACCGCCAGCATCTGGGGCCCATGCATACAGCCAGCAATCAGGACAAAGCCCGCTGGCTGACGCGCACAGGTGCGGCGGCCCGCGCCGATGTGCGCCGACTAAATCGTCGTCCATAAAAAAGCCCCGCATCGCGGGGCTTTTTATTACCGGCAATAGCAAACTCAGTTGACGGCAACCGGCTGACCCAGCGCATCCGGCGGGGTCTGGAACTCGCGCTCGGCATCGTCAAAGCGCTCCAGCATGGCCTTGGAGGGGGCCTTGTCCAGCAGGCTGAACACCAGGATGGCGAGTCCGGAGAAGAGGAAGCCCGGGATGATTTCATAGAGCCCCAGCCAGCCGAACTGCTTCCAGACGATGACGGTCAGGGCACCCACCAGCATGCCCGCCAGGGCGCCGTTGCGGGTCATCCGCGACCAGAGCACGGAGAGCAGCACCACGGGGCCGAAGGCGGCGCCAAAGCCGGCCCAGGCGTAGCTCACCAGCCCCAGCACCCGGTTCTCCGGGTTCATGGCAACGCTGATGGCGATGAGCGCGATCACCAGCACCATGGCACGACCGACCCACACCAGCTCCTGCTGGGAGGCGTTCTTGCGCAGGAACGGCTTGTAGAGATCCTCGGTGATGGCGCTGGAGCAGACCAGCAGCTGGCAACTGAGGGTACTCATTACCGCCGCCAGGATGGCGGAGAGCAGCACCCCGGCGATCCAGGGGTTGAACAGGATCTTGGAGAGCTCGATGAAGACCCGCTCCGGGTTGGCAGTCACACCGCCAGCCTGCTCGGTGAAGGTGGAGAAGTAAGAGAGACCGAAGAAGCCGATGGCCACGGCGCCGCCGAGGCACAGCACCATCCAGGTCATGCTGATGCGGCGGGCATTGGCCATGGAGTGGTGGGAATCCGCCGCCATGAAGCGCGCCAGGATGTGGGGCTGGCCGAAGTAGCCCAGGCCCCAGGCCATCAGCGAGATGATGGCGATGAAGTCCAGGTTCTTGAACATGTCGAGGTTGCTGGCGTTCTGCGCCGCCACCTGCACCATGGCGGTGTCGATGCCGCCCACCGCGATGATGACGAACACCGGGGTGAGGATCAGGGCGAAGATCATCAGGGTGGCCTGCACCGTATCGGTCCAGCTCACCGCGAGGAAGCCGCCGAAGAAGGTGTAGGTGATGGTGGCCGCGGCACCGACCCAGAGGGCGGTGTCATAGCTCATGCCGAAGGTGCTCTCGAACAGGCGGGCACCGGCCACCACGCCGGAGGCGCAGTAGATGGTGAAGAACAGCAGGATCACCAGGGCGGAGAGGATGCGCAGCACCCGGCTCTTGTCCTCGAAGCGGTAGGTGAAGTAGTCCGGCAGGGTCAGGGCGTTGCGGTTCTTCTCGGTGTGCACCCGCAGCCGGCCGGCGACCCAGCGCCAGTTGAGGTAGGCACCCAGGGTGAGGCCGATGGCGATCCAGCTCTCGGAGATGCCGCCGATGAAGACGGCGCCCGGCAGGCCCATCAGGAGCCAGCCGCTCATGTCGGAGGCACCGGCGGAGAGGGCGGTCACCCAGCTCCCCATCCGGCGTCCGCCGAGAATGTAGTCGTCAAAGTTGCGGGTGGCGCGATAGGCGATAAAGCCGATCAGGACCATCCCGAGGATGTACACCAGAAAGGTGATGAGCATGGGTGTGCTGGCTGTCATTCAAAACTCCGTTATGTGACGTGTGTACCCGTTCTGACGACGGGCTCTTCCTTAAAAAAACCGCCCTAGCTTAATCAGCAGATCCCATGACCTCAACCTTTTTTAACAAACAGAAAACACAATATAAACGTTTCATCTTTAACCAACAGACCAGCGTTGCCCCGTTCCGCCAGATTTTATCCTGACGCAGCAACTGCTTATCCGCCGGGCGCGATCCGTGGCAGAGCCCCGCCACGGCCGCAAAAAAAAAGCCCCGACCAGAGGTCGGGGCCATGTCGGCAAGCGCCAATCAGCGATTGATCGCGATCGGCATGCCGCTGCGCTGCTCCAGCGCCTGCTTGACCAGCTGGGAGTCGCTGTCGGCATGGGCGATGAAGCGGGTCACCGCCGGGGTCATCGGCAGCGGTGCAGGCAGGCTGGAGTTGAACTCCTCCTGATTGCGGGAGAGCGGCTGATGCACTTCCAGGTAGCGGCGGCCATCCGGCTCGACACTGGCCTTGATCGGCTGGTTGACGAACTGGACGCGGGTACCGACCGGTACCTTCTTGAACAGGTACTCGATGTCGTCGTTGCGCAGGCGCACGCAGCCGTGGCTCACCCGCAGGCCGATGCCGAACTGGGCGTTGGTGCCGTGGATGGCGTACATCTTGCCGATGTAGAGCGCGAACAGCCCCATGGGGTTGTCCGGGCCGGCCGGCCATACTGCCGGCAGGGTCTCGCCACGGGCGGCATATTCAGCATGCATCTTGGCGGTCGGGGTCCAGGTCGGGCCCGCCTTCTTGCGCTGCACGCTGGTCACCCAGTTTTCCGGGGTATCGGTACCGAGCTGGCCGATGCCGATGGGCAGCACTTCCACCACCTTCTTGCCTTTCGGGTAGTAGTAGAGGCGCATCTCGGCCACGTTCAGCACGATGCCTTCACGGGGCGCATCCGGCAGGATCAGCTGGTGCGGCACGATCAGCTTCTCGCCGGTCTGCAGCAGCAGGGGATCCGCCTTGGGGTTGGCCTCCAGCATGTTGGTCAGCCCCAGCTGGAATTTGGCGGCGGCGGCCTCCAGCGGCTGGCCGTTTTCTTCGGCCGGGACCACGTATTCCAGATTTTCACCCACCAGGCGGCTGTTGGCCGCAGGCAGGGCGTATTCAACAGCGAGCGCAGGCGCGGCGCCCAAGAGGAGGCTGCAGCACAGCGCGGCCGCAGTAGTGTGGAGGAGCTTCATAACTTTCCTGTAATGGATGACGTGGTTCAAGACTCTGGGCTGACCCGGGAGCGGCAGGCGATCCGGGGGCGAAGAGAAGGCCGCCATTTTTCTCCTCTGCCGGGCAAATTTCAACTGACAAGTGGCGGCGGGTCAGCGATTAATATCGCTTTTTTTATCCGCCGCCAGCCCTTGTCTGATGGCCGTTCACCCCTTTTGCCAGGCGCGCATATCGTAACCTGTGGGAGATTGGTGCAACCGCAGATGAAATTGCTCGATGATGGCAAAAATGTGGTCGAAAATGTCGGCCTGGATCCCTTCGTAATCGGCCCAGGCGGTGGTCGCCGTGAAGCAGTAGATCTCCAGCGGCAGGCCGTCCGTGGTCGGCGCCAGCTGGCGCACCATCAGGGTCATGTCCTTGCGAATGCCGGGGTGGGCGCGCAGGTAGGCGTCCAGATAGGCGCGCAGGGTGCCTAGGTTGGTGAGGTGGCGGCCGTTGATGGGGCAACTGATGGCGTCGCTCAGCTGCTGGTTGTAGGCGCTCAGCTCCTGCTCCTTGCGGCTCAGATAGGGCGCCAGCAGCTGGGCCTGCTTGAGCTGCAGCTGCTCGTCCGCCGTCAGGAAGCGCACGCTGGTCATGTCGATGTTGACGCTGCGCTTGATGCGCCGGCCGCCCGACTCCGTCATCCCCTGCCAGTTCTTGAAGGAGTCGGAGATGAGGGCATAGGTGGGGATGGTGGTGATGGTCTTGTCCCAGTTCGACACCTTGACCGTGGTGAGGCCGATGTCGGTCACCTCGCCATCGGCGCCGTACTTGTCCATCTGCAGCCAGTCACCGACGCTCAGCATCCGGTTGGCGGAGAGCTGGATGCCGGCCACCAGGCCGAGGATGGGGTCCTTGAACACCAGCATCAACACCGCGGTCATGGCACCCAGGCCGCTGAACAGGAACAGCGGCGACTTGCCGAGCAGCAGGGCGATCATCAGGATGCCCACCAGGATGCTGCCCACCAGCTTCACCCCCTGGAAGATGCCGCGCAGGGGCAGATCCCGCCCGAGCCGGGTATAGCGGCTCACCGACAGCAGGCAGTCGAGCAGGGCGAACAGCGCCAGCAGCAGGAACAGCAGGATCCAGAGCTGGGCCACCGTCTCGATGAGCTGCAGGCTTTCGGAGTCGCGCGGCAGCCAGATCTCGGCCTGCCCCAGCAGCACGGCCCCCTGCAGCACGAAGGCGAGTCGGTAGAACAGCCGCTGCTGCAGCTGGGGCGGCAGCCACACCTGCATGGTCTTGCCGAGCACCCCCACCAGCCGCACCAGCAGCACCCGGTGCAGCAGCATGTGCAGCACCAGCGAGGTGAGCACGATGAAGCCGAGGGCGATCACCAGTCCCGTCATGCCGGTCACCTCCAGCCCGAGCCCGGCCAGCCAGCGAAAAATCGTCTCCTTCATCCCATCCTCCTGTGCGTGAAACTGCGGTCAGGGTACGTATCTGCCACCCCATGTCAAATGGGCACCGGCCCACAAACGACAACGCCCGGCAGGGGCCGGGCGTTGTCTGGGAGCAAGGGGCGTCAGCCGACCAGGCTCAGGGCATCGCGGGCGATGACCAGCTCTTCGTTGGTGGGCATCACCAGCGCCAGGCGGCTGCCTTCGGCGGTGATGGGGCCCTCGCCGCCCAGCACGGCGGCGTTGTTGGCTTCCTTGTCGACCTTGAAGCCGAACAGGGCCAGACGATCCAGCACCATCTCGCGCACCATGGCGGCGTTTTCACCGATACCGCCGGTGAACACCAGGGCGTCCAGACGACCGTCCATGGCGGCGGCATAGGCGCCGACATACTTGGCCACCCGGTAGGTGAACACATCCAGCGCACGCTTGGCACCGGCGTCGGTGGCGTAGTTGGAGGTGACGTAGCGGCAGTCGCTGCTCGCCTCTGTCATGCCCAGCAGGCCGGACTCGCGGGTCAGGGTGTGGTTGATCTGCTCCACGCTGTAACCGAGCTGGTCGTGCATGAAGAAAACCACGGCGGGGTCGATGTCGCCGGAGCGGGTGCCCATCGCCAGCCCTTCCAGCGGGGTCAGCCCCATGGAGGTGTCGACGGATTCGCCGCCACGGATGGCGCAGACGGAGGCGCCGTTACCCAGGTGGCAGTTGATGATGTTGAGCTCTTCGAGCGGCTTGCCCAGCGCCTTGGCGGTCTCTTCCGCGATGAAGCGGTGGGAGGTGCCGTGGGCGCCGTAACGACGGATGCCGTTCTCTTTGTAAAGCTTGTAGGGCAGCGCGTAGAGGTAGGCTTCCTCTGGCAGGGTCTGGTGGAAGGCGGTGTCGAACACGGCCACGTTCTTCTCTGCCAGCGCCGGGAAGACCTTGAGGGCGGCACGGATGCCGATGAGGTGCGCCGGGTTGTGCAGGGGAGCGAACGGAATGGCGGCTTCGATGCCGGCGATCACGCCATCATCGATGCGAACGGAACGGGAGAACTGCTCGCCGCCGTGCACGATGCGATGGCCGATGGCCACCAGCTGCTCGGCCAGGGTCGGATCCTGCGGCAGGATGTGACCCACGATGTGGTCGAGGGCTTCCTGGTGCGCGGCACCCGCGCCCAGCATGGCCTCGCCCTTGACGCCGTGGAGTTTCCATTTGATACGTGCATCATCCAGATTGAAGCATTCGGCCAGGCCGGACAGCATGTCCTCACCTGTTTCGGCGTCCATTACGGCAAATTTCAGGGAAGAGCTACCGCAGTTAAGGATCAATACCAACTTGCTCATGTTCTACATCTTCCTGTGCTTCGGCTTTATGCCGACAGTGTCGTGTCATCCAACATGGATGGGATTCCCCTGCCGGGGGCTTATGGTCGCAGGAAAGTGCGCCCAATTTTTCAATATGTTAAGTGCAAATCCGGATGATTCCGGCCACTCGTCTCAGTCAGGCTGCGCCAGCACTTGCAGGCCGGCCAGCAGATCCCGGTGCACCTTGACCACCAGCTTCTTCACCTTGGCCGGCGGGTTGGGGGTGCAGAGGGGGCGATGCAGTTCTCCCGGCCAGAAGATGGCGAAGTCGCCGGGCTGCAACGCCAGATAACTGGTCTGTTCGTCGTCGACGAACCAGAGATCGGGATGGGGGTGATCCGCCCCTTCGCTCGCGTAGGTGTGCGGGCCGACCCCGATCCACTCCTCGCCGGCGAGCAGCAGTTGGATGTCCAGGTACTGCTGATGGAACTCGCCACGGCGATCCGCCGCCGGCTCGGTCAGCTCTTCGCTCACCAGACAGAACAGCTTGAGGCCGTCGACCTCCTGCTTGCCGAGCGGGGCATGCCGCCACCGGTCGACGCTTTGCACCACCTCGACCAGGATGCGGTCGAGCGGGGCGGGCAGCGGCGTACGCTGCAAGGTATTCAGACTGCCGGTGATCATGGCGCTTCCTTAGGTGTATTCAGGCGACATCTTAGCCGCAAAATGAAAAAGGACCCGTTGAAGGTCCTTGTGTCACACCGTCTGCTATCCGTGCAGACCGGGATGGAGCCATGGCTCTCTCCGGCGTGGTGAGTGCACTGTTACACACTCATCCTCGGCTTGCCAAGCGGGGCAAGCGCGTTCGCCGGGTGATCGTACCAGCTGAAACAATATTATTCACTACTCCATTGCCGGCGACTTTGACCAGACGCAAAAACGGGAGCATCAGCTCCCGTTTTTTTCGCATCACCTGGTCAAAACCGGTGTCATTCAAGCCTTGGCGGCGTTCTCCACCGGTTTGGCGTACATGGCACGCCAGATGGCCTTGTGCTCTTCCGGTACCTCGGACTGACGGCTCAGGAAGGCGGCCTGTTCGATGGTATTGGCGTGGCCTGCCACATCCGCAGCCAGGTAGTTGCCCGGGAAGAGGCGGTAGTTGCCCCAGATCGCCTTGTCGATAAGCGCCGCCAGTTCGTCCGGATCGCTGAAGCCTTCGGTGATGGGGGCGCCGAAGGAGACGTGTACCCGCCCCTTCTGGCCGACGATGCCGGCGACTATGCTCTCGATGTCCTCGAACTCGCCCTTCTCGTAGCTGCCGTTGATGGACTTCTCGTACAGCTCGCGCGCCTTGGCCTTGTCGGTAGGATCCAGCTCGTAGCTGATGCTGACCGGCACTATGTTGAGACTGCGCATGTAGTCGACGAACTCGATCTTCTGCTTCTTGCCGTCCACGTAGAACATCTTGAGGATCGCCGGATCCGTCTTGTCATCGCCGTTCTTGGCGCGCCCTTCCTTCTGGGCGATCCAGATGGAGTGGCCTTCGTGCACCGACTGGCCGATGTAGGCCGACAGCTCGCCGAGCGCCTTCATCATCTCCCGCGGCCCCTTGGCGGAGCGCTTGACGATGAAGCTCTTGTTGAGCTTCATCAGCTCGGTGGCGCAAGGCTTGCGCAGCAGGTTGTCGCCGATGGCGATGCGCACGGTATCGAAACCATGGGTGTGCAGACCCCAGTTGACGAACGCCGGATCCATGGCGATGTCCCTGTGGTTGGAGACGAACAGGTAGCCCTGCTCTTTTTTAAGATGCTCAAGCCCGGAGAAGGTCACCCCCTGGGTGGAGGTGGCGATCATCCGGCTCATGTAGCGGGTCACCCCCATCTGCACCTGATGGATGGTGGTCACCTTGGACCACTTGTAGCGCAGGAACTGGCGGATCAGCGGGCGAATGGCCCAGCCCAGCCAGCTCATCAGGGAGCCGAAGCGATACTTGGCGATGGCGCCGATAAATTCATCATCCCGGATCAGCCGCTCGATGGCTGCCGGTACTTCCTCATCGCGGTAGGGGCGAATGTCCGCGAATCTATCTACTTCTGTCACAATGTCAGCCTTGCGTGTAAGGAGTCGCGGCCGGCGTGCGCCGGCCGGAAAATTCAGGGCGCAATTTTACACGCTTTTATGCCGAGGGGTATGCGGCGCAGCCAGATAGTGAGATCTGACCAGTAAAAAACAATGGCCCCGAACGGGCCATTATTTCACTCTTCCACCGTGAACGAGAGCATCATGCCGGTGTCTTCATGCTCCAGCAGATGGCAGTGAGCCATGTAGGCCCGCTCCTTCGGCGCCGTGTGATCGAAGCGCACCAGCACCTCGCTGCGCCCGCCCTCCACCTTGACGATATCCTTCCAGCCGGCTCGATGGGGGGCCACCGGCTGACCGTTCTCGCTCAGGATCCGGAAACGGGTGCCGTGAATGTGGAAGGGGTGCAGCATCATGTCCCCCTCCCCCGAGATGATCCAGCGCTCGGTGCGGCCGCGCTTGACCGCAAACTGCGGGTCGTTCATGGCGAAGGCCTGGCCGTTGATGCGGTTGCCGCCGTGCAAGTCCAGCGCGCCGCCCGCTTGCGTCATATCGGCCATGTCGCCATGATCCATCCCGGCCATCCCGTCGCCTTGCCCGTCCATCTTCATCCCGGCCATGCTGCCCGTATCGCCATGCTCCATGCTCATGCCCGCCATGGCACCGTGGCCATAGCGGCTCATCAGCGCCTGCATCCCCTGCCGGTCCAGCTCGGGATCCATCGACAGGGTCAGGGTGCGGCTCGGCAACTCTTGAGTGGCGGGCAGCGCAGGCAGCCGAGCCAGACTGTCCGGCAGGCGCCCCTTGCCCTCGATCAGGGAGGGCCGGATCCGCAGCAGCGGCAGGGCCGCATCGAACGGCGCCAGGGTCATCCCCATCTGGCGTACCGGCAGAGTGAGCAGATCGAACGCCTGGCCGTTGCGGGCGTCCACCATCACCTCGAAGCGCTCCCCCGGCAGCAGCGCCAGCTCGCTCAACGCCACCGGCTCCGCCAGCAGGCCGCCATCGCTGCCGATCACATACAAGGGGCGACCGTCGCTGGTCGCCAGCCTGAGGGAGCGGGCATTGCAGCCGTTGAGCAGCCGCAACCGCAGCCAGCCGCGGGGGGCGTCGTGGGTCGGATAGACGGCGCCGTTGGTCAGCATCAGATCGCCGAACCAGCCGACCGCCGCGCTCATCACGTCCAGCTGGTAGTCCACCTGATCCCGCCCATCGAGCCGCTTGTCCTGCAGCACCAGCGGGATGTCGTCCACCCCCCAGCGCTGGGGCAGCGGCAGCCGCAGGCTCTCCTCGTCGTCGAGGATGAAGAGCCCGGCCAGCCCCATGGCCACCTGATGGCCGGTCTGTCCGTGGGTATGGGGGTGATACCAGCAGGTGGCCGCCGGCTGCTCGATGCGAAACGCCGCCTGCCACTCTTTGCCGGAGGGGATGCTGGCCTGCGGGCCGCCATCGGCGGTGCCGGGCACCTCCAGCCCGTGCCAGTGGATCGTGGTGGTCTCCGCCAGCTGGTTGGCGACCCGGACTCGCACCGCCAGCCCCTGACGGGCACGCAGAGTGGGGCCGAGCAGGTTGCCGTTGTAGCCCCAGCTATGGGTCGGCTGGCGTCGCCACTGCATCTGGCCCGGCTGGGCCCTGAGCTGGAACACACCGCTGGCATCCGCCTCCAGCAGCGCAGGAATCGGCAGGGCTGGGCGCTCGGCGGCAAGCGCCCGCCCCCACCAGGGCAGGGCACCGGCGATACCGACGGCGGTGGAGAGTTTGAGAAAATCGCGACGCTGCATGAGTCGTTCCTCGTTGGCCAAAGCGGACCTTCAGCCTATGCAGCAACCCTGCGGCAAGGTCAAGCCCCGCCAAGCCGGCGGCCGGACAGTTTCTGGCTTATCCGCTTGCCAGCAGAGCCATGGTCGTCAAGCCAGCGCCAGACTCACCGCCGCCTCGGCGTGGATCGCCATGGTTGCGTCGTAGAGCGGCACCTTGGCGCCGGCATATTCCAACCCACTATCGGCCTCACCTGCTTGCCAGCAGAGCCATGATCGTCAAGCCAGCGCCAGGCTCACCGCCGCCTCGGCGTGAATCGAAGTGGTGTCGTAGAGCGGCACCGCGGCGTCGGCCTCCCCCACCAGCAGGGCTATCTCGGTGCAGCCGAGGATCACCGCCTGGGCGCCCGCAGTGGCCAGCGCGCTGATGATGGCCAGGTACTCGGCCCGCGAGGCGTCGCGAATGTCGCCGAGGCACAGCTCGTCATAAATGATGCGGTGCACCCGCTCCCGCTGCGCCGCATCAGGCACCAGCACCTCCAGCCCGAACTTCTCCTGCAAGCGCCCCTTGTAGAACTCCTGCTCCATGGTGAAGCGGGTGCCGAGCAGGCCGACCCTCTGGATCCCGTCCGCTTGCAGCTGACGTGCGGTGGCATCGGCGATATGGAGCAGCGGGATGTCGATGGCAGCCTCAATCTCGGGCGCTACCTTGTGCATGGTGTTGGTGCCGATCAGCAGAAAATCGGCGCCACCGGCCTGGATGGCCCGCGCCTCGGCCGCCAGCAGACGGGCGGTGGCGGGCCAGTCCCCGATATGCTGCAGCCGCTCTATATCGGCAAAGTCGACGCTGCTCAGCAGCACCCGTGCCGAGTGCAGGCCGCCGAGCCGTGCTCGCACGCCCCGGTTGAGCGCCTGATAGTAGCTGACGGTGGACTCCCAGCTCATGCCACCCAGCAGACCGATACATTTCATGGGACCTCCTTCTGTAAACCGCTCGTGCAAACCAGACAGGGGGCGGCGCGCGTCAACGCACCGCCCGGGAATAAAAAAGGCCCCGCAGGGCCAACAAGACAGCCGGTAAAGGCCCGGGCGCAGGCCCGGACTAAATCCAGATCATCAGCACGCAGGCCGCCGTGGCGACCCCCATGCCGAGATTGAAACGACGCCAGCCTCTGGCGGTGCGAATGAGGCGGCGCACCTGGGCACCGAACAGCACCCAGAAGGCCCCGGTATAGAGGCCGGTCACGAAGAAGATACCGAGCACCCAGATGGCGGAGGGCCAGTAGGCCTCCCCCGCCAGGGTGAAACCGCTGATGGCGGAGAGCGCCATCATCCACGCCTTGGGGTTGAGCAGCTGCAGCATGGCCCCCTGATGGGCCGGGATCAGCGGCCGGTTGCCCTCGGCCGGGCCGCTGGCGGTCGCCACCTTCCAGGCCAGCCAGAGCAGGTAGGCCGAGCCGATGAGCTTGAGCCCGTCGTGCAGCAGCGGCACCTGCTCGAACATCACCCCCAGCCCCAGCGCCGTGGCCAGGATCATCAGGTTGATCCCCCCCACCACCCCCACCAGCAGGGGCACGCTGCGGCGAAAGCCCTGGGCCGCACCGGCGCTGGTGAGCAGCATGTTGTTGGGGCCCGGCGTGCCGCAGGTGATGAGGGCAAAGCCCGCCAGGGGAAGCAACCAGTTCAGATCCATCTCAACCTCTTGATGATGCAGGGCGCCAACTCGGCGACAAGCCTTCTAATATGCAGAGCCGGTGCCCGTCAGACAAGGCCGCAAATGCACTTTCTTCGCATCTTTATGCGGCCTCTGGCAAAGCTCAGTACCAGAGCATCACCACGCAGAGCGCAGTCAGCGCCCCCAGGCTGCCGTTAAGCCGGCGCCAGCCCCGATCCGTGCTGATCCAGTTGCTGAGCTGATGGCCAAACAGCACCCAGACGAAGCAGACCGGCAGCGCCACCAGCACGAACATGGCCATCACCGCGAACTGGCTCGGCCAGTAGCTGGCACCGGGCAGGCTGAACAGACTGATGGCGGAGATCCCCATCATCCAGGCCTTGGGGTTGAGGAACTGAAAGCCCAACCCCTCCAGCAGGGTCAGCGGACGGGCGCGCCGGGCCGGATCACCGGGAGCGCCGGCCACCGCGATGCGCCATGCCAGCCACAGCAGATAAAGGCTGCCGAAGATCTGCAAGCCAAGGCGCAGCAGCGGCCAGCGCTCGAACAGGGGGTAGAGCCCCAGCGCCAGCACCATCTGCAGCACCGGCTGACCCACCGCCACCCCGATCAGATGGGGCAGGGTGCGGCGCACCCCGAAGTTGGCGCCGGAGGCGGTCAGCATGAGGTTGTTGGGGCCCGGCGTGCCGCAGGTGAGCACCGCAAAGCCAAACAGGGTGGCATACCATTCGATCGTCATTTTTGTACTCCTGAACTGCGCACATTGCATCGATACAATGTGCTATTTTTGATTGTTATCGGGTTCAAAATCACGCTATATTGCCGATACATTTCGATCAACGGATTTATTGTCACCATGACAATCTGGACCCCGGACCTCACCCCCTTCGCCGGCCCCCTCTACCTCAAGCTGGTGAAGGCCATCGAGCAAGCCATTCAGGACGGCTCCCTGCCGCCCCAGACCCGGCTCCCCACCCACAGGGCGCTGGCGGACAGGCTGGGGGTCACCGTCGGCACCGTCACCCGCGCCTATGGCGAGGCGGAGCGGCGCGGGCTGCTGGCCGCCCGGGTCGGCCACGGCACCTGGGTCAAGGGGGAGCATGAGGATCCGGCCAACGCCTGGGTGATCCGCAAGGAGGAGGGGCACCGCATCGAGTTGTGGCAGAACCTGCCGGTGCAGCTGGATCGGGCCGCCATCATCCGCCCCATGCTGGCGGAAGTGGCAGACGGGGATCTCAACGCCCTGCTCGGTTATGACAAGGAGGCGGGCCAGCCCGGCCAGCGCCAGCTCTTTATCGACTGGCTGACAGAGCAGGGGGTGGCGGGCAGCGAGGAGCATCTGCTGTTCAGCCACGGCGCCCAGCACGGCATCATGCTCTCCCTGCTGGCCACCGGCTGCGTGGGGGAGATCCTGTTCTGCGAAGGGCTCAGCTACCCCGGCATGCTGGGCAACGCCCGCCAGCTGAAGAATCAGGTGGTGGGGCTGGCGATGGACGAGGAGGGGCTGCTGCCCGACGCGCTGGAGGCGGCCTGCCGCACCCGCCGCGCCAAGCTGCTCTACCTCACCCCCACCCTGCAGAATCCCACCACCGCCACCATGAGCCTGGCGCGGCGCGAGGCCATCATCGCCATCGCCCGCCGTCACGATCTGCTGATCATCGAGGACGACGTCAACGGCCTGCTGCCCCAGCAGCCGGTGACGCCGCTGGTCAATCTGGCGCCGGAGCGGGTCATCTACCTCGGCAGCCTGGCCAAGATCGCCTGCGGTGGCCTGCGGGTCGGCTTCGTGCTGACCCCGCCCCACTTGCGCGGCGCCTTCGCCCAGGCGATGCGACTGTCGAGCTGGATGGTGAGCCCGCTGCTCATCGAGCTGGCCTGCAAGCTGGTGAGCCAGCGCCAGATCATGCCTCTTGTAGAGCAGCAACGGCAGATCCTGGCACGTCGCGGCGAGCTGCTGCGCCACCTGTTACCGGAGGCCTGCTGGCAGGCGGGCTCCATGCACGCCTGGCTGCCGCTGCCCGAGCCCTGGCGCAGCCAGGAGTTTGCCGAGGCCGCCAACGCCCTTGACGTCGGGGTGGCGAGCGGGGAACACTTCGCCGCCGGCCAGTTTGCCGCGCCACAGGGGGTGCGGCTGAGCCTGAGCCAGCCGGCCACCGACGCCCGCGTCGCCGAGGGGCTGGAGCGGCTCGCCGGTCTGCTGCGCGCCGCGCCGCCCACCAATACCCTGCTATAGTCAGCCCGGCCCAGCCCATCCGTGCGCTCAAAGGAGAGCCCATGCACCCGACCCGCGCCCCGCTTTTGCTCCTCACCCTGCTGCTGGGGGGTTGCGCCTCCCCCGCCCATCAACAGCTGGGGGCGGCGCTGAGCGGGCTGGAGGGGGAGTTGCAACGGCTGGAAGAGGAGCTGGCGGCCATGAACGGCCTTCATTATCAGAAGGCGATCGACGCCCCCCTCAGCCTGCGCCGCAGGCTGAGTGCCCCCGTCCCCACGGCACAAGGGCTGCTGCCCAGCCGCAGCACGCTGACAGACGGCCCCCTGCTGCGCTACGACTACCAACTGCCGGCCGGCATGGCCAGCCTGCCCCTCACCGAGCCCTGCCTGCGCTACGAATTCGAGCTGCGCCACCTGGGCCGCCTCGGCCAGCTCGCCCTGCACTGGCAGGGGGCGGCTGGCTCGGGAGAACAACTGATCCTGCAGCGCGACTGCCCCTTTTCGGCCAAGGGGCCCGGCCTGCAGTAGGCCCGCCGCCGGCCGACCTGCCCCTATGGTCAGTTGAAAGGGGTGAAGGCATCTTGTAGCGTGCCAGCATCCCGACTCCTGCTGGAAGCGCCCATGAAACTGACTCCCCTGTGGCTGGCCCTGTGCAGCCTGCCCGTCCTGGCCTGCGGCCCGGATGGCTGCGAGACGCCGCTCACCCTGCAACTGACCGCCGCCCAGTGCCACCTGAACGGGCTGCCGTTCCTCTCCCCCGACAACGACACCCGCACCAACCTGGCGCTGCTGCTGGCCGATGAGCAGGCCTTCTCGCTGCCCAAGGCGCCGCTGCCGCTGCCCTTCGCCATCGAGGATCTGCTCAACCCGGCCCTGCTCAACCCGACCCAGGCCGAGCCGGCCCCCGCCGGGCCGGATCCCCTGCTGGCGCTGGCCGCTGGTCTTGGCATCGAGCAGAGCACCACCCAGGCCGCCCTGGAGCGGGCCGCCGGCTGGAGCGAGGGGCGCTGCATCAGCAACAACCCGGTCGCCGCCGAAGCCTTCCTGCAGGCGCTGGTCGACACCCCGGCCCTTGGCGCCGACGAGCGCAGCCAGCTGGCCCGCCAGCGGCTGGCCATGCTGGGCCAGTGCGCCCAGCAGACCGAAACGGCCACGGCGCCGGAGGACAAGGCCGCGCCGCTGTCGGCCGCCGGCCAGGGCTTTGCCGACTACCTGGCCGCCAGCCGACTCTTCTATCAGGGGGAGTTCGCGCAGGCCGATGCGCAATTTGCCGCCCTCGCCGGGCAGGATCAGCCCTGGCTGAGAGAGACGGCGGACTACATGCGGATCCGGGTCGCCCTCAACCAGTCACAGCAAAGCGCCTTCGATGACTGGGGCACCCTGGATCGCAACCAGATTGACCAGGCCGCCGTGCAGCGCGCCGAGCAGTTCATCGCCGACTATCGCAGCAGCTACCCAGAGGGGCGCTATCTCGACTCCGCCAACGGGCTGCTGCGCCGGCTTGCCTGGTTCAAGGGGGACGAGGCGGCGCTGGCCGGCCTGTTCCGGCAGGCGAGCCGCCAGCCGGGCAACCCGGAGCTGCTCAACGAAATAGACCTCAAGCTGCTGATGCAGCCCGGTTTCACCGGCTCAGCCGCCATGCCGCAGCTGACCCTGGTGCAGGATCTGCGCCGGCTGCGGCTGCACGAGAGCTGGGACGAGTGGCAGCCGCTGCAAAGCGGCGAGCTCACGCAACAGAGCGCCCAGCTTGCCGGCAACCCGGCCTGGCTCGCCTATTTGCAACAGGCCGAGCGCTATTATCTGGCCAAGGATTATGCCGCCGTCATCGCCGCCGCCCCCGCCCTCGGCAAGGGGCCACTCGACAACCTGGCATTCAGCCAGCAGGTGCTCAAGGGCATGGCGCTGGCGGCCAGTCAGGCGCTGCCCGAGGCACAGCAGCAGTGGCGCGCCCTACTCGCCAGCCAGCCCACCCCCTTGCAGGATCAGCTGCTGCAGTTGGCGCTGGCCATGACCCTGGAGCGAGCCGGCCGGCTGGAACAGGTGTTTGCCAAGGAGAGTCCCATCCAGAGCGATCACTACCGCATTCCGCTGCTGGAGTACGTGGCGCCGGCTCCGCTGCTGCGCCGCATGGTGCAGGATGAGCAGGCTTCCGACACCCTGCGCCAGCGCGCCGGCCACACCCTGCGCTACAAGCAGCTGACCCACGGCGACTACCGGGGCTTCCTGCAGGATCTGGCGCTGGCCCCGCTGGCCGCTCCGTTCGACTGGCAAGGGAGCCAGGAGTATCAATGCCCGGCGCTCACCGCGGTGGTCACCACCCTGGCGGACAACCCCAAATCCCCCAAGGCGCTCAACTGCCTCGGCGAGTTCTTCCTGAGCAAGGGGCTGGACTGGGATCCGCTCCTGCAGCGGCCGGGGGCCGACACCCTGGCGGGCAGCCGGGATCAGTTTGCCGGTCAGCAGCGCAGCCGGCTCGACTGGTATCAACAGGTGATCGCCAACCCTAATGCTGCCAAAGAGGAGAAGGCCTACGCCCTCTATCGCGCCATCAACTGCTACGCCCCGAGCGGCAACAACAGTTGCGGCAACCAGGAGATCCCCCTCAGCCAACGCAAGGGCTGGTTCAACACCCTCAAACGCCAGTACGGAACGAGCCAGTGGGCCAAGCAGCTCAAATATTACTGGTGATGCTGGCGCTATTGAGCGCCAAGGCCAACGCCGCCGTCGAGGCGAGCCACTACCGCCAGTTCTGGCTGTGGGCCGGAGTCAAGCCCCAGCCGGTGCTGCAGCAGGCCCAGCGGCTCTATCTGCATCAGGGGGAGATCGGCCCCCTCGATGCGCGCCAGCCCGTGCGTTTTCAGGGGCAGGGCATAGCGCCTAGCAAGCTGCCGGTAAAGGAGCTCTGGCTCGCCTATCGGGTGGAGCGGCTCGACTGGGATGAGGCTCTTATCAAGAACCTGACCAACCAGCTGGCGGCCTGGCAGCGCAAGGGCAATGAGGTGCGCGGCATCCAGATAGACTTCGATGCCCGCACCCACCGGCTGGCGGACTATGGCGACTTCCTGCGCAAACTGCGCAGCCAGCTGCCCGCCGGCTGCGCCATCAGCATCACCGGCCTGCTGGACTGGACCCGCACCGGCGACGTCGCCACCCTCAACGCCCTCGCCGGCACGGTCGACGAGCTGGTGGTGCAGACCTACCGTGGCCGCCGCACCGAGCCCGGCTACGCGCGCTACCTGCAAACGCTGACGCGGCTGACACTCCCCTTCAAGGTGGGGCTGGTGCAGGGAGGTGAGTGGGATCAAACGTGGGAAAGCAGGCTGGCCGATGCGGCGGCCTATGGCGGCGTGGTGGTGTTTCTTGTCAATCCGGCGCCCTCTCGCCCTCCCCATCTGGTGAGCCCGGGTGAGGGGTTGACCGGCACGGCGCCTCTGTAACAGAGTAATAGCTCTTTTTGACTCCATCACATGCCATACTTGTTCCGATCCTGAACCGGCCAAGGAGTGCCAAGGATGCAGATCCTCCTGATCGAAGACGACACCATGCTCAGCACGGCGCTCTCCCAGGGGCTGAGCCAGCAGGGCATAGCATCAACCCAGCTGACCCACTGCAAGGAGCTGGCAACCCTGCCAACCCTGCTGCGCCAGCAGTCGTTCGACGCCATCATCTGCCACCAGAGCCATCACCAGGACCTGGAGGGAGTACGCATGCTGCAGGAGGCTCACTATCTGGGGCTACTGGAGCCGGGCTGCGTACTGTTGTTGCTCAATGCAGACCCGGAGCCACTCCACTATCCCCCCTCGGATCTCTACTTTTCCCTGCAGCTGACCATCCCCTTTACCCAGGAGCAACTGACCACCCGCCTGCACGAGCTGGTACAGCTGACCGGGCTGACCCGGGCCCTGCCGGCCCCGATGCGGCTCAGGGAGTGGCAACTGAGCTGTGCCCTGTGCGAGGACCTGCTCTATGAGCAGCAGAAGTATCGGGAGCTGGGACAACAGCTGGACCGGAGCAAGGGCTACATGCTGCTGCAATGGCAGGATCACTTCCATGCCTCCCAGCACTACGCGGTCTGTACCACGGAATATGATGCCTGGTGGCCGCGCAAGGGATTGATCTACGCCCTGCTGGGACTCGGCAGGCTGGAGAGCGCGCGCAAGGATCTGGCCCGCAACCGGGAGCGGCTGCCGCCCGCCCTGCAGCTGGAGCTGGCGCTGGCCTGTCTGCTGCACGAGGGGCAGTGGGAGGCGGCCTGGGACGTGCTCGGCCATCTGCTGCAAAAAAACGCCTGGCAACCGGAGTGGCGTCAGGCGGCCATTCTGCTGGCACTGCTGATCAAGGATGAGGGCAAGGCGCTGGAGCAGGCCAATGCCCTCAGCCTGCGCTTCTTTGCCGATCACAAGCTGCGGGTATCCATCGAGAACTTCATCCTCAATGCCAGCCTGGCGGTACTCTGGCACTATCCGAGCGCCGCCAGGATCAGCTCACTGCAGCAGGAGTATCGCTACCTCAACCAGGCCGTCACCCTGCGAGCTCATGAGGACGCCCTGCTCAAGGCGCTGATGCTGAGCCTGGACTACCGCTTCGACGAGGCCCTGCTGCTGCTGGCCAAGCACCCGCCGGAGAGTGCGCGGGACAACCACCTCAACCAGCTGCTCGGCTTCGCCGTCAGCCAGTTCTGCGGACTGCCCCACCACGCCAAACGCTACCTGACCCAGCTAGGCCAGTATCAGGCCAGGGTCGCCCCGGCCCCGCTGCTGCAACAGTTGTTCAAGCAGGTCGTCATCGACTTGACGAAACAACTGGAGCGGCGCGAGCTACGGCTGACCTATCTGCGCCAGGAGCGGCAGCGGGCCAGCGCGGCAGGCCAGCACCAGCTGGCCGTTCAGTATGCGCTGACCCTGCAGGAGGAGTTCCCGGCCCTGCCTGGCGATGCCTGGCAGTTGCTGGAGCTGCTGCAACTGTGCTGGCCGGCCGGCATGGCAGCCCCCAGGGTGGCGCTGCTGGTAGACCGGCTGGAGCGGCGCCTCAACCACAGCGCCTCCTTCATGGAGCATCATGCCGAGGAGTACCAGAAGACGCTGCTGCAGATCCGCTCACACCTCAATACCCGCCTGCCCACCACGCCCCCCAACTAGGCCCTCAGGCCCGGCCAGCGCCGGGCCGCTCTTACAGCAATCCCCGCACCAGGATCCCGCCGATCAGCAGCGGGGCCACCAGCCGCCAGCACCAGAGCAGGCAGAACCGCAACACTGGCGAGAGATCCGCCGGCACCATGCGGTCCCCCAGTCGCCAGCCCAGCAGCAGGGTCAGTACCAGGCCGAACAGCGGCATCATCAGGTTGGAGGTGAGGTAGTCCAGCACATCGAAGATGGTCTTGCCGAACAGGGTGTACTCGGCCCAGGGGCCGAACGACAGGCTGACCGGAATGCCGCAGGCCATGATCAGCAGGGTCAGCACCCGGCAGGCGCCACGGCGCGACCAGCCCCACTCCTCGGTGGTGAAGCGCACCAGGTGCTCCAGCATGGAGATGGAGGAGGAGAGCGCCGCCACCAAGAGCAGCAGGAAGAAGACCACTGCCAGCCCCTGGCCGAACGGCAGGTGGTTGAACACCGCCGGCATGGTCATAAAGGTGAGGCCGGGGCCGGCGGTCGGATCGATGCCGGTGGAGGCGAGCACCGGGAAGATCATCAGCCCTGCCAGCACCGAGATGAGGCTTGCCAGCGTCACCACCCAGACGCCGGAGCGCAGCACGCCGTCACTGTTCGGCAGGTAGGCGCCGTAGGTGGTGTGTACCCCCAGGCCAATGGAGAGGGAGAAGAAGGCGAGCCCCAGGGCATCCAGCACTCCCTGGCCGGTGAGCTGGCTGAAGTCGGGCAGCAGGAACTGGCGCACCCCGGTCATGGCGCCGGGCATGGAGAGGCCGGTCACCACCAGCAGCAGCATCATCACGAACAGGGCCGGCATCATCCAGCGCAGCGCCCGCTCCACCCCCTTCTGCAGGCCCCCCTGCACGAACCACCAGGTGAGCCCGGCAAAGATGAGGTGGGTGATGGCCGGCCAGAGGGGATCGCTCACGTAACCATTGAAGAGGGCGGTGAGGGCGCTCGCCTCACCCAGGTTGAGCTCGCCACCGATGGCCAGGGCCGCGTACCCCACGGTCCAGCCCCCCACCACGCTGTAGAAGCTGTAGATGAAGAAGCCGCACAGGATCCCCATGTAACCCATCCAGCGCCAGTTCGGCCCCACCAGCTTGCGGAAGGCACCGAGCACCCCGCGTTGGCTGTGGCTGCCGAGCAGGGTCTCCCCCACCTGCACCGCTACCCCCAGGGTGAAGCTGAACAGCAGAAACACCAGCAGGAAGGCGCCGCCGCCGTTGGTGGCGGTCACATAGGGAAACTTCCAGATGGCGCCAAGACCGATCGCCGAACCGGCGGCTGCCAGCACATGACCGAGACGGGAAGACCACTGAACCTGGCTCATACAACCTCCGGGCAAGACAACATCACATCGATACTCCATGGATAACCGCACGGTGCGGGCAACAAAAAAGGCCGCCTGGTGGCGACCTTTGCAATGAACATTCAGACAAGCTGTGCGTGCAAGGTCACCTCTCTTGCGAGCCAAAAAATCGACCGAACAGTGCGCAGTGGGGTGACATGAATAAGCGGGCCTGAATGCCAAACGGGATCACAGCCTAAACCATGGAAAGAAAAATTGACACAACGCGATCAACTTTTTTTCATCCCCCCCTTCAAAAAGGGATTCTCTGCCGCGGCCGGCAAAGATCATCAGGCAGCCCAATCCCTTGAGCAATAATAGAGTTAGCCTCGGCAGGCCGGTCAGCGACCGCCCGTGGCGACCCCCTTGCGCAACATGGATGCACCGACGTGACGCACCTGACCGGATACTGGATGAACTGGCTGCTGCCCTGGCTACTGCTGCCCGCCCTGGCGCTGGCCACGCCGCAGCCCCCGCTGACCCTCATCAGCCACGAGCTGCCCCCCTTTACCCACACCAGTAACGGCAAGCTCGGCGGGCTGGCGGTGCAGCTGGTGCAGGAAGTCCAGCAGGAGATGGGGGTTCACTACCCCATCAAGATCTACCCCCTCAAGCGGGCGCTCGCCCTGACCCGGGTCGAACCCGGTTTCGCCCTGTTCGTCATCCTGCGCACGCCCCATCGGGAGTCCCAGTTCAAGTGGGTGGGGCCGCTGTTCCCGAACCGGGTGGTGATCTACCAGACCAGAGGCAGCAAGCCGCTGACCGACCTGGCCCAGCTGCGCAAGCTGCCGCGGGTCGGCGTGCTGCTCGGCAACGCCGATGACGAGCTGCTCACCCGGGAGGGTTACACCAACCTGGTGCGCTGCCAGACCATCGAGGATGCCATCGAGCTCCTGGTGCTCGGCAAGATAGACGCCTTCCCCATGGGGGATCAGATCATGCCGGCCATCCTGGCCAAGATGAAGTTCTCCCCCCGCAGCGTGGTGAACTCCGGGTTGCTGCTGCAGGAGAACTGGCTCTACATCGTCTTCTCGAAGAGCGAGGATGACGCCGTGATCGCCCGCTGGCAGGCCGCCGTCGACAAGGTGCGGGCCCGCCACCCACAGGCGACGCCGGCCCCTCTTCATCCCTGAACCGGTTATACCAGCCCGCGTACCAGGATGCCGCCGATGAGCAGCGGTGCCAGCCAGCGCCAGCAGCCCATCAGCAGGGTGTGCCAATGCAGGGCCAGGCCGGCGGGCAGCGCCTGGCGACCGAGCCGCCAGCCCAGCAGCAGGGTGAGCGCCAGCCCGAACATCGGCATCATCAGGTTGGAGGTGACGAAATCGAGCAGCTCGAAGATGTTCTTGCCAAACAGGGTCACGTCCGCCCAGGGGCCGAACGACAGGCTGACCGGAATGCCGTTGGCCATCACCAGCGCGGTGATCAGGCTGCAGGCGGCCCGTCGTGACCAGCCCAGACTCTCGCTGACGAAGCACTGCAGATGCTCCAGCAGCGAGATGGCAGACGAGAGTGCCGCCACCACCAGCAGGGCGAAGAACACCACCGCCAGCCCCTGGCCAAACGGCAACTGTTGGAACACCGCCGGCATGGTCATGAAGGTGAGACCCGGGCCGGAGGCGGGATCGATGCCGGTGGCCGCCAGCACAGGGAAGATCATCAAGCCCGCCAGCACGGCGATGAGGCTTGCCAGCAATACCACCCAGAGGCTGGAGCGGCCGACCCCCTCGCTGGAGGGCAGGTAGGCGCCATAGGTGGTGTGAATGCCCAGACCAATGGAGAGGGAGAAGAACGCCAGCCCCATGGCATCGAGCACGCCGGACATGCCGAGCTTGCTGAAGTCCGGCATCAGGAAGTGGCGTACCCCGGCCATGGCATTGGGCAGGGTGAGGCCAAAGGCCACCAGCATCAGGATCATGATGAACAGGGCCGGCATCATCCAGCGCAGGGTGCGCTCCACTCCCTTCTGCACGCCCCCCTGCACGAACCACCAGGTGAGCCCGGCAAACAGCAGGTGGGTAAGCACCGGCCAGAGCGGATCCCCCACATAGTCGTTGAAGCGGGCGGTCAGGGCCGCGCCATCACCGTGCTGCAGGCTGCCCGCCAGCGCCATACCGGTGTAGCCCAGGGTCCAGCCGCCCACCACGCTGTAGAAGCTGTAGATGAGCAGGCTGCTGAGCAGCCCCATGGCGCCGACCCAGCGCCAGCGCTTGCCCATCAGCTCACCGAAGGCTCCCACCACCCCGCGCCGGCTCAGGCTGCCGAGCAGCGTCTCCCCCATCAGCACCGCCACCCCCAGGGTGAAGCTGAACAGCAAAAACACCAGCAGGAAGGCGCCGCCGCCGTTGGCGGCCGTCACATAGGGGAACTTCCAGATAGCGCCGAGACCGACTGCTGAACCGGCGGCGGCCAGGATATAACCGAGCCGGGATGACCATTGGGACTGCTTCATAAGAACTCCAACCGTGGGGCCCGCTACAAGGGGCCCAAAATGACGCTCAGAGTACGGGGGGGGCTGCGCAATCACAACGCCGCTTATCTGGATAAAACACGTATTATTGGCAGCAATGACTCATTAAATTCTATTTAGCGCGCAATCCTGCCAACAAATAAAAACCGGAGCAATTTTGCTCCGGTTTGGCACTGTGGTGAGCCCGGTTCGGGGACTAGATCACCCCCAGCTCCCGCAGCCGTTCCATCAGGTAGCTGTGGGCGGTATGACGCTCGGAGAGCACCACGTCCGGCCGCGGATGGAGGAACAGCGGCAGGGAGATGCGCGACTTGGCGGCGCTGCCGCCGGTCGGGTTGATGACGCGGTGGGTGGTGGAGGGGTAGTAGCCGCGGGAGGCCTCCTGCAGCATGTCGCCGATGTTGATGATGAGAGTGCCGAAATCGCACGGCACGTCCATCCACTCGCCGTCGGACCCCTTCACCTGCAGGCCAGGTTCGTTGGCGGCGGGCAATATGGTCAGCAGGTTGATGTCTTCGTGGGCGGCGGCGCGGATGGCGCCCGGCTCTTCGGTGCCGTCGAACGGCGGGTAGTGCAGCACCCGCAGCAGGGTCTTTTGGCTCTCTTCAATCATGGAGGAGAGCGGGCAGCTGTAGTGGGCGGCGATGTCGCTCGGGGTGTACTGCTCGACCCAGCCCAGCAGCTCGGCCGCCAGGTCGTTGGCGAGGCGGTAGTACTCCATCGCCTGCTCTTTCAGCTCGGCCGGCATCTGGCCCCAGGGGTAGATGTGGAAGTACTCCTTGATGTCCTTCTGGCTGTGGCCCTTGGCCACTTCGGACACCGACGGCGGGAAGTAACCGTCCTGAGTCTCGCGATTGAACAGGAAATCCTGCTTCTGCTCGCTCATGAAGAAGCGATACCAGTTGTCATAGATGGACTGCACCAGCTCTTTCGGGATGGGGTGATTGGTCAGCACCCCGAAGCCGGTGGTCCGCAGGGATTCGGTGAAGCGCTGCGCCGCATCGGGCGAGCGGTAATCGACGGTCAGGACTTTCATTGTTTTTGTTACGCGCCAGTTAAAAGATGGCGCAGTTTACCCCGTGACCGGCGACAAGGAAAGGGCACGGGCCGCCACGTCGCCAGCCTGCGCAAATAGTGACAAACCGCTCAAAAAACGGTGTCGGCCGACGCCGCTTTTCATTCCTTGTCCTGCCCCGGCATCCTCTCTAGAATGCCCCCCATCATCTCTCTCGGAGCCCGTCGTCCATGTCCCCCAAGATCCTGTTGCTGACCCTGCCCTTCCTGCTCGCCGGTTGCAGCTCGCTGTCGGAAGAAGAGTGCCGCACCATGAGCTGGTACAACCTGGGTTATCAGGATGGCGAGCAGGGCAAGACCCCGAGCGCCACCCGCGACTACGTCTCGACCTGCGGCGAATACGGCCTCAAGGTGGACGAGGCGGAGTGGAAACGGGGCTATGCCAAGGGGCTGGAGCTCTACTGCATTCCCGAGCTCGCCTACAGCAAGGGCAAGTCCGGCGCCGAGTACCTGGGGGTCTGCCCCAACGATGCCAGCTTCCTGACCCAGTACGATCGCGGCCGCAAGGAGTACCTAGTGGAGAAGCAGCTGAGCGATCTCAAGAGCGAGATGGAGCGGACCGAGCGCGACATCGAGACGCTGGAGCGCCAGATCCGCAACGAGAACGACAGCAAGCAGCGCGACTACTACCGCGCCCAGCGCGAGCGCGCCATCCGTCACTACGAGGGGCTGCGCCGCGACTACAACCGGATCCGCTTCCCGGATCGGGTGATCCAGTTCACCTTCGGGAACTGACAAACCAAAAGGGGCCGACATGGCCCCTTTCTGCTTCTGCCACTCTCTGTTTCTGCCCCCTAGGCGGGCAGAACCCAGCGCTGCAGCGCCAGCGCGATACCGTCCTCGTTGTGATCGGCGGTGACCCGATCTGCCAGCGCCTGGATCTGTGACGCCGCGTTGCCCATGGCCACCGCCAGCCCGACCTGTTCGAACATGCTGATGTCGTTGTTGTTGTCGCCAAACGCCACCACGTTCTCCATCGCGATCCCTTCGCTCGCGGCCCACTGGGCCAGCCGGTTTCCCTTGCTGCAGCCGGGCTGCACCAGCTCCACCGCATAGGGCGCCGCCCAGTCGCAGGTGAAGGGCAGCTGCGCGACCACCTCTGCCATGAAGTGATGAAGCAGTGCGGGATCCTGGTTGAACAGCTCCAGCTTCCAGACCGGCCGGCTGAGCCAGCTCGCCAGATCCTCCGCCGGCAGCAGGGAGATCTTGAGATGATCCGGCTGGGCCGCCGACCAGTGGCGCATCCGGGTCACATGCTCCTCGCAGCCGAGGTAGCCGATCCCCTCGTCCAGGTGGAACAGGGCTCCCATCTGATGCGCCTGCACCTCGGCCAGCAGCCGGCCGAGGGGGGATACCGCCAGCGGATCCCCGCTCAGGATCCTCTCCTGCACCGGATCATAGAGGTAGGCGCCGTTGCTGCAAATGATGGGGGTGTCGAGGGCCAGCTCGTGATGGAAGGGGCGGGCTGTCATGAAGTGGCGCCCGGTCACCAGCAGCACCTTGATGCCGTGGGCGCGGGCCTGGGCCAGTGCGGCCCGGGTGGCGGACGAGATCTTGTGCTCCCGGGTCAGCAGAGTGCCATCCATATCCAACGCAATGGCCTGAAAACGACTCATATCACCTCCAAGAGTGTTGAAACGACAGCGACGCTATACCAACCCGCGTTCAAATAACGATTAATACCACCGCCCAAGGCGGAGCATAACGGGGAGCACCAGGCGATCGGGCAAGCGAAGCAAAGAGCCATACCGTCCCAGAGTCGGCGCCACGATGCAAGCGCCGGCAGCCCCCTCCGTCTCGTTCTGTGATCCCGTCAGCCGGCTTCCACCTGGGCGTCGAACCGCTGCCGCCGATCCGCCGCCCGGCGCAGGCCATAGAAGCCGGCTGCGCAGAGCAGACCACACAGCGCCGCCAGATAGAAGGGCCACTCGGTGCCCGCCAGCAGCACCAGACTGCCGACCGCCACCGCCAGGATCTCGCTGCCCACCGCCAGTCCGCGATAGAGCCCCATCGCCTGCCCCTGCTGCTCGGCGTGGCTGCGGTTGGAGACGGCCACCGAAGTGGCCAGCTCCCCCAGGCTCATGCCGATGCCGACCGGGATAAAGGTGAGCGCCAGCCCCCACCAGTGGCTGGGCAGGATGAAGAGCAACATGCCAGCCGCCATCACCAGATGACCGACGATCCCGAGGGAGCTACCGCGCCAATGGCGAGCCAGACGGGAGCCCAGCCAGGATCCCGCGATCATGGGCACGCTCACCAGCACGGCGGCCTGCGCCAGCTGCACCGGATCCCAGGCCAGCCGCTCCACCAGCCAGACGTTGAAGTAGGTGAAATAGAGCTGCACCGCCCCGTAGCTGAGCAGGGTCAGCACGAAGTAGGGCAGCAGCACCGGCTGCAGCAACAGTTGACGGGAAGAGAGGGCTGGTGCCGGCTGCTCACTGCGGGCCGCCGCCGGTCGATTGGGCAGCAGCCAGAGCACCAGCAGCAGGTTGACCAGGGTCATGGCCACCGCCAGCCAGGCCGCCAGGCTGTAATCACCGGATACCACGGCGGCATAGCCGCCGATCATGGGGCCCACCACCCAGCCCAGGTTCATGCCGATGTTGATCCAGGCGAAGCTGCGTGCCTTGGTTTTGGCGGTGCTCATGTCGGCCGCCATGGCTTGCACGATGGCGATGTCGCCGTTGAAGAAGCCCTCCACCACCCGGCTCAGCAACAGCAGTGGCAAGGATCGCCATGCGATCCCCAGCGCCATCAGGGCGTAGCCTACCAACACGCCCACCAGACACAGGGTCAGCACCGGCTTGCGGCCATGGCGATCGGAGAGCTTGCCCAGCCAGGGGGAACCCACCAGCTGGAACAGCGGATAGAGCCCCATGATGACCCCCAGCCACACCTTGCGGCTCCAGTCCGACGCTTCCGGCGTCAACATGCCCTGAGCCGGATCCAGCAACAGCGGCGCCAGCACCGGGGATGGCAGGCTGAAGCCCGCCACCGCCAGCGTCACCGTCATCACCAATACCCACAAGCTGGCCTGTCCCTTGATCCTCTCCATCTTAGCCCCATTAAATAAAGTTATTGGTTTATTTATGTTGGCCAGTGAACGGGATTAAGTAAAGCGAATTGTTGATTAAAGAAATCCCTCTCCCCATAATGGGTACCTGAGCGCCACCCCTCTGGCGTGCCAGCCGATCACGAGAGCCGCCCCATGAATGCCAGCACCGACAAGATACTGCACCTGTTGAAGACCCAAGGCCCCCAGAGTGCCGCCGAGCTGGGAGAGCAGCTGCAGATGACCTCCATGGGCGCCCGCCAGCACCTGATGACGATGGAGGCCGACGGCTGGGTAAGCTTCAACGACGAGGCCCGCGGGCGCGGCCGGCCAGTGCGGCTGTGGCACCTCACCGAGCAGGCCTGGCAGCGCTTCCCCGACAGCCACAGCGAGCTGACCCTGCAGCTTATCGACAACATCCAGCAGCTGTTTGGCGCGGTGGGCATGGAGCGGCTGATCGATCAGCGGGAACAGCAGCAGCTGGCCCGCTATCAGGCCGAGCTGAACCAGCCGGCGCTGGCCGACCGGCTGGCCAGGCTCAAGGAGCTGCGCTGCCGGGAGGGCTATATGGCTGACTTGCGCCAGGAGGAGGATGGCAGCTGGCTGCTGTGGGAGAGTCACTGCCCCATCTGCGCGGCGGCGAGCGCCTGCCGGGGCTTTTGTCGCAGCGAGCTGGCGCTGTTTCGCCGCTTGCTGGCGCCGGCCGAGGTGGAGCGGGAACAGTATCTGCTGGAGGGGGATCACCGCTGCCTCTACCGCATCAAGCCGCAGCAGGGCTGAACGCCGCGCACAAAAACAACAAAGCAGGCGCCGGGATGCCTGCTTTGTTGCCTTCGGGGAGGGGATGTCCTCGTTCCAGTCCGTCGTAGCCCGATAAGGTGGGACGGCTGATGGGGCTCTTGACCCGGTAAAGTCATTTGCCACAGAGACCGGGTTGGGTTTCTGTCTTGCCACCGGAAGATGTAACCATGGTACCCCTGCCGGCACGGTGAGTGGTTGCGAAGTAGCATGTATTTTCAGTTGTTTTTGCAATAGTTCACCCTTAATCTAGGAAAAGTGAATTAGTAATTGCAACGAGGAACGGAGAATGCTGAAACTTGATCGCATTGACAGGCATATTCTGGAGTTGATGCAGGAGAATGGCCGCATCAGCAACCTGGAGCTGGCCGAGCTGGTCGGGCTCTCCCCCTCCCCCTGCTCCCGCCGGGTCAAGGCGCTGGAAGATGCCGGTCTCATCGACACCCACGTCACCCTGCTCAACGCTCGCCAGCTGGGGCTGACCCTCACCGCCTACATTCATATCTCCATGGACCGGCATACCCCGGAGCGGTTCGAGAATTTCGATCGGGCCATCAGCGAACTGCCGGAGGTGCTGGAGTGCGACCTCATCACCGGCAATGACGCCGACTACCAGCTCAAGGTGGTGGTGCGGGACATGGAGCACTATCAGCACTTCCTGCTGGACAAGCTGACCCATATCCCGGGGGTGACCGGGGTGCGATCCAGCTTCGTGCTGCGCCGGATCAAGCACAAGACGGCGCTGCCGCTCAACCACCTAGGTTGAGCGTCGGCCACCCAGATCAGCGCGAGATCAAAAAGAGGAGGCCCAAGGGCCTCCTCTTTTTACATGTTCAAACTGCTGGAGCAGGCTGGTACTCAAACCGCCACCTGGCTCACGTCCTGCACCTGCAGGAGCCAGCCGGCCTGCTCCTGCTGCGGCTCGCCGCTGACCCGCAGCCGCTCGCCGGTCGGCACCCACTGCCCCTGGGGCAGGGAGACCAGCAGACTCTCGCTGCCGTTATCGAACAGCCAGCGATCCTCCCCCAGCGACTCGATCAGATAACCTTCCATCTCCACTCTGGACTCGGCTTGCCAGGATGGCGCAACGGAATCACGGCTCTCGATGAAATCCCCCTGAACACCAAAACTGGCCAGCCCCCACAGAATGGAGAGCCCAACCAACGATGATTGCATCTCGTCTCTCCTCTTTTGGAACTGTAGGGCCAGTATGGGAAGAGAAAACTGAGCGCACCATGAACAAGGTGGCAAAGTGCCGACGGGATCGCGAAAAAAACCGGCCAATCGGCCGGTCGTGTCATTTTATGGCGTCTGGATCACACTATTTGGCGGCTTCCTCTGCCATCCGTGCGGCCCTTGGCTTATTCGTCCACATGGCAACACCGCGATGATCCGCGCAGATCCCCTCCTCCACCACGGCCCGCACCCGGGTGCCGTCCTTGCAGATCGCCTGCCAAGCATCGGCATCATCGATGGCCATCGACGGGGAGTGGGAACTGGTGCTGCAGGCACCCAGCAGCAGGGCAAACAGGGGCAACAAGATTCTCATGGAGGGCTCCTCAGACGGATGGTCGGTCGAACTCAACGCCCCAGCTGGGCCGAGATGCGATCGCAGAGCTGCTTGAGCTGGGCCAGTTCAGCATCGGCCAGATCCACCTGATTGCGCAAGCTGTCTGCCAGACAGCAGCCCTGCACCTCCTGCTGCAACTGGCGGCCCGCCTCGGTCAAACGAATGCATTTTTGCCGCTCATCCTCGCGGGAGACGGTGCGAGTCAGCCAGCCCTTGCTCTCCAGCCGCTTGACGATGGGGGTCAGGGTACCCGCATCCAGCCCGGTCTCCTGGCCTATCTCCTTGAGACTCACCTCGTCCCGCGCCCACAGCGACAGCATCACCAGATACTGGGTGTAGGTGAGATCCAGCTTGTCCAGTAGCGGCCGGTAGGCCCTCATCACGGCATTGGAGGCGCTGTAGAGGGCAAAACAGACCTGCTTTTTCAATTCACTCATGGGGCACCTCGCTGACGACTGGGGCCAGTATACCCCAGGAGCATGAGGAGCTGAATAATTTGCACACAAAACAGTTGTCAGCCCTCCGTTTCAGGATTAACCTGATTTTATTTTGCACGCAAACAAAATCATCCAGCGCCGCCGACACACAGAGCCCAGCCCGTCGCCGGCGAGGCTTGCACCAGATCCAACGGGAGAACCGCCATGAATACCACCAGCCATCAAATCCAACTGCTGCGCCGCCCGGTCGGCCTGCCCGCCGCCGCCGACTTCGCCCTGGTCGAGGTCCCGCTTCCCCCCTTGCAGGAGGGCGAGGTACAGGTCACCAACCAGTGGCTGTCGGTGGACCCCTACATGCGCGGTCGCATGAGCGAGGCCAAGAGCTATGTGCCCCCCTTCCCCCTCAACGGCCCCCTCGATGGCGGCGCCATCGGCGTGGTAGAAGCCTCCCGCCACCCGGACTTCGCGGTGGGCGACCGGGTGAGCAGCATGCTGGGCTGGCGCGATCGCTTCATCGCCAACGGCGCCCAGCTGACCAGACTGCCCGACACCCGCCTGCCGCCCCAGCGCTTTCTCGGCGCCCTCGGCATGCCGGGCATGACCGCCTGGACCGGGCTCAACCACATCGCCAAACTGCAGGCTGGGGAAACCGTGCTGGTGTCGGCCGCCTCCGGCGCCGTCGGCTCCATGGTGGTGCAGCTTGCCAAACGGACGGGGGCCCGCGTCATCGGCTCCACCGGATCGGCCGACAAGGTGGCCTACCTCAAGAGCCTGGGGGCCGACGAGGTGATCAACTACCGTGAGACCCCGGATCTCGATGACGAGCTGGGCCGGCTGGCGCCGGACGGGATCCACGTCTACTTCGAGAACGTGGGGGGCGCCATGCTGGACGCCGCCCTCAACCACATGGTGGTACACGGTCGCATCGTGATGTGCGGGCTCATCGAACAGTACAACGGCCAGAGCAAGACGAACGGCCCGCGCAACCTCTCCCAGGTGATCCGCAAGCGCCTCACCATGCAGGGGCTGATAGTGTTCGATCACTGGCAGCACTACGGCGAGTTTCTGGCCGAGGTGACCCCGGCCTTCGACGCCGGCACCCTGCAGGCCGAAGAGACCGTCTATCAGGGGCTCGCCAGCATGCCGCAGGCCTTCATCGGGCTGTTCGAGGGGCGCAACACCGGCAAGATGCTGGTCAAGCTGGCGTGATCCTCCGCACTGGCGCCTGACGCCGCAGACTGCTTGCATGACGGGCCCATCCGACCTAAGGTGGGCCCGTTTTTTATGGTGCAATTCGCCGTTTTAACGGCCAGCTCATCCCTGCAAGGAGCCCTTCTTATGTCTACCCCTTATCCCCGCGTCGGTGTCGGCGTGATCCTCACCAACCGCCAGGGCCAAGTGCTGCTTGGCAAGCGCAAGGGGAGCCACGCCCCCTACTGGTCCATCGCCGGCGGTCATCTGGAGCTGGGAGAGACGTTCGAATCGGCCGCGATCCGGGAAGTGGCCGAGGAGACGGGTTTTCGGATCAGCAACCCCAGCGTCATCGCCGTCACCAACAACCTGGAGACCTGGCGCGAGAGCGGTCTGCACTATGTCTCGGTCACCCTGCTGGCCGAGGTAGAGGGAGAACCCCAGCTGCTGGAGCCGGAGAAGTGCGAAGGCTGGGTCTGGTGCGACCCGCGCAATCTGCCAGAGCCCCACTTCGATGCCAGCCGCCAGTCCATCGCCTGCTGGCTTGCTGGCCGTTGCTACCTGCCGACCCCGAGCCAGCCGGCCCCATAAGCCATCGTCTGCTGGCTGGCGAATCGTTGCTACCTGCCGACCTCGAGCCAGCCGGCCCCATAAGCCATCGCCTGCTGGCTGGCGAATCGTTGCTACCTGCCAACCTCGAGCCAGCCGGTCCCATAAGCCATTGTCTGCGGCTGACAAGGCGCGGCTACCTGCCAGCAGCCCCCTGATTTGTCATAAAAAAGTCACCGCTTTGTCATATCATCTCCACCGTCTGATGGGATGTGCGAGGAGAGCGACGAGGTGGGACAGGTATTCATGCAATTTCTGTGGTTGGGCTGCATCAGTTTTGGCGGGCCGGCCGCCCATATCGGCTACTTCCAGCGCACCTTTGTCGAGCGGCGGGGCTGGCTGACCCAGGCCGAATTCGCCCAGTTGCTGGCCCTCTGCCAGCTGCTGCCGGGTCCCGCCTCCAGCCAGCTCGGCTTTGCCATCGGTCGCCAGCGGGCCGGGCTTGGCGGAGCGCTGGCTGCCTTCGCCGGCTTCACCCTCCCCTCCTTCCTGTTGTTGCTGGCCGCCGCCATCGGTCTGGGCCAGCTCGGCAACAACGTCTGGCTCGATGCCGCCCTGCACGGCCTCAAGCTGCTGGCGCTGGTGGTGGTGGCCGATGCGGTGCTCACCATGAGCCGCCAGTTCTGCAAGACAACGCGCAATCAGGGGATCATGGTCGCCACCGCGGCCGCCCTCTGGTGGCAACCCGGCCTGCTCACCCAGCTCGTCATGCTGGCGGGGACCGCCCTGCTCTGTGCCCGCCAGGCAGACCAAAGCGGCACTCCCTTGTCGTCTGCCGGCGCTGTGAGCCGACCCCACTGGCCCACCCTGCTGCTGTTCGCCCTGCTGTTTGTCGGCCTGCCGCTGCTGGGGGGCCCCGTCGGCCAGCTGGTCGCCGACTTCTACCGGGCCGGCAGCCTGGTGTTTGGCGGCGGCCACGTGGTGCTGCCCCTGCTGGCGGAGAGCGCGGGGCACAGCCTCAGCCAGCAGCAGCTCCTGACCGGCTACAGCCTGGCCCAGCTGGTGCCCGGTCCCATGTTCACCCTGGCGACCTATCTCGGCGCCCAGTTGCTGCCGGCCACCCCGTTGGGCGGCGCTCTGCTGGCGACCCTGGCGCTGTTTCTGCCCGGTTTTCTGCTGCTGTGGGCAATGGGCCCCTGCTGGCAGAGCTGGCTGGCACGCCCTCGACTCGCCGGCGCCGTGGCCGGCATCAACGCCGCCGTGGTGGGTCTGCTGCTGGCGGCACTTTATCAGCCAGTCTGGCAGAGCGCCGTACTGGCGCCCACCGATCTGGCGCTGGCCGCCGTCGGCTTCTACCTGCTGCGGGCACTCAGGCTGCCTATCCTGGCGCTGGCGACCCTGTTGATGGGAGCCACCCTGCTGCTGGTCTGAGCGACCCAGGCGGCGGCCACAAAGCAACGGCCCCCTGCCAAGGCAGGGGGCCGTTTTTGCATGCATGTCGCTCGCCAGGCTCAAGGCTCGGGATCGAAATCCAGGCTCAAGCTGTTGACGCAGTAGCGCTGGCCGGTCTCGGTCGGCCCGTCCGGGAAAACGTGACCGAGGTGGGAGCCGCACTTGCTGCAGGTGATCTCCACCCGCTTCATGCCGTGGCTGTTGTCCTCTGTGTAGGTCACGGTCCCGTCGATGGCCCGATCGAACGAGGGCCAGCCGCAGCCCGAATCAAACTTGGCATCCGAGTGGAACAGCACGCTCTTGCAGCAGACGCACAGGTAGTCGCCGCTCTTGCGGTTGTGGAGCAGGGCGCCGCTGTAGGGACGCTCCGTGCCCTTCTCCCAGCAGACGTGAAACTGCTCGGCGCTCAACTGCTGGCGCCACTGCTCGGGGTTGGGGGTGTTGCCGCTCATACTGACTCCTTGCCGTGAATAACGGTGCCCAGCATACCCAGTCAGGGCGCCGCACTCTACCCCGCCAGCGGGAACTGTGATCCCGTTGGCAACACGGCGGCAACATCCGCAGTGGCCAGCGCCTCTTCCTCCGCCAGCGCCACCGCACTCAGGGCTACCCGCTCCAGCAGCTTGAGGGAGTGGGCCCGGCCCACCGCCACCTGCCGCTTGATGTCGTCGGGCAGGAACGGCAAGCCGTCATTGGTGGCGGTGTCGATGGTCTGGATCCACTCCATGCCATCCCCCGGCGGCGGCAGGCGGAACTGGATGTCGTAGTCGCTGGCGTTGAACAGCACGAACCAGCGCTCCCCGCCGCAACCAATCATCCCTATATCCATGGCAAAAGCCTGCCCCATGGGGGCGTGCCAGTCCTGATCGGTGAGCTGATGGCCATCCGGGTGATACCAGTTGACCTGGTGGCAGCTGCTGGGGGCGCCATTCCAGCTGTCGTCGCTCAGCTGCAGGTTGGAGAAGACGGTGGACTCCGCCCGCAGCGCCATCATCTGCTGGGTGAAGGCGAGCAGCCGCTCGTCCTCCGGTCGCCACTGCCAGTTGACCCAGCTGATCTGGTTGTCCTGGCAGTAGGCGTTGTTGTTGCCTAGCTGGCTGCGGCCCATCTCGTCGCCGGCGAGGAAGTGCGGTGTCCCTTGTGACAGCAGCAGGGTGGCGATCAGGTTGCGCTTCTGCTGCTGGCGCAGGTTGTTCACCCTGGGGTCGAGCGTCGGCCCCTCGACGCCGTGGTTGCAGGAGAGGTTGTTGCCGTGGCCGTCCCGGTTGTCCTCGCCGTTGGCCTGGTTGTGGCGCTGGTTGTAAGAGACCAGATCCTCCAGGGTGAAGCCATCGTGATAGCAGAGGTAGTTGACGCTGGTATGGGGGGAACGCCAGTTCTTCGGGAACAGATCCCGTGAGCCCACCAGCCGGGTGGCAAAGTCCCCCATCTTGCCCGCATCGCCGCGCCAGAAGGCGCGCACCGTGTCGCGGTAGCGGTCGTTGATTTCCAGCCACTGGCTCGGGAACTGGCCGAGCCGATAGCCGAAGGGGCCGATATCCCAGGGTTCGGCGATGAGCTTGACCCGCGCCAGCACGGGATCCGCCATCATGGCCTTGAAGAAGGCCCCCATGGGGTCGAACTCCCCCGCCTCGCGCGCCAGGGTGACCGCCAGATCGAAGCGAAAGCCGTCCACCTGCATCTCGGTGACCCAGTAGCGCAGGGCGTCGAGCACCAGCCGCAGGCTGTTGGGGTGATCCAGATTGACGCTGTTGCCGCAACCGGTGACGTTGGCGTGGCGAGTGTAATCGGGGCCGTGGGCCCCCGCCTCGAAGGCGTAGTAACCAGCGTTGTCAAAACCCTTGAAGGAGAGCACTGGGCCGTCGAAGCCCGCCTCTGCGGTGTGGTTGTAGACCACGTCCAGGATCACCTCGAGCCCGGCCCTGTGCAGCTCGCGCACCATGGTCTTGAACTCGGTCACCGCCTCCTGCGCCGCATAGCGCGGCTCGGGGGCGAAGAAGGCGATGGGGTTGTAACCCCAGTAGTTGGTGAGCCCCAGCTGCTCGAGCCTGGGCTCAGACATGAAGGCCGCCACCGGCATCAGCTGCACCGCGCTAACGCCGAGGGACTTGAGATGTTCGATGATGAGCGGGTGGCAGATCCCCAGATAGGTGCCGCGCAGCTCGCTCGGCACCCCCTGATGCTGGCGGGTGAGGCCCTTGACGTGGGCCTCGTAGATGACGGTGCGGGCAGGCTCGATGGCAGGCTTGCCCACCCCCTGCCAATCGAATGCATCATCCACCACCACGGATTTGGCCACCATGGCCGCGCTGTCCCCCTGATAGAGGGCATCGTCCCAATAGGTGGGGCGGCTGAGTGCCTTGGCATAGGGGTCGATCAGCAGCTTGTCCGGGTCGAACAGCATCCCCTCCTGGGAGATGCCGTACACCCGGTAGCCGTAACGCTGGCCGGCCCGAACCCCGCGCACATAGCCAAAGCGGTACTGGCCGCGCCGGCCGGGTAGCTCGAGGCGGGCCAGCTCCCGTTCCTGCTCATCGAACAGGCAGAGCTCCACCTTGTCCGATTGCGGCGCCCAGACGCAGAAGTGACAACCCGTCTTGTCGAGCAGCACTCCCAGCGGGTAGTCCTGCCCCTTTTCCATTGCAAACATCAAGGCTCCTGTTTGATGAACAAGGTCGCGAGCGGCGGCAAGTCCAGCACTATGCTGTGCGCCATCCCCTGCCAGGGGGTCGGCTCGGCGACGAACACCAGACCCACATCATAGTTGCTGCCCCAGTAATGCTCGCTGTCGGTATTGAGCACCACCCGGTAGTGACCGGCCGCAGGCACCCCGAGGCGATAACCGATACGCGGCACCGGGGTGAAGTTACAGGCCACTACCAGCGGGTTGGCTCCCTGCTTGTCGGCCCGCAGCCAGGCGAAGATGCTGTTGTCGGCGTCGTTGTGATCCAGCCAGCGGAAGCCGTTCTGCTCATAGTCCGCCTGATACAAGGCAGCTTCATGACGGTAGAGGTGGTTGAGGTCATGGATCAGTCGCTGCTGGCCGCCATGCTTGGGATACTGCAGCAGGTGCCAGGGCAGCTGTGCATCGTGATTCCACTCGTTGCTCTGGGCGATCTCGGTGCCCATGAAGTTGAGCTTCTTGCCGGGATGAGCATACATGAAGCCCATGTAGGCGCGCAGGTTGGCCGCCTGCTGCCACTCGTCCCCCGGCATCTTGTAGAGCATGGAGTGCTTGCCGTGCACCACCTCATCGTGGGAGAGCGACAGAATGAAGTTCTCGTCATAGTGGTACACCATGGAGAAGGTCATGTCGTTGTGGTGGTAACGGCGGTGAATGGGCTCCTTCTGCATGTAGGTGAGGGTGTCGTGCATCCAGCCCATATTCCACTTGAAGCCAAAACCCAGACCGCCCAGGAAGGTGGGACGGGAGACCCCGGCAAAGGCGGTGGACTCCTCGGCGATGGTCATGGCGTGGGGGTACTTGCCGTACACCTCCTCGTTGGTCCACTTGAGCAGGCTGATCGCCTCGTAGTTGTGGTTGCCGCCATCGACGTTGGGCACCCACTCCCCCTCGTTGCGCGAATAGTCCAGATAGAGCATGGAGGCGACCGCATCCACCCGCAGGCCATCGACGTGGAACTTGTCGAGCCAGAACAGGGCGCTGGCCACCAGGAACTGGCGCACCGTGTTGCGACCGAAGTCATAGATGTAGGAGTTCCAGTCCGGGTGCCAGCCACGGCGCGGATCCTCATACTCGTAGAGCGGAGTGCCGTCGAAGCGAGCCAGCCCGTGGGCATCGGACGGGAAGTGGGCGGGCACCCAATCCAGAATCACGCCGATCCCGGCCTGGTGGCACTGGTCCACGAAGTACTTGAAGTCGTCGGCACTGCCGTAGCGACTGGTGGGGGAGAACATGCCCACCGGCTGGTAGCCCCAGGAGCCGCTGAACGGGTGCTCGGAGACCGGCAGCAGCTCGATGTGGGTGTATTCCATCTCTTTGACGTAATCGACCAGCTCCACCGCCAGCTCGCGCCAGCTCAGGCTGTCACCGTTGGGGTGGCGCTTCCAGGAGCCGACGTGCAGCTCGTAGATGGAGAGCGGCTGCTCCCGCTTGTCGTTGAGCTGGCTCTCGCGCCAGGCGGCATCCTGCCACTGGTACTGGTCGTGGTCATAGACCACGGAGGCGAACGAGGGGTACTGCTCGCAGTAGAAACCCACCGGGTCGCTCTTGTGCGGCAGCCGGTTGCCCATGGGGTCTTTCAGTTCGAACTTGTAGCGATCCCCAGCCTTGAGGCCCGGCACGAACAGCACCCAGTGACCGCACTGGCTGCGCTGCATCGGGTGGCGGCGGCCATCCCAGAAGTTGAAATCGCCTATGAGGCTCACCGCGGTGGCGCTCGGCGCATAGACCGCAAAGCGCACCCCCTCCACTCGCTGGTCCAGATGCTCCACGGTGCGCAGCTGGGCACCGAGCGTGTGGTAGAGGTTTTCCGGCTGGTAGGTGAGCTCCGCCAACCCGGCCCAGCCCGCATCCTGGAACTGATAAGGATCGATGACCTCGACGGTGGTATCTGGGTAGTCGGCAAGCAACTGGTAGGGGAAGGGATTTTTACGGCGGGTGAAAACAGTTTCAAAGAGGCCCAAATCATCGGTGGGCGCCAGGGTGGCAACAATCTTGCCCGACTTGAGATCCCTGACCCTTACGGCCTGGGCATCGGGTAACCAGACGGTCAGCTTGAGGCCGGGCCCATCCGGATTGGCCTGCAGGCCTAAGTGGGAGAAGGGATCGGAACAGCGGGCTGCAACCAAACGTTCAACGAGCATCGAGATTTCCTTTCATAGCTGAGCATCCGCTCCGGCCTGGGCCGAAGCGGATTTAAGTGAGTCACGTTTTGTCGGCAGTGGCTCAACGACTGGCCTCGTCACGGGCCTGGCTCATCTTGCCTGCCAGCGCCTTGAGCGCCTCATTGGCAAAAATATCCTCCAGATCGGTGGAGAGCTTGCGGCGCCAGTTCGGGTACTCGTAACTGGTGCCAGGCACGTTGACCGGCTTGTCCATCTCCAGCCAATCCTCCAGCTGGGTGCTGAACAGGGCGCAGCTGCCGCGAGACATGTGCAGTTGCAGACCGTGGTTGAGCTCGGTGTTCATGCCAACCCAGTTCACGTCGTGGCTGATGTTGCCGGAGATCACCCCGTGGCCGTGCAGGCTGTCGAGAATGCGCTGCTTGGCCTGGTGGCGATCAGCATACAGGGTCTTGAGTACGTCTTCATCTGGATACAAGCCCAGCTCGCGCCCCAGCGCCAGATCGTCACAATGCCAGAAGCCCTTGAGGGTCGGCATGTCGTGGGTGGTCAGCGCCGACATCGCCTGCTCGGCATAGTGCGCCGGGGAGATGAAGCCACCATCGTCCTTGGAGCGCTCAAAGAAGAACACCTTGTAGGAGTGGACGCCGTTCTCCTTCAGGGTCACGTCGATCCCCTCCGGCACGGTACCGAGATCCTCGCCGATCAGCAGACACTGATTGCGGTGGGACTCGAGGGCCAGGATGCCGAGCAGGTCGTTGACCGGGTAATAGATGTAGGCGCCTTTGGCGGCGGACTCTCCGGGCGGCACCCACCACAGGCGCAGCAAGGCCATCACGTGGTCGATGCGCAGCGCGCCGCAGGAGCGCATGTTGGCGCGGAACAGATCCACCATGGGCTGGTAAGCCGCTTCGAACAGCTGGTTCGGGTTCATGGGGGGCAGGCCCCAGTTCTGGCCGAGCGGGCCCAGAATATCGGGCGGCGCACCGACCGAGGCTTTCGGGCAGTAGAGATCCCGGTTGGCCCAGATCTCGGTGGAACCTTCGGAGACGCCCACCGCCAGATCGCGGTAGATCCCCATCACCATGCCCGCCGCCTTGGCACGGGCGTCGGCCCGGGCCAGCTGCTCGTCGGCCAGGAATTGCAGATAGAGGTAGAAATTCACATCCTGACTGTGCTCGGCCATCCAGGCCGCCACTTCAGGATTGTGGTAGTCGCGGAACGGCTCCGGCCACACCGGCCAGCCCCAGGCATTCTCGCCCTTGGCATAGAAGTGGGCTTGCAGGGCATCGAAGGCGGCCTGTTGTTGCAAGCTGTCGCCGCCGGCGGCGACGAATGCATCGAAAGCGGCCTGACGCTCGGCGCCGAGGCTCGCCTGATCGAACACCTGGCGCAGCATGCCGAGCTTGGTCTCGATGACGCCGGTGTAATCCACGTTGCCCTTGGCACGCAGCTCGCTCAGATGCTGCTGGAAAGCGGGGTTTGCCACTTCCGCCTTGAGGCCAGCGTTTCCTTGGAATTCGGGCACCGCTTCCACATCGATGTAGGCCACGTTGAGCCAGCGCCGGGACGAGGGGCTGTAAGGGCTGGCGCTCTCCGGGTTGGCCGGATAGAGGGCATGGATCGGGTTGAGGCCGACGAAGTGGGCGCCCCAGGCGGCCATCTTCTCGACCAGCTGACCCAGATCGCTGAAATCGCCGATGCCCCAGTTGTGGCGGCTGCGCAGGCAGTAGAGCTGTACGCTCGGGCCCCACACCTTGCGGCCATTGGCGATGGGAGGCTGCTTGTAGCACGCCTTGGGCGCGACGATGAGGCGCATGCTGGCGAGCGGCTCGTCGTTGCCCTCCTCCAGCAGGATCAGATCGTGATAACCCAGCTCGGGCTGCACATCCAGGGCCACGCGATAGGCCTGGCACTCCATCTCTTCGAATTCGGCCACGCCGACCAGCTCACCGTCGATGGGGGTGAACTGACCGGACAACAGGCCGCCCTGCTCCAGCTTGAGCTGCCAGGTGAGGGCGTCGTTGACGAATTCGATGGGCAGACGGACTTCGAGGGTGATGGGCTCGCCGCTGCGGACCACCATCACGGGATCCAGCGCACGCAGCCAGTGCTGGCGGTGCTCCTGCTCAAGCTGCTCGGTCAGGGCGGCCTCGTCGTCGACGCGGTAACCCATGGCGCCCAGCATGGCGGCCTTGCTCTCTTCGGATACCTGAGCCGGGTGGCCCCAGGCATCAACATACTCGCTGGCGATACCTTTAGCGGCAGCCAGCTGTTCAATCAGGGTGGTCATAGTTTGAGAATTCCCGCTGTGGATTCTATCTATACTATTTTGATTAATTTTTATGGGTGGTACTTGAACAGTGGCTCTATGGGCCATGCTAAACCGCGCACATTTTTACACATCTGTCTGGCTGGTTGTGTGACCGAGTAGGCACTATTGTTGATAACTGCCACGCCGGTCCCATCGATAGTTATTTCGCCAAAAGCTGGTAGTCAGTTACATAAACAGAAAATAAATTTCACAGTTTTTCATGATATAGCGCAATTTCAGACAGATTGTTGGTTGACTCGCGGGGGAGTTCTAGTAAATTTACAAGCGGAATTTTCTTTGACTACTGAACAGTTAGGTAACCAATTATGACTATCAAAGTAGGTATTAACGGTTTTGGCCGCATCGGTCGCTTCGTCTTCCGTCTGGCTTGCGAGCGCAACGACATCGAAGTTGTTGGTATCAACGATCTGATCGACGTTGACTACATGGCTTACATGCTGAAGTACGACTCAACTCACGGCCGCTTCAAGGGCACCGTTGAAGTCAAAGACGGCAACCTGGTTGTCAACGGCAAAACCGTACGTGTTACCGCTGAACGTGACCCGGCCAACCTGAAATGGGATGCCATCGGTGTTGACGTTGTTGCCGAAGCTACCGGTCTGTTCCTGACCGACGAGACCGCTCGCAAGCACATCGCTGCCGGCGCCAAGAAAGTTGTACTGACCGGTCCGTCCAAAGACGCTACCCCGATGTTCGTCATGGGCGTTAACCACGCTACCTACGCTGGCCAGGACATCGTTTCCAACGCTTCCTGCACCACCAACTGCCTGGCTCCGATCGCCAAAGTACTGAACGACACCTTCGGTATCGAATCCGGTCTGATGACCACCGTTCACGCTACCACTGCTACCCAGAAGACCGTTGATGGTCCGTCTGCCAAAGACTGGCGCGGTGGCCGCGGCGCGGCTCAGAACATCATCCCGTCCTCTACCGGTGCTGCCAAGGCTGTTGGCGTGGTTATCCCGGAACTGAAAGGCCTGCTGACCGGTATGGCTTTCCGTGTTCCGACTCCGGACGTATCCGTAGTTGACCTGACCGTCAACCTGAAGAAAGCTGCCACCTACGCAGAAATCTGCGAAGCGATGAAAGCTGCTTCCGAAGGCGCCATGAAGGGCGTGCTGGGCTACACCGAAGACGAAGTGGTTTCCACCGACTTCCTGGGCGAGCGTCAGACCTCCGTGTTCGACGCCAAGGCTGGTATCCAGCTGACCGACAAGTTCGTTAAAGTTGTATCCTGGTACGACAACGAAATGGGCTACTCCAGCAAGGTTCTGGACCTGATCGCTCACATCTCCAAGTAATTTGGGATAAGCAATCAAGTAGCTTGAAAAAGGCGGCCATGGGCCGCCTTTTTGTATTCTGGACCGGGATTATTCCACCCTTCTCTTCTGAATGTGCGCGAGCACAGGAGTCCTCATGCAACCGACACGCACTCTGACTGCCCACTGTACCCTCAGCCACCATCCGGCAGGCCAGCCGCTGCTGACCATCGACAACGGCTACGCCAGGGCAGAAATCAGCCTGTTTGGCGCCCACGTATTGAGCTATCAGCGCCATGATGAACCCGCCTCCATCTGGCTCAGCGACAAGGCTGTGCTGGATGGCAGCAAGCCCATTCGCGGCGGCATTCCTCTCTGCTGGCCCTGGTTTGGCCCGGCGCCGGCCCGCGTCGGCAGCGGCAAGCCCTCCCACGGCTTTGCCCGCACCAGCCTGTGGACGCTGGACGGCGTCTCCGATCACGGCGACGGTACGCTCGTCCATCTGTCTTTGCGTGACAACGAGACCACTCGTCAGCTCTGGCCTCATGCCTTCGAGCTGGAGCTGGACGTACTGGTGGGCAAGGAGCTGGCCCTGGTACTGACTACCCGCAACACAGGTAAAGAGCCCCTCGTCTACAGCGGTGCCCTGCACACCTACCTGCAGATAAGCTCACCGGAGGCAGTGAGCGTCAGCGGCCTTGGCGAGCCTTATGCCGACAAGCTGACCGGCCAGAATGGCCAGCAGCAGGGCGCCCTGACCCTGAACGGGCCGCTGGATCGGGTCTACTGGCAGCCAGACGCCCAGGTCAGCATCCAGGATGGCGAACGTCAGACCCGAGTGGTCAGCGGCAACCACGACAGCGTGGTAGTCTGGACTCCCTGGCTGGAAGGCGCCCGCGCCATGGCCGACATGAGCGATGACGGCTATCGCACCATGCTCTGCGTCGAAGCAGCCATCGCCAGCGAGACAGGCGTGACCGTTGCACCGGATGAAGAGCACAGCTTCTCCACCGTGATCATCTGAGCCGAATGAGGTTCAGATAAATAAGGAGGGCTCCCGCGGGAGCCCTCTTTGCATCTGTTTGTCTTGGTGATCAGGCATTGCCCTGGGTCTTGAGCTTGAGCTCGGCGGCGAAGTTGAGCATGCGGTCGAGCGGGATCAAGGCCTTCACCCGCAGATCCTCGTCCACATGGATCTCGTGACGCTCGGCGCCATCGGTCAGGGCCGACTTGATGGCCACCAGGCCGTTCATCGCCATCCAGGGACAGTGGGCACAGCTGCGGCAGGTCGCACCATCGCCACCGGTCGGCGCTTCCACCATCTCCTTCTCCGGGCAGGCCTGCTGCATCTTGTAGAAGATGCCGCGATCGGTCGCCACGATGAGCTTCTGCTGGGGCAGCTCCCTGGCCGCCTTGATCAGCTGGCTGGTGGATCCCACCGCATCGGCCAGTTCGATCACCGAGGCAGGTGACTCCGGGTGCACCAGCACGGCGGCATCCGGATTCTGCTCCTTCAACTCGCGCAGGGCGCGGGCCTTGAACTCGTCGTGGACGATGCAGTGGCCCTGCCAGCGCAGCATCTCGGCGCCCGTCTTCTTCTCGATATAGGCCCCCAGGTGACGGTCCGGGCCCCAGATGATCTTGTGACCCTGGCTGTCCAGGTGCTCGACGATCTCCAGCGCGATGCTGGAAGTGACCACCCAGTCCGCCCGCGCCTTGACCGCCGCGGAGGTGTTGGCATAGACCACCACGATGTGATCGGGATGGGCGTCACAGAAGGCGGAGAACTGCTCGATGGGGCAGCCCAGATCGAGGGAACACTCGGCCTCCAGGGTCGGCATCAGCACCCGCTTGTGTGGGCTCAGAATCTTGGAGGTCTCCCCCATGAAGCGCACGCCGGCGACGATCAGGGTCTGCGCCTCATGATCGCGACCAAAACGGGCCATCTCGAGGGAGTCACCGACGAAACCGCCGGTCTCCTCCGCCAACGCCTGGATCTCGGGATCCGTGTAGTAGTGGGCGACCAGCACCGCCTTGCGCTCCTTGAGCAGTGCCTTGATGTCTGCGATCAGGGTCGTCTTCTGCTCGGCGCTCAGGGGAAGGGGCTTGGCCGGAAACGGATAGTCCATCTCGACTACCGGCGGGACATTGTTCAGTGCATTGCTCATTGCGACTGTTCCATCAACGCTTGGAAAGGCAAAAATTATAACCAGAAGCCGTGCACAAACCCATCAACAAATCGGGTGCCGTGCAAGCGTCCGAATATACTCATCTCATTCGTTGTCATTCTTGCCAAAGGAGTAGTCGGATGAAACAACGTTCACTCAAGACCAAGCTGCTGCTGCTCACCATGGGTCTGTTTATCGCCAGCGGCCTCGCCATGACCCTGATGCAATCCTCCTCGCTGAACTCCCTGCGCAACGACATAGTGAGCCAGACCCGCCAGGCACTGGAGCAGGAGGTATCCCGAACCCTGCAGTTCCAGGCCGAACGCTATGCGGTGCAGATAGCCGCCCTGCTGCAACAGTCCTATCAGGTGCCGCTGGGCATGGCAGCCCAGCTGGAGGGCAGCATGACGCAGCCTGACGGGCTGCTGAGCCGCCCCCAGGTCGAGATGCTGCTTCGCAGCCGCTTGCTGCAAGCTGGTGGCATCAGCTCCATCTACGCCCAGTTTGAGCCCGACGGCTATGACGGTCAGGATGCCAGCTGGCTGGCTGGCGCCTCCCACTCCGTCGCCAGCAAGGGCAGCCTGGAGATTTACTTTACCCGGGATCAGGGGGGCCAGATCAGCCAGCAGCCGGTGGATGCCACCAGCAGTGCCGCCAAATACGACACCTCGGTCAACGAGTTCGGCATTCGCAACAGCGAGTGGTACCTGTGCGGCCGCGATACCCTGCGCCCCTGCCTGATGGAGCCCTATCTCTATGAAATCAGCCCGGGCAACCAGATGCTGATGACCAGCCTGACGGTGCCCATCCTGAAGGCAGGCAAATTTGTCGGCATCACCGGCGTCGACATGAACCTCCCCATCTTCCAGCAACTGGCCGAGAGCCTCGGCAAGAGCCTTTACGACAACCAGGCCGAGGTCACCCTGGTCAGCAAGATGGGGCTCATCGTCGGCAGCAACCGCCACGCCGACAAGCTGGGACGGCCGTTGACGGAAGCCGGCCTCACGGCCCCTACCGGCCAGGCACAGAGCACGGAGAGCGACTTCATCCTGCAGCAACCGGTCAGGATCGATGCCGCCGACAGCCAGTGGTGGCTGATGATCAAGGTGCCCAAGGCGCAGGCCCTCAGCCAGGCCAACACCATCAGCAACCAGCTGGGCGACCTGCTGCAGGCCACCCAGCAGCAGCAGTTGATCGCCATCGTCGTCGTCACCCTGCTGGCGCTGGCGTTGCTCATCTGGTTCATCCAGAGCATCACGGCCCCCCTCTCCCTCATCAGCCGCCATGTGTCTCACCTCGCCAGTCACGAGGGAGACCTGACCCAGCAGATGAAGATAGACACCCACCAGGAGCTGATCGAACTGGGCGGCCACCTCAACGCCTTCCTCGGCAAGCTGCGCGGCATGGTGCAGGGCAGCAAGCAGATCGGCCAGCAGGTGCACCAGCAGGCCAGCGGCATGAAGCAGACGGCCGACACCATGCGCAGCAGCCTGGATGAGCAGAGCCTGGAGCTGGAGAGCGTGGTCAGCGCCATGCATCAGATGAGCACCACGGCGGTCAGCGTGGCGGGTTATGCGGAACAGGCGGCTCAGGAGTCTGAGACGGCGACCCACCACATAAGCACGGCCCAGCAGACCCTGAGCCGGGCTCGCAACGAGATCCACACTCTGGTCGAGGACATGCATCAGGCCGACAAGGCGGTCGCTCAGGTCGCCCAGCGCAGCACCAATATCAGCCGCATTCTCGACGTGATCAGGGCCATCGCCGAGCAGACCAACCTGCTGGCGCTCAATGCGGCCATCGAGGCGGCGCGGGCCGGCGACATGGGGCGCGGTTTTGCCGTGGTGGCAGATGAAGTACGGGCCCTGGCCAACAAGACCCGGGAGTCCACCGACGAGATAGGTCAGCTCATCGGCAGCCTGCAGACCGAAGTCAGCAGCAGCCAGCAGTTGATGAGTACCGGCATCGCCCGTTCGGCCAGCACGGTAGAAGGGACGGAGCAGGCGTTTGAAGCCCTCAACCAGGTGGTCACCCAAATCCAGCAGATCCACGACCACATCAGCCAGGTGGCCACGGCGGCCGAACAGCAGAGCGCCGTCAGCGACACCATCAACCAGAACCTGATGCGGATCGGCGATGCCGCCACCACCCTGGGGCAGGAGGCCAATGCCAGCCACCGCCTGAGTGAGCAGTTGGAACAGGCCGCGACGGCGCTGGCCAACCAGCTCGAGCGGCTGAGAACCTGATGCCTAACAGCCATAAAAAAAGCCCGCATTGCTGCGGGCTTTTTCAATCTGGTGGTCGTTACTGGGATCGAACCAGTGACCCCCTCCTTGTAAGGGAGGTGCTCTCCCAGCTGAGCTAAACGACCTGGGATTCTGAAATGATGGTGGGTCGTGCTGGATTCGAACCAGCGACCAATTGATTAAAAGTCAACTGCTCTACCGACTGAGCTAACGACCCATCTAAATC
>NZ_JBFOCO010000009.1:0-129114 GCF_040907865.1 Aeromonas sp. s5
GTTAAAGAGCGACGCAGCTTTTGGCTGCTGCGGGAGTGGCATTCTACTCAACCGCCTTCTCGAGTCAAGCCTTATTTTCAAAGGCTTTTCGAGGCCACCGACCCAACTGTTTGCGTTGCCGCTTGCCGTGTCGATGGGGCGCATTATAGAGAGATTGATCACGCTGGCAAGGGGGAGAATGCAATAAAATTGCAAAAAAGCGCACTTTTTTAGTTATTCATATCCAAACACAGCTTTTATACAAACTTATCCACAGATGGCGAGTAAAACAGGGGATCCGAGTCTTCTTCTCCCCCTCTTTTCTGACCTTCCACCCGAGCCAGCGCCCGCTTTGGCTTGCTATATAGGCATAACGTCAGCCAACCCTGCTTCTTTTACCCAAAGCGAGATCAGCTCGGCAGCCGGCCAGTCACGGCAACCGGAGACATTCTGGCCAGCCCAGAGCGGCGAGCACCCTGCATCCCCCCGCAGTTCGGCCGCACTGCGCAGTGCGGCCAGGGCGCCACTGGCATGAGGAAAGGCAGGCACGGCTTCGGACAGCGGGCCCAACTCTCGCATCAGGCGATTGACGATGCCGCGGGCCGGGCGACCACTGAAAAGATTGGTCAGCGCCGTGTGATGTCCCGCCGGCGAGTGCAGCGCCGCCCGATGCAGACTTGAAGTGGTGGCTTCATGACAACAGAGAAAGGCGGTGCCCATCTGTACGGCGCGGGCCCCCAGCGCCAGTGCGGCGCGAATGCCGACACCATCGACAATGCCGCCGGCGGCGATGACCGGCAGCCTCACCGCCTCTACTATCTGTGGCAACAGGGTAAAGGTGCCCTGCTGCAGGCTGAGATCGTCCTCGAGGAAATGGCCGCGATGGCCGCCGGCCTCCAGCCCCTGGGCGATGATGGCATCGGCGCCATGGTCGGCAAGCCAGCGGGCTTCTGCGACCGTGGTGGCGCTGGCCAATATCTTGGCCCCGCTGGCTTTCACCCTAACCAGCAACTCGGGCTCGGGCAGCCCGAAGTGGAAACTGACCACGGCCGGTTTGAACTCGGCCACCATGGCGGCATGTTCGGCATTGAACGGGGCCCGACTGGGAGCTACCGTGCCGGCAGTGTCGCGCACGCCGTATTCGTCATAGTAGGGCGCCAGCCGCTGCAGCCAGCGGGCCTGGGCGGCGGGATCCGGCGCCTCCTGCCGGTGACAGAAGAAGTTGATGTTGAACGCCCCCCCGCTCGCCGCCAGCCGGCTCAGCTCTTCGCGCAAGGTGGCGAGGCTCAGCATGGCCGCGGGCAATGAGCCCAGCGCGCCGGCCCGGGTCACGGCCAGTGCCAGCGCGCAGTCCTGCACACCGGCCATGGGGGCCTGAATGATGGGATAACGCAGCCCCAGTTCGGCAAACAGCGTCATGGTGTCGCCTCTTGCTGCTCGGGAGTGACGCCTCCGACCTGGCTGCGCGCCAGCGCGATGGCCCCATCGATGGCCGCCCGGGCCTGCGGGCTGTTCTGCCAGCAGGTCGAGCCCAGCATGCTGGCCACCAGCTGCACGATATGGCCGGTGTCGGCCGCGGCCAATTGCACCAGATTGTGGTAGCCAAGCTGTTCAAGCCGCCCGATGACGGTGGGCCCCACCCCTTTCACGCCGAGCAGCAGCGCCCGCTCTTCACCCGAAAATCCTTGCTTGCTCTTCATTGATCAGACTCCTTTCCCATACCCTCATTGCACATCAGGCCCGCGAGGGGCCTGATGAAGACAAGTGGTCAACGTACGCTGCGCAGCAGGAAGTCCGGCTGACCGCAGGAGCGCAACTCGCGCTTTTGCATCTCGTCGGAACAGGTGACGGCATCGGTCCCCTCCTTGTTGAGGCAGATATAGACCTCCCGCAGGAAGCGGCCACCGTCGGCGCAGGCCACCGTGATGTTGTCCGGGGCCAGCCAGTCGTTGGCACTGGCCAGATCCGCCTTGAGCTGAAAGCGGCTTTTGCGCAGCGGCTCGGCGGGAGACTGATAGGCGGCCGGGATCTTCACTTTCTGGCGCAGGTCGCTGGCCAGCTGATGAAAATCGCGCTGGCTCAGGCCGGAACAGGTGCCGTGCTTCTCCCACTCATGGCGATAGAGAAAGCGGCTGGGATAGAGGCCGGCAAACTGCTGCTCCATCGCCGGCTCCAGCCGCTCGCGGGTACAACTGCTCGGGTAGCCGCGCTGGTACTGGGGCCAGAGCCCGTGCAGCACGAATCCCAGCTGGCGGGAACATTGGTCCCGGTCGGCCGGCTTGATGGCGCAGTGCTCTGGTGACCAGGAGAGCGCCATGGCGTAATAATCAAACTCGCCGGCCTCCCCTTTGGCCTGAACGGCAGAGGAGAACCAGGGGGCCAGCAGCATGCCGAGCAGCACAACAATCTTCTTCATCTTGGATATCCAGGGTTATGCAAATAGTGTCGAGCGGGCCGTTTCGCCCTCGGGAACGGCCATGCTCCCATATTTTGCCCAAAGGGAACACCCTGCCGAGGCGCCGGCCAATGTCGGGGTCAGACCAGTAAAGGGTTTCCCCTCCCGGCACCGAGGCGTAAGCTGACTCTCCGGCGGGCCCGCACGTCCGGCCTGTTTCCCGTCCGCTTTCCTCTTCAACAGGATGTAACATGATCCGCAAGAATCCCTCCGGCCATCTGCCGGTCATCGACGAGTCAGCCTATATCGACAAGACAGCCATCATCTGTGGCAAGGTGATCATCAAGGAGAACGTGTTTGTCGGCCCCTATGCGGTGATCCGCGCCGACGAGGTGGATGCCAGCGGCGACATGGAGCCCATCGTCATCGGCGCCAACTCCAACATTCAGGACGGGGTCGTCATCCACTCCAAGTCCGGCGCGGCGGTCACCATCGGCGAGTACACCTCCATCGCCCACCGCAGCATAGTCCACGGCCCGTGCGAAGTGGGTAACCGGGTGTTCATCGGCTTCAACAGCGTGCTGTTCAACTGCCACATAGGTGACGGCGCCGTGGTGCGCCACAACTCGGTGGTGGACGGCTGCGATCTGCCGCCGGAGTTCTACGTCCCCTCCACCACCCGCATCAACCAGCAGAGCGATCTGGACCACATCCCGCGGGTGTCGGTGGATGCCGCCGAGTTCTCCGAGGACGTGGCCCACACCAACATCGATCTGGTCAAGGGGTACAAGGCGCTCTCCAACGAGTTCTGAGTCCCGCGGTTGCCAGGATCCACAACGGGCGCCCAGGCGCCCGTTGTCATGACTGTAAAGAGGGTGAAAAGGGAGCGTAAAAGCCGTTGAGCTAGCGGCCCGCCTGGCGTTTGATGGGCCATCTTCCCTGGATGGAGTCATCCCCATGTCACGTTACCCCCTCGCACTCACCCTGCTGCTTGCCAGCCTGTCGGCCCAGGCCTGCGAACTGCCAGCCCCGCCAGCCGGTCGTCCCGACGCGCGCCCGCCGGCGTTGCCCGCTCCCCTCTATCACGCCAGCAAGCTGGGCCAGGATCCCCAGGCCATCGCCCAGGCGCTGTTCAAGAACATTCCGCCGGCCGAAGCCAACAAACGCTATGAGGTGGTGGTAAGCGTGCGCGAGCTGCCGCCCCAGCCCATCAGGCTTCAACCCGCCGCCGCCCCGCTCAAGGGGCAGTAAGGCTCACCGCAGAACCGGCCATGAAAAGGGCGCCGCAGCGCCCTTGTCGAGATCATGACTCGAGTTTATTAACGTGCCCGCACGCAGGCGACGCCGTGAGCCTCTTGCGGCAGATCCGTGATGAGCTCGCCGCTGCCCGGATCGAGCAGGGGGGCCTCCCCGTCGTCGTTGGGGGCATCGCTGCTCCAGAGCCGGCTGTAGAGCGGCCAGCCCTGCTCCGTCAGCAGCTTCATCTCCTCACCGACCTGATGATAGGCGGCAAACAGCGCCGTCAGCTCCCTGACCGCCGGCAGGCGCCAATCATCGTGGCCACGCGCCACCAGCTGCTGACAGTAGTCGCGAGCCCGCGCCTGGCTCATCACCACGTAGTCGTGGGGGAAGGGGTTGTAATCCCCATCCTCATCCCTGGCGCTGCCGTCGTAGGCCAGCTCCAGCCGGTCTGCTTCCGCGCGAGTCAGGGGACAGACGAAGATCAGCTCGCCCGTCGCCAGCTCGGGATGACGGCAGCCCTGGCTGAAATCGGGCTGGGCATCCACCACCTGCACCGCCAGTTCCAGCATCCGCTCGCCCGTGCTCACCTGCACCCGGGCAGGCCCCACCGCCAGAGCGCGCAGCACTCCATCGCCGTCGACGCTGACCCGCTCCGGCGTCATGCTGCGCCACTGCAAGGGGCCCTGCGCCGGATTGCGCGTGCCATCGCTCAGCCGCAGTTCGGCCTGCAGAGCCTGCGCCTGGCCCACTTCCAGCCGGGGGGCTGCCGGCATCACCTGCAGATCGATCACGATGGCAGGCACCGGCGCCTCGTCAGCCATCCCGCTCAATCCGAGCTCGGCAACCGTGGCCGGAGTCCGCCTCGGTTCGGCAGACACGCTACGCAGGAACTCGCCGATGGCATCCAGCTCGTCGTTGGAGAGACCGAGCGCATGCAGGTGATCGGAGGCTTGCGGGAAGAAGGGATCGTACTGTGCCACCCCGGTCGGGAAGCCCACCCCGCTGCTCCACTTGGTCACCCCGAAGTTGTACATGGCCACCACCCCCTGCACGGAACTGCCGATGCGCTGCGCCAGGATGGGGAAGACCCCGTTGTGCATATAAGGTGCGGTAAATGCCACATCCCGCAGGCTGGGGGTCTTGAAGCGCCCCATGTCTGCCTTTTGGCGGGTGTGCAGGAAACGGCCACGATCTTCCAGATTGCGGCCATAATAGGCCAGCCCCACGCTCTCGAACCGGTACTGGCTCAGCAGCGGCCCGGAGTGGCAGTTCATGCAGCGGCCATCGGTGCGATAGAGGTGCATCCCCCACAGCGCCTTGTCGCTCAGGGCCTGCCCGTCGCCTTTGACGAAGCGCTCGAAGTCGCTGTCGCGGCTGATGATGGTGCGCTCGAAGGTGGCGATCGCCTTGGCGATCCGCTCCAGGCTGATCCCCTCGTCACCGAACGCCGTGGCAAAGGCCGCCGGGTAGTCCCGGCTGCCCCGCAGACGCGCCAGCAGTTCGTCGTGATCCAGCGCCATCTCCACCGGGTTCTGGATGGGGTGCAAAGACTGCTCCTCAAGGGAACCGACCCGGCCATCCCAGAACTGGCTGCTGCTGAAAGCACTATTGAGGATGGAGGGGGCGTTGCGGGTCCCCTTCTGCCCCTGATGGCCCACCGAGACGCTCAGCCCGTCGCTCCACCCCTTTTGCGGATCGTGGCAGCTGGCACAGCTGATGTCTTGCGCCCGGGAGAGCCGCTTGTCGAAGAACAGTTGCTGACCCAATACCACCTTTGCCCGGCTGTAAGGGTTGTCGGCCGGGAAGGGGACCGCCGGCAGCGGCCCCAGCTCCTGCCACTCGACCCCCTCATCAACCCTGGCGGCCGGCCATTGGGCGGCAGGGCCGGCATACTGGGCGCGCAGGGCGGCCATGTCGGGCATCTTGTCGTCACGGATGACCGAAGGGCGTACCGGATAGGGCGCCAGCGCATACCAGAGCACGCTGCCCTCCCCCTCCTCGAGCCAGCTGCCCGTGGCAGGTTGGTAAAGAGCGGGGCGGCCGGCGCCGTCCTGCAGCCAGATCCGGGCCGGCACAGCCAGGGCAAAGGTGTGGGGGTAGCGCCAACTCTGCTTGTCCGCCGCCAGCAGCCGTTCGAATTCGGCCAGGCCAGGCAGTCGCCAGTCACCGCGTCCGCAGCCGGTCGGCACCACTCCCAGCCCGGCACGGCTGCTCTGCGGCAAGATGCTGCTGCCGCTGGCGTGCAACCAGTACTGACTGCCCTTGACCCCAGCGGTGCTGCGCACATCGTGCAGGCAACGCCAGTCAGAGCCGCTCGTCAGCCGGCCCTGCTCATCAAGGCGCAGCAGCTCGGCTGTCTCCGGCTCGTCGGGCTGGCTGGGTTGGGCGGGATAGAGCAGCCGCCTCGCCGACTCGATGGGACCGCTGTTGCTGCGCCGATACCAGCTGCGTTCCCCCTGATCGGCACGCAGGGCCAGCAGCATCTGCCAGCTGTCCGGATAGTTGAGCTCGGCCCCCGGCTGGCGCTGGGCCAGCAACAAGGTTGCATAGTCCTGGATGAGTGTTTGCTGTTGCAGACGGATCTCTGCCAGTTGCCCCCACTCGCTCTGATCGAGGGTGCCGTCCCCATTACGGTCGGCCAGCAGGAACAGCGCCGTCTCCTCTTCATCCAGTCGCAAGGAAGGGGCGTCAGCGCGGCGGGCCGACAGTGCCGTGGCACCGAGATCGGCCACCCGGGCCGTCGCGGCGCGCAGAATATAGCTGCCGTCGCTCCCCACCAGCTCCAGCGGCTGATCCAGCAGCAAACCGGCCGGCAGCGTCATGACCAGGGGGCGCTCCTGTCCCAGCTCCCCACTTACCGCGATGCCGGTAGCAGCCTGGCGCAGCAGCAGGGTGGCCCCCTGCCCCAGACGGGTCGTCACATCGAGCCGCACGGTCAACTCGCTGCGGGTATGGGTCGGTACCGGCTCCACCGGCGGCTCTGTGGGCAGCGTCACCACCGGAGGTTCTACCGGCGGCTCTACCACGGGCGGCGTCACCACCGGCACAGAGGGAACGGGCGCCTGGCTATGGTTGTCATTGCAGGCGGTCAGGATCAGCAGGCTGACCAGTAAGAGGCTGGTTTTCATCGTGCAAAGGGTGAGTGGTCTGAGGAGTCGGCGATTATCCAGTCAAATGACAATTATTATCAATATCACCTTGCAAATATGTGTTTTGACAACAACCATCCTGCCTCGGACGCCATGACAAGAGGGCAGGCATCCGTCGATGCCTGCCCTCTTTATCTCCGTGTACCGGCCACCCGGTGACCTCAGCTTGTCGTCAGGAGCACTTCTTCAGGCTGATATGCCAGTTGGCGCCGGATTGCACCTGATGCTGGGCGGCGAAGCTGTCCATGTTCAGTGCCACCGACACCTGCAGCAGGCTGTTGAGGTAGACCAGCGGCTGGCCTTCCGGCACATCGCCAAAGCTGCTGACATAGGGGGCCTTGTCCTCATATTTCAGCGCATCCCCTTCGCTGATCTTGATGCAGGCGTTGTCGCCCTTGTTGATCCCCACCTTGGTCAGCAGGCTGTCGTCAATATTGGTCCAGACGTTGCCGTACTGAACGTCCAGGATCGGAATGGTGCCCTTGAGGGTGCCATCCTGCTCGGCCACTGCCGGCTGATAGGGGATCTTCACCACCTCGGCCGACAGCCTGGGCCCCACCTGCTCATAGCTGATGGCTCCGGAGGCGAGCCGGGCGCCGGTGTAGGCGTAGACGTCGCGGCCGTGGAAGGTGTAGGACTTCTCGGAGCCCTTGAGGCGGTTGGTCTTCTCGTCGATCTGGCGCACGGTATCGATGCCGAAGTGCTCCGCCACCAGAGTCAGGGTGCCGTTATCCGGGCTGACGATGTAGTGGCCGCTCTTGGTCTTGAGCACCACCGACTTGCGATCGGTACCAACCCCCGGATCCACCACGCTGACGAACACTGTCCCCTTGGGCCAGTACTGCAGAGTCTGATAGAGGCGGTAGGAAGCTTCCCAGATGTTGTAGGCCGGGATCTCGTGGGTCAGGTCATAGAGCGGCAGGGTGCGATCCACTCCGAAGGCGACCCCCTTCATGGCCGAGACGGCACCATCCTTGAGACCGAAGTCGGTCTGGATCACCAGTGCCTCGTTGGCGGTGGCCAGGCCGCTGGCCAGCAACAGGGCGAGCGCAAGCGCGCGGGGGGCGGTACGAATATCCATATCTGAACTCCTGAAGGCAACGACAAAACAACCATCTAGACATCCAGAATGCCATCACTACCACATATTGCAAGCCGTATTACCCGGATGGGGGGTGCCGAAAGCCCTCGCCAGCAGGTCGCGGCGGGTGTATGGATAAGGCAGAGTCGCGACCGCCACAAGGAGAGCCCATGACCCGCAACCAGACCGCCATCCTGCTCAGCCTGGGGGAGCACAGCAGCCAGCTGCAGCTGACCCGGGCCGACGGCACCCGCTTCACCCGCGACCTGGGCTTCGGCCTCGAGGCCATGACGCCGGGCCCGTTTCGCCGGGATCCGCCGAGCGCGCTGGAGCTGGAGCAGGCCATCATGGTGGTGGAGGACGTGCTGATGCCGCTGGCCGCCGAGGTGCCGCCCCATGAGGTGGTGACCCTGCAGGCGCCGCTGCCGCTGGCCGAAATGCTTGGCAGTCGTGAACTGAGCCGGGAGAGCCTGGAGCAGCTGTTCGGCCAGTTTGCCGCCATGGTGGAGGGTGACCCGCTGGCCGCAGCCAACCTGCCCAAGACCCGGCGCTTTGCAGCAGCCCTGTTGATCCTGCGTGAATGGATGCACCATTTGTCGGCCGAGCGGGTGGTGCTGGCCGACTGAGTCACACGAACCTGCCCAAGACCCGGCGCTTTGCTGCTGCCCTGCTGATCCTGCGCGAATGGATGCACCATCTGTCGGCCGAGCGGGTAGTGCTGGCCGACTGAGTCACACTAGCCTGCCCAAGACCCGGCGCTTTGCAGCAGCCCTGCTGATCCTGCGCGAATGGATGCACCATTTGTCGGCCGAGCGGGTGGTGCTGGCCGACTGAGTCACGCTAGCCGGCCGCCGGCTCGAAGCGGGTGCGCCAGGCCGCCCAGGCCAGCCCCAGGCTGATCAGCACGCTGCCGACGGTGAGCAGATCCACCGCCGCCTGCACGCCAGCGCCATCGCTGACCCAGCCCAGCAGCACCGGCACCCAGTTCGCCACATAGGCGATCACGTAGAAGAGCGACACCAGCCGGGCGTGGCTGGCGGCCGGTGCGATGCGGTTGACCAGGGTCGCACTGCCGACGAACACTGCCCCCTGGGCGTAACCGGCCACCAGCAAGCCGAGCACCGCCAGCCACCACGACTGGGCATGCACGGCGCCGGCAAACAACAGCATGCAGAGCGCCAGCGCCAGAGCGCCGCTTTGCAGGGTGTGACGGGCATCGAGCCGGCGGGCCCAGAGCTGGCACAGGCCGGAGAGCACCATGTAGGCCGCGATGAGATAGCCGAACAAGCCCAGATCCCGCAGCCCCAGCAACTGGCTCGCCACCTTGGGGCCGATGGCCAGCAGGCTGGCCGCCACCGCCCAGGCGGTAAACAGCGCCAGAGCACAAATAAAGAAAGCCGCCCCGGTGGCCTTGAGCCCCTCCCCCAGCGATCCCCTGCCCTGCTGGGTTGCTGCAGCCGGCGCCCCTTGCGCGCAGGCGGGCCAGCTCAACGCCACCCCCGCCATGGCGCAGGCCGCCAGCCCCATGATGAGCAGGAAGGGCAGCTGGGTCGGATAGAACTCCAGCTGCAGCGCCAACCCGCTGAACACCGGACCGAGCGCCAACCCGGCGGTGAAGGAGAGGGTCGCGCTGAGGGCGGCCCGCTTGCCGCCATCGCGTGGGCCGAAGCGCAGCAGGGCCACGTTGGCGGCGCCGGTCAGGGCGCCGGTGCCTATCCCGGCCAGCACCCGCGCCAGCAATAGCGACCAGAAAGAGTCCGCGAGAGCAAACAGCAGCGCGCCCCCCAGTACCGCCAGCAGGGCCGGCAGGATCATGGCGCGCAGATCGCTCACCCTGCCCGCCAGATTGCCCACCCCGAACAGGGAGATCAGCACCCCGCCCGCATAGCCGCCATAGATGAGGGTGAGGCTGACATCGCTCAGGGCCAGCGCCTGCTGATAGTGGGGATAGAGGGGAGTGGGCACGCTGCTGTTGAGCAGCGCCGACATCAGCGCCAGCGGCAGAAACAGCAGGATGGCGCGATGGGAAGTAGCCGCCGCAGAGGGGGCGGCGGCGCAAAGAGATGATGACATGCAAGGCTCCGATGAGGGCGGGCAAGGCCGCTGACGAGAGGCGCCATGATAGCGCCCGCCGTCGCCCCTCGACAGCGACACAAATGCATCAGCCTGCTTCAATAATGCATGTCGGTGGCATCTATCTGCATGTCGACAAGGGCACTCTTGCCTTGTGCTCCCGCCGGCACTGGCTTCTAATGGGCACGCCCCGCCGGGGCACTTTGAGTGGGAGGCTCGATGATCAACTGGGACGACGCGCGGTTTTTTCTGGCACTGGCACGGCAGGGTACCCTGCGTGGCGCTGCCGGTGTACTGGGGGTCGATCAGGCCACCGTGGGGCGCCGCATCACGGCGCTGGAGCAGAACCTCGGCTCCAAACTCTTTATCCGCACCCCCAAGCTCTATGATCTCAGCCCCCTCGGCGAGGCCATGCTGGCGGATGCCAGCGCCATGGAGCAGGCCATCAAGGCCATCGAACGCAAGGCGAGCGCCGGCGATCAGAGCCTGTGCGGCGAGGTGCGCATCGCCACCACCGATACCCTGGCCCAAGCCTTCGTGTTGCCCGCCCTCACCCTGCTGCGCGAGCGCCACCCCGGCATCCGGCTCAGCCTGCAGACCGCGGTCAGCGTCAGCGACATCGCCTACCGGGAGGCCGATCTCGCCATCCGAGGGCTGCGCCCGGACAACGACGAGCTGGTGATCAAGCGCCTCACCACCATAGAGATGGGGCTCTATGCCTCTCGCGACTATCTGGCCCGCCACGGCACGCCCAAGAGCGGCCACGCCCTCAGCCAGCACGCCCTGCTGCTGTTTGCCAGGGAGCTGGTCTCCCGCCACTGGCACAGCCTGTGCGGGGAGCCGCTGCACGAGCCCAACGTGGTGCTGCAGTGCAACGCCCAGCTGCTGTTGCTGGCGGCGGCTCGCCAGGGGCTCGGCATCGCCCTGCTCTCCACCTTTCTGGCGGACAAGGAGCCGGAACTGGTGCGCGTGCTGCCCACCCTGTGCGATCCGGTCGACATCTGGCTGGTGCTCCACCCCGACCTGCAAAAAGCCAGCCGGGTGCGCGCCGTGGTGGACGCACTGGAAGAGGTGTTTCACTGCCGCTGAGCCGGCGGCTCCTTCTGCCCGCGGCCCCGCATCTGTTACCATGCCGGCCATCAAGACTGTTTCCAGCGCGGCGTGGCCGCGCCCATCCCGACGGGTACCCTTATGTCCATTGCCTCCTTCGCCGATCTGGCGCTCTCCCCCCGCCTGCAGCAGACCCTGACCGAGCTTGGCTACGCCGCGCCGACCCCGGTGCAGGCCGGCGCCATCCCGCTCATTCTGGCGGGGCGCGATCTGATGGCGGGCGCCCAGACCGGCACCGGCAAGACTGCCGCCTTCGTACTGCCGCTGCTGGAGCAGTTGCTGCAACACCCGGCGAGCGATGCCCCCCGCCCCATCCGCGCCCTGGTGCTGGTGCCGACCCGCGAGCTGGCGGTGCAGGTGCATGAGAGCGTGGCGCGCTACGCCAAGGGCTCCGACCTCACCAGCACGCTGGTCTACGGCGGGGTGAGTATCGCGGCCCAGGTCGAGGCACTGAGAGCCGGGGTGGATCTGCTGATCGCCACCCCGGGCCGGCTGCTCGACCATCTGCGGCAGGGGGCGCTGAGTCTGGCCGCGCTGCGCCATCTGGTGTTTGACGAGGCGGATCGCATGCTCGACATGGGCTTTATGGACGAGATCAAGGCGCTGCTGAAGCAAATCCCGGCGGATCGCCAGACCCTGCTCTTTTCGGCCACCTGCGATGACAACCTGTTTGCCCTCTGCAAGGTGCTGCTGCGCGACCCGGCACTTATCGAAGTGGCCCCACGCAACACCACGGCGGCCGAGGTGGAGCAGCGGGTCTATACGGTGGACAGCGATCGCAAGCTGGCGCTGGTCGAGCACATGCTCACAGTGAAGGGCTGGGCGCCGGCCCTGATCTTCAGCCGCACCCGCCAGGGGGCCGACAAGCTGGCCCAGCAGCTCGGCAAGGCCGGCATCAATGCGCTGGCCTTCCACGGTGACCTGTCACAAGGGGCGCGGGAGAAGGTGCTGCTGGAGTTTCGCGCCGGCACCCTGCAGGCGCTGGTTGCCACCGACGTGGCGGCCCGCGGCCTCGATATCACGGATCTCAACTACGTGATCAATATGGAATTCCCGTTTGTGGCGGAGGATTACGTGCACCGCATCGGTCGCACCGGTCGCGCCGGCAACAAGGGGCTCGCCATCACCTTGTTCAGCCCGGAAGATGCGCCGCTGCTGGAGAAGGTGGAGGCTGTGCTCGACACCCGTTTGCCCCAGCAGTGGTTCCCGGGCTTTGAGCCGGATCTCACCCGCTTCGACCCCGAGCCGCGCCGCAGCAGCAAGGCGGCCCAGAAGCAGCGCGCCCGAAAGCAGGCGCTCGCTGGCAACAAGAGCAAGGCCCGCCGCTGATCCGGTGAGGGAGCCCAGGCTCCCTCCGCACGGCCACATGGCCTACTCATTTACACCGTTTTTGGCCCTGTGACCGGGTCCATGACGGGCATACAGTGCCTCATCACCCCAGCATGGACACCAGATGTGGCACACACCCTCCACCCCCTCGACGACGAAGCGGCCTTTGCCGCCAGCTTCGCCCTGATGCAGCAGCTGCACCCCCACCTCAGCTGCCCGGAGCGCTATGTGGCGCAGCTCACCAGGCAGGCACAACAAGGCTATCGCCTGCTGGGTGCACGGGACGCCGAACGCATCGTCGGCCTGGCCGGCTATCGCCTGCAGGAGAACCTCATCTACGGGCACTTTGTCTATATCGACGACCTCGTCGTCAGTCCCGACCTGCAGCGCAGCGGCCTGGGGGCGCAACTTCTGGACGCCGTGCGCGCCGAAGCCATGCGGCTGGGGTGCGATCACCTGGTGCTCGATACCGGCCTGCATAATGCGCTGGCCCAGCGCTTCTACTTTCGCTGCGGGTTGCTCTCCCGCGGGATGCACTTTTGCGAGGATCTGCGCCCATGAACCAGGTACTGCTGATCAACGCCAGCGCCCAGGGAGCTGCCTCTCACGCCAACCAGTTGGCGCTGGATCTGGTAGCCTGTCTGCGGCAAGCGCACCCGGCCCTCGCGCTGGTCGAACGCCCTGTTGGCACTGACCCCCTGCCGGCGCTGAGCCAGGCCTATGTACAGGCGCTGACCACGGTCACCCCCTTTGACGCCCCCGAGCTGGCCCTCTCCGAGACGCTGATCCGGGAGCTGGAGCAGAGCGATGCCCTGCTCATCGCCACCCCGCTGCACAACTTCACCCTGCCGGCCGCCCTCAAGCTGTGGATTGACTATGTGCTGCGCATCCATCGCACCTTCCAGTCGAGTGCCGAGGGCAAGCTGGGGCTGCTGGCCGACCGTCCCGTCTACGTCCTGGTGGGATCGGGCGGCTTTCATCAGGGCCCGCGAGCCGGGCAACCCGATTTTCTGACCCCCTACCTGTGCCACGCGCTCAACACCCTGGGGCTGTTCAACATCCATTTCTTCTATCTGCAGGGGCTGGTATTCGGTGACGAGGCGGTGCGCCAGAGCATCGACACCAACCGCGCGCTGCTGGCGCAGCAGCCCCTGTTTAGCCGGCTTGCCGATCCACACCACCTTGGAGTACTGCCATGACTCAGCCAAGACTTCCCTTTTCCACCCTGTCAGCCGAGGCCTATCAAGGGCTGCGCGCCACCAGCGACGCCCTGGCCGCAGGCCCCCTCGGCGCCCCCTTGCTGGAGCTGGTCTATCTGCGCATCTCGCAGATCAACGGCTGCGCCTTCTGCCTAGGGATGCACGCCAAGGCGCTGCGCGAGTGCGAGGTGTCGCAGCAAAAACTCGATTGTCTGGCGGGATGGCGGGTCAGCGACCTGTTCAGCGAACGCGAGCGCGCCGCCCTGGCCTGGGCCGAGACGCTCACTTATGTCCATGAGGTAGGCGCACCGGACGAGCGCTACGCACCGCTCAAGGCCCATTTTTCCGATCGCGAGATCTCGGACCTGACCCTGGCGGCCGCCCTGATGAATGCCTTCAACCGGCTGGCCGTTGGCATGCTGCTGTAACCCGCAGCGCGACCCAATAAAAAACGCCCAAGCGGGCGTTTTTTATTGGCTGGCCGGCGGCTACCCGTGGCTGGCCAGCACGAGCGGCAGGGCCCGCAGGATGCGCTGCTCGGCCAGGGTGGAAAGCACAAACATCACCAGATAGCCGAGGCCCAGCGCCACGATAATGGCCACCACGTTGGTGGTGAAGCGGGCCACCAGGTAGTAGGCCGCCACCAGCGCCACTATTCCCACCGCGCGGATCAGCAGGCTCTGGGTAAAGTGGCCGTGGGCCTTGATGTAGGCAAGCTGGTAGCCATTGAGCATCATGAAGATGAAGAAGAGGGAGAAGTGCAGCAGCACCGGCACGGCCCCCAGATAGTCGGCCGGGAACAGCAGCGACACCAGCGGCTTGCCCGCCAGCAGCATCACCAGAAAGAACACCAGGCTGACGATGGCGCTGAGGCGGAAGATCCAGCGCCGGATCAGGCGGATCTGGCGGTGATCGCCGCTGCGCAGATTGACCGCCAGCTCCGGCAGCACGAAGCGATAGATGGGGAAGACGAACAGGGTGGTCATGTAGGTGAAGATGGGGCGCACCACCACCTGGAAATCCCCCAGCTCGTCGAGGCTGAAGTGGCGGATGGTGAGCAGTACCGTGATGTAAATCATCAGGATGCTGGCCCCCGCCTCGAGGGACGCGGTAAAGCTCTTCTTCACATAGCTGCGCATCTCGGGGCCAAGCTCGACCCTGGCCAGCGGCCGGGTGGCGATGGCCCTACGCCGGTGCAGATACATGTAGCCGGCGATGGCGAGCGAGGAGAAGGTCAGCCCGTAGAAGAGCGAAGCAAGCGCATCCAGGCCAAGTACGAAATAACAGGCCATAAACAGCAGACCGTTGACCAGCGGCTCCAGCCAGGTGACCCGGTTGGAGATCCCGTACATCCGGTACATGGCCACCAGATTGGTGAAGTAGACCTTGAGCCCCAGCCCGAAGATGACCCCCACCAGTTGAAGATATTCGGCCCGGATATGGAGCCCGTGCTTGATATAGGGGATCACCAGCCCCCAGGTAAGCAGCACCATGCCGATGAGGAAGTAGCGGAAGATATTGATGATGTCCCGATCGTTTTTGGTCTGGGAGTAGCTCACCACCATGGAGGAGCGAAAGCCGGTCATCAGGATGAGGGACAGCGAGATCAAGTCCACCACGCTGTTGAACAGCGCCAGCTCCCCCTTGGCGACCCACTGCGCCAGCCACACCTTGAAGGCAAAGCCGATGATAATGCTGGCCAGCGACGCCCACATGCCAGTGACGAAAGCCTGCTTGAGGCGGGTTAGTGAATCGGGTTGTTCGTCTTGAATTGCGTGCATCACGAAAGGCCCGCTAACTGCGTGAGGAGAGGCCCATCTTATGAAAGGGGGCCGCCCTTGAACAGCCCGAAACAGGGGGCAAGGGCGTCACCCTGCCAGCAACGCCCGGCCGGGGCGCCTTCTTTAGTACGCCCAGCCCGTCATCCGGCTGCCGCCGCGCCGGCTTATGACTGGGGCGCAGCCTTGATCAGCGCCTCGTAGTGATCAATCAGCTCAGGCCCATGCAGCGGCGAGTCGTGACCGCCCACCACCGTCTTGATCGGCAGCTTCATCGCTTTCAGCCGCTCGATGGTCTGCGGATACTCCTTCACATTGGCAAAGCTCAGGTTGCCCAGCTTCTCCTTGAGGATGCAGTTGCCATAGAGCACCTGCTCGTCGGGGAAGTAGACAAAGATGCCGTCCGGCGTGTGGGCCGGGCCCGCGTAGAAGGCGCGCAGCTTGCCCCCTTGCAGAGTAAAGTCGCCATCGTGCACCACGTTCGGCAGCACCAGCGGCAGATCCGGGTACTCCGGCAGCCCCTTGCGGGTAAAGGCGACAATCTCGGCCCAGTCGCTCTTCATCAGATCCCGGGTCTGGCGGGTCGATACCACCTTGGCCCCGATGGACTTCCAATAGGCGTTACCGCCCGCCCGGTCGGTGTGGTAGTTGGTGTTGATCACCTCCAGCACCGGCTTGCGGCTGACCCGTTTGATCAGCTTGTGCAGCTCGCGGGCGGTATCCGGCGTCCAGGTTGCCCCCACCACAGTCACCCCCTTGGCCCCGAAATAGACCATGGAGTTCTCTTTGACGTAGTAGTTATCCTCCACCACATACACAGGACCGCTCACCTGCGTCAGCGACATCCCCGCCGCTCGCACGCTACCACCCCAGAAACTCGCCATCAGCACCAGGGCCCCGGCCAATCCGCACTTTATCCAACCTTTCATCATCTTGCTCCCTCGAACCAACCGCCCCCTCGCCACCCCTGTGGCAAGCCGGGCCCATTTATCAGTGGGCAGAAAATACGGGGGATTTGTGAAGGGAAAATGGGCTTGTGTGAAGAGAAGGTGAAGTCTGGGGGAAGTCGGGAGAAATCAGGGTAAATCGGCATCGAGCCACGCGATTGACGGTGCGGGGAATGGAGAGTGGAGAGTGGAGAGCGATAAAGGCGCAAAACGAACCGACAACACAGATAGCGCCCCCTCACCCTAACCCTCTCCCGAGGGAGAGGGGATGGCCCGTGCCAATTCCAAAGCCCCATCCCCACCCGTACCTCGCACGTAAAGCACTGTCAGCTGAACCGTTTTGCCCCCTTCTCCCCTTGCGGGAGAAGGGCTGGGGATGAGGGGGAGGTAACAATAAGTCCCATTATGTAGGGTCGATTAGCGCAGCGTAATCGTCCGTTTACCGCCGTGCACCACGTTATGGCAAGACAGGCTGGAAACTCTGGATACCAGCGGCTTCTCGGCCACCTTTCGCGATCGTCCGAATACGCTTCGCTATTCAGTTTCTACGGCTCTACGAGATGAGCATATGGCGCACAACATACGAAATGTACATGAGCCGAAATGCTGGGAATCCCTGAATATCCCAAGTTACAATGAGCAGGAAAATCACCTTCAACAGCCTCACTTGGAGACATGGATGGGAAGGCAAGCTGGGCACCATTATATTCCGGCTAGCTATTTAGCTGGATTTACCATGGACAATAATAAAAGTGCACAATTTTGTGTAGTTCCCGTCGATGGAAAAAAAACTTATAAAACTAGCCCTACCAATGTTTGTAAATCAAGAGATTATTACTCCCTGCCTGGATTGGCAGACAGCTTATCAATTGAAAAATTCTATGCCACAGATATTGAACCAAAAATAAAACTTACTTTAGATTTTATGGAAAATAATAAAGCTATACCATCTAAAGACGATTTGACTGGCCTATTTTTATTAGGTGCCACTTTGTGGTTAAGAAACCCAAAGAGAAGAAACTTACTAACTGAAAATTTACTTTATATAGAGAACTTCATTGATGATGGCTTAAGTGATGGAATCAAAGTAACTAACAGACATAAACTCATGGCAACAAAGGGTAATATCATATCAGCGGAGCTAACATCGTTAAAAATAGCTATTAACTCCTTTAGTAATAAACACTTTCAACTCTTCATATCTGAGCCTTCACAAAAGTTCATTACATCTGATAACCCATGTTATATCAGCCATCGAGATATGATGAAAGGAATATATTTAGGTCTCGATACACCTGAAAATGAAATTTGTTTTCCTATTAATAAAAACATGGCAGTGATAGCGAGAAATGAACCTTGTAAACAGTCAACATTTAAAGCAGATGAAAAATTTGTTTCGCTATTAAACACAAAAATAGCGGGAACTGCTCAGAGGTATTTCTTCACAGCAGAAGACTCTGTACTTTTGTTAGATAAAGACATGAAAACATATGAACATTTATTTAAGCCATCAGAAAGCTGGCATCAGAAATAACACTTTTCACACATCCATCTAACTATGGAGATTAATTCCGATCACTTGCTTATATTTACTTATTGGGGTGAGGATGGAAAATAAAAAAACCACCCACATAGTGATGGGTGGTTATATTTTCATTATCCCCAGACGAACACGGGCTATTTAGCCCCAACCACCAATCACCCCAACGGCGGCGTGCGCGGTGGCACCATCCGCTTGCTGCCGGTGGACTCGAAGGCCGAGGCGAAGCGCAGCAGGTTGTTGTCGTCATAGGCGCGACCGGCGAAGGTCAGACCCACCGGCATACCGATATCGGCCATCACCCCCATGGGGACGGTGACGGTCGGTACGCCGAGGTGGCGAATGGCGAGGTTGCCGTTGGCAACCCAGATGCCATTGCTCCAGGCGATATCGGCGGAGGCCGGATTCACATCCGCATCAGCCGGGGCGACGTCGGCGACGGTGGGGAACAGCACGGCGTCGAGCTTGAGCCCGTCCATCCACTCTTCCAAGTCCAGCTTGCGGGTCTGCTCCAGACCGCGCAGGCCGTCCGGCACTGTAGCGATCTCATCCCACGATTTCAGGCCGCGCTTGGCCATATTGACGTACTCGTCCATGCCCGCCGCCAGATCGCCCTCGCGGTTTGGCAGGGTGCCCGGATCGTGGGGGAAGATCTTCGGCCCATCGACATCGGCCAATTTATTCAGCTTGGGATCGCCGTTGGCACGCAGGAAGTCGTCGAACGCCCAGCCGGAGAGCTCCCACAGCTCGTCGTTGAGAAACTCCGGGCTCACGATGCCGCGATTGAACACGGTCGGCGCGCCGGGTCGATCCCCTTCGCAGTTGGAGACCAGCGGGAAGTCCACTTCGATGACTTCGGCGCCAGCAGCTTCCAGCGCCTTGCGCGCTTCTTCCCAGAGGGCGATCACGGAGTCGCGGGTATGGATGCGCTGACCGGTCGGGCCGCCGATACCGGGGTTTTCGCTGGTGCCGGCCAGTTCATCCTTGTTGATAAACATGCGCGGCACGCCGAGGCGCTTGCCCTTGAGGGCATCGGGCTTGGCAGCCAGATCCAGATAGGAAGCCGGACGCACTTCGGAAGCCTTGGGCAGCTGCACCCAGGGCTGCAGGCGCCACAGATCGCCACGGGTGTCGGCATCGTCAGCCACCACCACATCCAGCACTTCCAAGAGATCGTTCATGGTGCGGGCATAGGGCACCACCACATCCATGGTCGGAGTCAGCGGCCAGTTGCCACGCACCGAGATGACGCCACGGGACGGGGTGTAGGCACACAGGCCGTTGTTGGAGGCCGGGCCGCGGCCGCTCGACCAGGTCTCTTCGGCCAGACCAAAGGCGGAGAAGCTGGCGGCGGTGGCGGTGCCGGCCCCGTTGGAGGAGCCGGAGGCAAACGGCGCGGTCAGGTAGTCGGTGTTGTAGGGGCTCTCGGCACGACCATAGACGCCGCGCTGCATGCCGCCATTGGCCATCGGCGGCATATTGGTTTTGCCAAGGCAGATGGCACCGGCGGCGCGCAGCCGCTCAACGGTAAAGGCATCGCGCTGGGCCACCAGATCCTTGAAGGCCGGGCTGCCGGAGGCGGCGGTCAGCCCCTTGACCAGATAGCTGTCTTTGGCGGTGTAGGGGATGCCGTCGAGCGGCCCCAGGGTTTCACCACGGGCGCGGCGCGCATCGGAAGCCTCGGCCTCTTTCAGTGCATCGGGGTTGGGGACTACCAAAGCGTTGAGCTTGGTGTCGGTCTCGGGGCCGTTGTAGGCGGCGATACGAGCCAGATAGGCCTTGACCAGTTCGACCGCTGTGGTGCGGCCTGCTTCGAGCGCACCGCGCAGCTCGGCAATGGAAACCTCGGTCACTTCGATCATTTGGATCTCCTGTAAAGGGTGACGGTGTGCGATATCGGCTAACGCGGCAATATCGCAGCGAATCGCTTCAGGGGGGTCGCGGCCGCTACAGCTCCCGACCCCCGTATATCAAGAGACAAAACCCCACGATGTGGGGTTTTGTCGAGTTAGTCGAGCCTGCTGCTTATTTCCCTGAGGGGATTTGCTGAGTAATGCAGTGAATATTGCCACCGCCCAGCAGGATCTCGCGAGCCGGCACGCCAACCACTTTATGCTGCGGGAAAATTTCTTCCAGGATGCGCTGGGCCTGCCCGTCGGTGGCGGCATCCAGCAGCGGGTAAACGATGCGATCGTTGGTGATGAGGAAGTTCACGTAGGAACCGGCCAGACGGCCTTCTGCCTCGCGCGGCACACCGGTACCGCTCTCGACACCGGCAGACTCTTCCTGGGTGCAGTAGAGCGGGCCCGGCTGGGGCAGCTTCCACACTTTCAGCTTGCGCCCCTTGGCATCGACCGCCGCTTCCAGCACCTTGAGGGCGGCCACGGAGCGTTCGTACTGGGGATCGTTCTGGTCGTCAGTCCAGTGCAGGGCAACTTCACCCGGGCGCACGAAGCAGCACATGTTGTCGATGTGGCCGTCGGTCTCGTCCATGTAGACGCCTTCGTCCAACCAGATAAAGCTCTTCACGCCCAGATAGTCGCGTAAGTAAGCTTCGATCTGCTCTTTGCTCAGGTGCGGGTTGCGGTTTTCGTTGAGCAGGCACTCGGCGGTGGTCAGGCAGGTGCCTTCGCCGTCGACGTGGATGGAGCCCCCTTCCAGAATGAGCGGCGCGTCGTAACGATCCATGCCGTGCTGTGCCAGCATCTGGGCCGCCACTTGCTCGTCTTGATCCCAGGGGTAGTAGAGACCGCCCTTGTGGCCGCCCCAGGCGTTGAAGCCCCAATCCACCCCACGGCACTCGCCGGCCGCGTTGGTGACTATGGTGGGGCCGCTGTCGCGGGCCCAGCAGTCATCGCTGTTCATCTCGACCAGGGTGACGTGGCTGGGCATGATGGCGCGAGCCTGCGCCATAAACTGGGCCGGCACCCCCATAAAGACCGGGGTGGCTTGCCCGATGGCATCGGCCACCTTGGCGAAGGTGGCTTGCGCGAAGCGACCGGCCTCACGCCAGTTGTCCGGGCGAAACGGCCAGATCATCCAGACGGCCTGCTGGTGTGCCCACTCGGCGGGCATGGTGAAGCCGTCAGCGGCCGGCGTGGTGTTCATGGTCTTGATGCTCATCGCAAGGCTCCTTGCATGGATTGAGACCCCGTTGGCACCGAAACGCGGCGCGGGGATCCTGGAAAAATAACAGTGGTCGCAGTGTAAGAAGTTGCGCTCACATCCATCAAATGAATAGGATGGATTGTCCCATAAGCCTGGCAAATAATCTTGATGAAACTGCACCAGCTCGACCTCAACCTGCTGCTCGCCTTTGACGCCCTGATGGCGCAGGGCAGCGTCACCCGCGCCGCCGAAACGCTCTTTATCAGTCAGCCCGCCATGAGCCATGCGCTCAATCGGCTGCGCACCTTCTTTGGCGATCCGCTCTTGGTGCGCACCCCGCAGGGGATGCTGCCAACCCCGCGCGCCCAACGGCTGCATCTGGGGGTGCAGCAGGCGCTGCGGCTGCTGGAGCAGCAGCTCAGCGACGAGGAGGTGTTCGAACCGAGCCAGTCGAAGCGCCGCTTCGTGCTCTGCACCACGGATTACGTGGAGTGCGTGCTGATCCCGCCGCTTATCCAGCGCCTCAAACGGCTGGCGCCCGGAGTCACCATCGAGATCCGCATCCTGCGCGACACCCTGCCCGAAGCCGAGCTGGCGAGCGGCGAGATAGACCTGGTGCTGGGCTTTGACGAATACATGCAGGTGCCGGGGTATCTGGGCAAGGAGACCTGGCTCACCGAGCCGCTGGCCGGGCTGGTGCGCGCCGATCTGCCGATGACAGCCCCGGCGATCACAGAGAGTGGGGATGACCCGGCGCTGCCGGCCGAGCGCATCAGCTTGTCGCAACTTATCGAGATGCCCCACGTGTTCCACTCGCCCCTTGGCACCTCGGAGGCGAGTCTGGATCGCTATCTGAAGACGCTGGGGTTCAGCCGCACCATCTCGGTCAACAGCCAGAGCTATATGTCCGCCGCCGCCATCGTCAGCCAGAGCGATCACCTGCTGGTGTTGCCCAGCATGGTGGCCGAGCTGCTCGCCAGCCACTGGCCGCTGAAAAGCCTGCCACTGCCCGAAGACGTGCCCGATTATCACCTCAACTGCGTCTGGCATCCGGTGCATGCACAGCAGCCGGCCCTGGTGTGGCTCAAGAATCTGATGAAAGAGCTGGTTAATCCGGAGTAACCCGGCTGGGTGTGCCCTCCCCCTCATCCCCAACCCTTCTCCCGCAAGGGGAGAAGGGAGCTGGTTCCGTGCCACTCGCGACATGGCTGACAGCCTGCCTACTTGCCTTCCTACTTGCCTGCCTGCCGGGGTGAAGCATATCCATCCCACCAGCACATCGACTTATCGACTCATCAGTTCATCAGTTCATCAGTTCATCAGTTCATCAGTTCATCAGTTCATCAGTTCATCAGTTCATCAGTTCATTGTCACAAAACTCCACTCAAGCCCGAGATGACCGACAAGATGCCCACCGTCACTCGATCTGTCCCCTCTCCCTCTGGGAGAGGGTCAGGGTGAGGGGAAGCAACCCACTCAGTCACCAGACGAGAGAATGGCTATATCTAATAGGGTCAAATAGCTCTGGATAGGCACCATGAGAACCCATCCATTTGCCAAGCGCATGAGGCGAGAAGCCACCCTTGCTGAACAGAAGCTGTGGCTGCAATTGCGCGACCGCCGTCTGGCCGGGGTGAAATTCCGTCGCCAGATGCCCATCGGGCCCTACATTGTCGATTTCATCTCTCTTGAGCAGAGGCTGATCATCGAGGTCGATGGAGCGCAGCACAACGAACCGGCAGGGCGGCAATATGATGGCGCAAGAACGGCCTACCTCAATCAGCAGGGCTTTCGGGTGATCAGGGTGTGGAATAACGATGTGTTGAGTCGGATGGAGGCCGTATTGGAACTTCTTTTGCTCTCATTGCGCTGAGCAGAGCCCTCCCCCTCATCCCCAACCCTTCTCCCGCGAGGGGAGAAGGGAACAATCAACCTGGCTGTGCGTGACATCCCCATAAACAACCATGGCTCCCGCGGGAGCCATGGTTGTTTATGGGCGAGGCATTATGCCCGCAGGGCCGTCATCAGCTGGGTGACCACGCCACCCAGCAGGACGGGGTCGGGGCGGCACTGGGCGAAGGTGACCAGGCCCTGGATGTTAATGAGCAGGAAGGCGGTCAGGGTCGGGATGTCGCGCCCGGCCGCCAGCTCGCCGCGCTCGAGGGCCAGCGTCAGCACCGCGGCCAGATCGGCATCCAGCTCGCCATAGATGGCCTTGAGCTTCAGGTGCAGCTCTTCGTCCTGCTCCGCCAGCTCCATCAGGGTGCGGGTCACCAGACAGGTGCCGCAGAGGGCGTCGTTCACCACCTGCTCGAGGTAGGCCTGCACCCCCGCCAGCGGGCTCGCGGCGGCGAAGAAGCTGCGCCGCAGGGCGCTCTTCTCCTGCACATAGTGATCGACCGCCGCCAGCAGCAGGCCGCGCTTGTTGCCAAACGCCGCGTAGAGGCTGCCCGGATGCAACCCGGTCGCCGCCACCAGCTCCTGCATGGTGGTCTTGGCGTAACCCTTGGCCCGAAATGCCTCCATGGCATTTCGCAAGACGTCGTCCCGGTTGAACTCGGCGCTGCGCATGGTTTCTCCGTTGAAAAAGCGGATTCACCGGCCTGGGGCCGGTGGGGGGAAATAAGAGGGCGGCAAGTTTACCCCAGCGGGACGGCAACACCAACCCATGTTGAATGCTCGTTCAAAAAAGACTTGCACACAAAACAAAAAACGTCTTGAATGCACGTTCAAGAATCACTCCCTCAGGACAGACGATCATGAATACCCTGTTTCAGCCCTATCGCCTCAACGACACCCTCACCCTCGCCAACCGTTTCATGATGGCTCCCCTCACCCGCTGCATGGCAGGCCCGGGCCTGGTGCCGACCGAGCAGATGGCCGCCTATTATGCGCGCCGCGCCGACATCGGCCTCATCATCTCCGAAGCCACCATCATCCGGCCGGACGGTCAGGGCTACCCCAATACTCCTGGGCTCTACAGCGCCGAGCAGATCGCCGGCTGGAAGAAAGTGACCGGCGCCGTACATGCCAACGGCGGCAAGATCTTCGCCCAGCTGTGGCACGTGGGTCGTCTCTCCCACCCCTTCTTCCACCACGCCGAAGTGCTGGCCCCCTCTGCCGTCGCCCATGAGGGCACGGTGCCGCGCATGCGCGAGCTGGTCTATCAGGTGCCGCGCGCCCTGACCGAGCGCGAAATCGCCCAGCTGGTCGAGGATTACGCCCAGGCCGCCGCCAACGCCATCGAAGCGGGCTTTGACGGGGTGGAGATCCACGGTGCCAACGGCTACCTCATCGATCAGTTCCTGCACCACGCCAGCAACCTGCGCACCGACAACTACGGCGGCAGCCCGGAGAACATGAGCCGCTTCGCGCTGGAAGTGGTGGATGCCATCAATGCCCGCATCGGCGGGGATCGGGTGGGCCTGCGCCTCTCCCCCGGCGCCTATGTGCACCTGGAAGGGGATGCCCGGGATCGCGCCGTGTTCGACCACCTGCTGGCCGAGCTGAACCAGCGCAACCTGGCCTATGTGCACCTCGGCATCTTCGATGACAGCCTCACCTTCGACTACCTGGACGGCCGCGCCTCCGACTACCTGCGCGCCCGCTACGACGGTCATCTGGTGGGGGTGGGCAACTACAGCGCCGAGACCGCAGCCGAGGCCATCGAGGCCGACCGCTTCGACCTGATCGCCATTGGTCGCCCGCTCATCGCCAACCCGGACTACCTCGCCAAGGTGAAACAGGGCGATGCCCTGGTGCCCTATGCCGACACCATGCTGGCCGAGTTGGTCTAACGCTCGCCGGCAGCTTGCCTGACCAAGGATGGGATCCGCGCCCTCGCGCGGGTTTCCAATGTTTGGGCCCCTCTCGGGCCCTTTTTTGTGCCCGCTTGTCATACTCACCGTTTTCACGATCCCTCGCTGACCCAATAAAAAAGTTGCTAGTGACAACTAGTTGGCTATATTGGTTGTTGATGACAACCAAATAGGAAGCCCTGATATGGATCCCCGCCCCCTGCGCGCCCTGTCGCGCGATCTGGTTCGCGAGCTCGGCATGCTCTCCCAACAGTGCGGCGAACTGGCGCTCAGCCCGCTCGAAGCCCATCTGCTGATCGAGCTGGAGAGCGGCCCCGCCACCAATCAGCAACTGGCGGAGCGGCTGCGCATCGACAAGTCCAACGCCAGCCGCCCGCTGGCCCGTCTGGCCGAGCGCGAGCTCATCAGCTGGCATCCCCATCCGTCCGATGGTCGCAGCAAGGAGGCGCGCCTCACCATCGCCGGCCAGGCCCAGCTGCTGGATCTGCATCAGGAGATGGACAGCGCCATGGAGGAGACCCTGGCCCAGCTCACCCTCGCCGAGCGCGAGCAGCTGTGGGAAGGCCTGCGCCTCTATCGCAGCGCCCTCTCCCGTGCTCGTCGCCAGCAGGGCTATCGCATTCGCCCCATCACCCCGGCCGATAACCCTGCCATCGCTGCCGTGGTGCGCGCCGTCTCCGCCGAATACGGCCTCACCGCCGACAAGGGCTACGGCGTAGCGGATCCCAATCTCGACTTTCTTCATGAAACCTACCTGGGTGAGCGCAGCCGCTACTGGGTGATCGAGGGCCCCGATGGCACCATTCTGGGCGGGGGCGGCATAGCGCCGCTGGCGGGGGAAGAGGGGCAAGTCTGCGAGCTGCAGAAGATGTACTTCATGCCCTCCCTGCGCGGGCTGGGACTGGGGCGGCGGCTGGTGCTGCAGGCGCTGGACGAGGCGCGCGCGCTCGGCTATCAGCGCTGCTACCTGGAGACCACCGCCGTGCTGCGCGAGGCCACCGCGCTCTACGAGTCTCTGGGCTTCGAGCACCTGCCGGGGCCGCTCGGCAGCACAGGCCACGATGCCTGCGAGATCTGCATGGTGCTGGCGCTCGCCGCCAACGAGACCCTGCCTGTGGCGTGAAGCATAAAGACTGGATGAACAAGGGCGGCCCTGGTACCGCCCTTTTGTTTGCCTGTCGCTCAGAGCCGGACGGCGAGTGGCGCGAAGAAGCATGAAGGGCGAGGCCTTGACGTCAGCCAGTGTTAGCGGACGGTGTTTGCAGTCAAGTCAAGGCAGACAGGGGCGCTGGGCGCCTGTCAGGTGGGAAAGTAGAACCATGCCGTTTTGATAAGGCCGGCCTCCACCTCGAACACCGCCATGCTCTCGATGGGCTCGGGGGAGAGGCCATAAATCAACTCGTGATCGAACACCTTGTTGCCGATGACGGTGCGCGCCAGCAGCTCGGCCCGCAGGGCCGGGTTGTTGAAACGATGCTCGGCATAGAAGGCGCTGAGCGCCTCCTTGCCCACTGTGCTCGGGCTCTCCGTCGGCATCCGGTACCCCTTGAACGCGTCGGAGAAGCAGCCCAGGAAGGCCTCGAGATCGTGGGCGTTGTAAGCGTTAAATTGTGCCTCGACGGGCAGTTCGACCGACATGCATCACTCCCTGAATCATGTGTGAGCCTCCTTTATAGGGGGCATTGCTCCCCTTGTCGACGGGTGACGGCGGCGCTCCCCCCATCCGCGCCCTGTTCGCCATGCAAAAAGAGACCCCGCCGAAGCGGGGTCTCTTTTTATCCTGTCTGCCTGTCGGCAAGCCCTTATCAGTGCTCGCGGGTCTGGCGGAACTGGACGTCGGCGTGACGCTCCTGGGCCAGGCGCAGGTTGACCATGGTCGGCGCGATGTAGGTGAGGTTGTCACCACCATCGAGAGCCAGGTTGACCTCGTTCTTGCGCTTGAACTCCTCGAACTTCTTGACGTCGGTCCCTTCCACCCAGCGGGCGGTGGCGACGTTGACCGCCTCGTAGATGGCCTCGACGTTGTACTCGCTTTTCAAGCGCGAGACCACCACGTCGAACTGCAGCACACCGACCGCACCGACGATGAGATCGTTGCTGATGAGCGGACGGAACACCTGCACCGCCCCCTCTTCGGAGAGCTGCACCAGCCCCTTGAGCAGCTGCTTCTGCTTGAGCGGGTCGCGCAGGCGGATGCGGCGGAACAGTTCCGGCGCGAAGTTCGGGATGCCGGTGAACTTGAGATCTTCACCCTGGGTGAAGGTGTCGCCGATCTGGATGGTACCGTGGTTGTGCAGGCCGATGATGTCGCCGGCGAAGGCGTCTTCCGCCTGCTCCCGGTCACCGGCCATGAAGGTCACGGCGTCGGAGATGTTCACGTCCTTGCCGATGCGCACGTGGCGCATCTTCATGCCCTTGGAGTAGGTGCCGGAGACGATGCGCATAAAGGCGATACGGTCGCGGTGTTTCGGATCCATGTTTGCCTGGATCTTGAACACGAAACCGGAGAACTTCTCCTCGGTCGCCACCACTTCGCGGCTCTCTGCCTTGCGCGGCATGGGGGCCGGCGCCCAGTCGGTCAGGCCATCCAGCATGTGGTCGACACCGAAGTTGCCGAGTGCGGTACCGAAGAAGACCGGGGTCATCTCGCCGGCGATGAAGGCGTCGTGATCGAACTCGGGGGAGGCGCCCTGCACCAACTCCAGTTCGCCGCGCAGCTGGGCCGCGAGATCGTCGCCGATGGCGGCGTCCAGCTCGGGGTTGTTCAGCCCCTTGACCACCCGCTTCTCCTGGATGGTGTGGCCCTGACCGCTCTGATACAGATAGGTCTCGTCCTTGTAGAGGTGATAGACCCCCTTGAAGGACTTGCCGCAGCCGATGGGCCAGGTGATGGGGGCGCACATGATGTTGAGCTCGCGCTCCACCTCGTCCATGACCTCCATGGGATCGCGCACTTCGCGGTCCAGCTTGTTCATGAAGGTGAGGATGGGGGTGTCGCGCAGCCGGGTCACTTCCATCAGCTTGCGGGTCCGGTCTTCAACACCCTTGGCGGCGTCGATGACCATCAGGCAACAGTCGACCGCCGTCAGAGTACGGTAGGTATCTTCGGAGAAGTCCTCGTGACCCGGGGTATCGAGCAGGTTGACCAGGCAGTCGGCGTAGGGGAACTGCATCACGGAAGTGGTGATGGAGATACCACGCTGCTTCTCCATCTCCATCCAGTCGGATTTGGCGTGCTGGCCCGAGCCACGGCCCTTGACGGTACCGGCGCGCTGAATGGCCTGTCCGAACAGCAGAACCTTTTCGGTGATGGTGGTTTTACCCGCATCCGGGTGCGAGATGATCGCAAAAGTGCGTCTCTTGGAGACTTCACTCAGAAATTCAGCTGACATAATTCAACGTTCTTCTATTGGGCGGCGGCCTTAAGCCACCGTGGGATAATTCCGGAGTGCCGCATTGACTCACGGTCCGGCATGGATACGCAACGAGCCACACCAAGCTGGCATCAGACCAACCGGTGGAGAGAGAAAGAGGGTTGCGTTACATGGGTCTTCTCACCTGAGCCAAAGCAAAATTGCGCGACATTATACCCGCGCGAGTGAAAAATACCCAGCCCGGCTTTGCAGGGTGGGGCACCCTATTCGGCCCGCATCACCTGGTTGCGGCCGGCCTGCTTGGCCCGGTACATGGCCTCGTCGGCCCGCTGCACCAACCCCCCCAGGCTCTCGTCGAGAGGACCCTGCTGGGCACAGCCGATGCTGACGTTGACAAAACGCCCCTCCGGCATCCCCTCGATACGCAGCTGGGAGACGCGATGACGGATCCGCTCTGCCACTTCCATCGCCTCGTCCAGACAGGTGTCGGGCAGCAGCACCAGAAACTCTTCGCCGCCGTTGCGCCCCACTCTGTCCAACGAACGCAGCTGGGCGGCGATGCACTTGGCCACGGCGGCCAGCACCAGATCCCCTACGTGGTGGCCCAGCTGGTCATTGACCAGCTTGAAGTGATCGATGTCCAGCAGCAGCACCGAGAAGGGCTTGCCCTGCTCCCTCGCCTGTCTGAACCAGTGCTGGCCCTTGTTCTGGATCTGGCGGCGGTTGTGCAGCCCGGTCAGATCGTCGGTCATGGCAAGCCGGCGCATCTGGCGGGAGCGATTGAACTGGTGCAGCGCCAGCATGCCCATCACCAACAACAGCAGGGCCACCACCACGTACTGCCAGTGGCGCCGCTCCTGCAGCTGCTTGAGCTTGGCCTCCTGCAGCAGCTGCTTGGTCTTGAGGGCCTGGTTCTCCAGCTCCTTGCGGGCCAGGTCGAACTCGAAGCGCATCTGCAACGAGCGCTGCTCCCTGAGCACCCGTTCCAGCGAGTGCTTGGTCTCGACAAACAGCTTGAGGTTGCTGAGGGCGGCGCTGATCTGGCCCTGCTGCTCCAGGATCCGCGCCCGCACCTCGTAGACCCGCGCCAGGAAGCGCTGGTTCTTCTCCTTGACGAAAATGGGTTCGGCGTGGGCCAGGTAGTAGAGCGCCTTGGTCGGGTTGCCCTGCGCCGCCTCCGCCATCCCCATCACCAGCTGCCAGTGACCCAGGGTCACGCTGTCGGAGGTCTCGCGCCCCTGCAAAATGGCGTCAGCCTGGCGCAACTTGCTCACCGCCTCGGTCACCTTGCCCTGATTGAGCAGTATGGTGGCGATCTCGATCCGGACCCAGGCCAGCAGCCCCTCTTTCTGCTGAGAACGATAGAACTGCTCGGCCATCTTCATCAGCGGCAGCGCCCGGTCATACTCCCCCATCTCGGAGTAGAGCAGCCCCTGCTGGGAGCGGATCCTCACCAGCGGCTCCTGGGCACGCAGGGCGCTGTAGTCATGGGCCAGCTCTTCGAAATACCCCTCGGCCCGCTCATAGAGCCCCATCCGCCGATAGGCGTTGGCGATCTGGGCCAGCACCTCCCGCGCCTTGCCATCCAGCCCCAGCGACTCGAAGCGCTTGTGCGCCTCGATGAGCTCCATCAGCCCCTCCGCCAGCTCCCCCTGATAGGCGTACATGTCGCCGCGCAAGCTGAGGATGTCCGCCTCCTGCACCCGATCGCCGAGCCGGCGGGCCAGCACCAGCGCCTGCTGGTAGTCCTCCTTGGCCTGCTCCATGTTGCCGAGCATCTGCTGATGAAAGGCGCGGCAGGCCAGCAGACCTGTCTCGGTGATCCTGTCCTTGCGGGCCCGGGCACCGGCCAGTTCCTGGTCGGCAAAGTTCACCACGGCACGGTACTCGTCGTCCCACTCGGCAGGCATGGCCCAGCACTGCAGCCGCACGATGCGCCCCTGCACGTCGGGGGGATAGGCCTCCTTGCTCGCCACCAGGGCGGCGATACGCAGCCGGAACATGCGATCGGGCTGGAACCCCTCCTCCAGCAGCAGCAACTCGCGGGAGAGCTGGGGCTCGGTCAGCGGCGCCCGGGCCGCCCAGGCGAGGGGCGTACACAATCCCGTCAACAGGATCAGGGTCATGATGCGTTTCATGCCGGTTCGGTTTCCCCTCAGGTGGTGCTAGTACACGAATATGCTCACTCCCCCCATCATATCTCGCCTTGCAGCAACACACAGCAACCATGGAAAAAGAGAGGAGATAGGCCAGATCCGGCAGGCTCTCACGCTGACCGAACGCGCCCCTTTACAGATGGAAAATCAGCATCGACTATAGGCGCCATCCAACACAGGGAAGCGCAGGTTGATGACATATCAGGAGCTGCAGGCGGCCTACGACAAGCTGCTGCAGGAGAACGAACGGCTCAGGCGGGTCGCCGACGATGCGCGGGAGAAGCTGGAAGCCGCCATGGACGGCACCGGCCTGTGCATCTGGCAGAACCATGTGCCCACCGGCAAGCTCATCATCTTCAACCGGCGCTGGGGTTCCATGCTCGGCTACCAGCCCAAGGAGCTGTCGGCCCACTTCGACGTCTGGCGCGAGCATCTGCATCCGGAAGACAGGGAGCGGGTGCTGCAGGCCTTCTTCGATCACCTGAGCGGCAAGAGCCCGTTTTATCAGGTGATGCACCGGATGATCGCCAAGGACGGCAAGACCACCTGGGTGCTGGACCGGGGCCGGGTGGTAGAGCGGGACGCACAGGGCAACCCCGTTCGGGTGATGGGCACCCACATCGACATCACCCACGAGAAGGAGTACGAACAGCAGCTGGCCCGGCTCGCCCACCGGGATCCCCTCACCGGCCTTGCCAACCGCACCGCCCTGCAACGCAAGTTCAACCAGGGTTTCAAAGCCATCTGCTTCATCGATCTCGACGACTTCAAGCAGGTCAACGACAACCTGGGCCACCGCGCCGGCGACGAGCTGCTGATCGCCCTCACCCGCCGGCTGCGCGACTGTTGCGAGGAGGGGGTGAAGATAGGCCGGCTCGGCGGCGACGAATTCGTGCTGCTGCTGCCCTGGGCCAGCGACGATCCCCGCACCAGCCAGCTGGCCAGCCAGTGCATCGACGCCATCGCCACCCCGTTCGAGCTGCCCAACGGCGACGCCTCGGTGGGCTTGAGCATGGGGATTGCGGCAATCCGGCCGCAGGATGATTTCAGCACGGCGCTGGCCCGGGCCGACCAGGCCATGTATCGGGTCAAGCGCGGCGGCAAGCGGGGCTTTCATGTCGCCCGGCCGAGTGGCCAGCCACTGCTGGATCAGGAGCAGGTCAACGAGCGCGGGCTCGGCCACCAGCCCCGCCCCTGAACAGGGTCAGATGGGCAGCGGCCCCATCACCTTGACCGCCCGAATGGCGAAGTGGCTGCTGATGTCGTTGACCATGTCCTGGGACTGCAACCGCCGGATCCATTGCTCGTAGGCGGGCAGGTCGGGTACCACTACCTCCAGCAGGTAGTCGTAGTTGCCGGAGACGGTGTGACAGCTGATCACCTCCGCCATGGCCGCCACCGCCTGCTCGAAGGCCTCCACCAGCGGCTCCCTGTGCTGACTGAGCCGCACGTTGACGAAGATGGTGATGCCAAGTCCGAGCATCTCCCGCGCCAGCACGGCGCGATACCCCCGTATATGGCCCTCCCCCTCCAGCCGCTTCAGGCGCCGGGCACAAGGGGAGGCGGACAAGCCGACCTGCTCCGCCAGCTCCACGGTCGTGAGGCGCCCATCCTGTTGCAGCAAGCGCAGCAGATGTAAATCAATCCTGTCGAGCATCTTGGTGATATCCGGTAAAAATCCCTTTTGGATTGGCTGAAACTAGCAATTACCCCCGAATATCTCAAACAGTTTGCCCTGCAACACCCTCCCCCCTGGCGGGATAATGAGCCGGGACACGCCATGGAGGGAGCCCGATGTCATTCACACCATCACCCCGTTGCAGCGGCTGGGCCGCCGCCCTCGCCACCGTGCTGCTCTGGTCCGGTTTCTTTCTCTCCCTGCGCCTGGGCGCCGAGGAGAAACTCCCGCCACAGGCGCTGGCGCTGCTGCGCTTCGGCATCCCGGCCCTGCTGTTGCTCCCCTATTACTGGCGTCACCGCATCCGTCTGCGCCGCACGCCCCTGCGCTGGCAGCTGGCCATGCTGGCGGGAGCCGGCCTGCCCTTCTTCTGGCTCGGCGCCACCGGCATGCAGCTGGCCCCGGTGGCCCAGGGCAGCGCCCTGATCCCGGGCACTGTGCCCCTCATGGTCAGCCTGCTCGGCCTGCTGTTGTGGCACGCCCCCTGCCCCCTGCAGCGGTGCTGGGGGCTCGCCCTCATCGCCCTGGCCACCGCCATCCTGTTGCTGGGCGGAGAACCGGGATTATGGCAGGGACAGCTCTGCTTTCTGGGGGCGGCCCTGCTGTGGGCCCTGTTTACCCTGGCGGTCAGACGCAGCGGACTGGCGGCGCTGGATGCGGCCGCGCTGGTGGCGGTGCCGTCGGCCCTGTTCCTGCTGCCGACGCTCCTGTGGAGCCCCTTGCCCACCGTGAGCCATGCCAGCGTCTGGCTCTGGCAGGGTCTGCTGCAAGGGATAGGCGCCGGCTTGCTGGCGGCGCTCTGTTACGCCCACGCCATCCGCACCCTGGGCGCTGAGGTCAGCTCGGCGCTGGGCTCGCTCACGCCCGTGATGGCGGCCATGCTGGCCTGGTGGCTGCTGGGGGAGAGCGTCACGCCGCCGGTGTGGCTGGCGCTTGGCCTCTTGTGTGTCGGGGTGGTGCTGGCCAGTCTGCCGGCACGGCGGGTTTCAGCTGCGCTGCCAGCGGCGCAACAGGCGACCGCGCAGGCCGCAGTCGAGTAGCCAGCTGTTGTCGAACACCCGCAGCAGCGCCGGTTTGGCGTGGCGGGACATGGCCACCGCGTGGAAGCGGGTCTGCTGCTTGCGCTGGCGGTTCATCCGATCCAGCAGGCTGTGAGGCAGGCTCTGGGCGATAAAGTCGGAGACCACCAGCACGTCCGCTTTGGCAAAGGCGGGATCATCCAGCTTGATCAGGGCCTTCTCGAGACAGGGCACCAGATCGGTGCCGCCGTGAAAACTCATGGAGAGGAAGCGCTCCGCCTTGTCGAGCCCGGTGTCGGCGGTGATCTCCAGGGTCGCCACCTCGGTGGAGAAGAGCATCAGGTAGCAGCCGCGCTTCTCGTCCATCGCCACCTTGAGCAGCGCCAGAAACAGCGCCTTGGCGCACTCCTCCGGGTAGCCCCCCATGGAGCCAGAGGTGTCGATGCAGACGATGAAGGGTCCCCGCTGCTGCAGCTGCCGCCCGCCAAGCTCAGGGGTGCGCAGCATGATGCGCTGACGCGGCAGGGTGCCGCGCGACTGGTAGCTGAGCAGGCGCCGCTCCAGATAGCGGCGGTAGAACTCCAGCTCCAGCTCCGGCAGCGCCAGCATCACCGCCTCGCTCGGCAAGAGTCGCATCAGGTCGCTGGCCGGGTGGATGCCCACCAGATCGTCCGGCACGTCGTCGGTCTGCACCTCTTCCAGCTCGTGCACCTGCACCGGCGGTACCGGCGAGTCGTTGGCCCGGTTGTCCTGCTCGCTGCGCCCCAGCAGGTTGGCGATCTCCGCCAGCAGCGGCTCGCGCTGCAGCATGCGGGCGTACTGCTTGACCAGCACCAGGCTGCGCTTGTGCCAGCTGCCCTGCGCCAGATCCCAGAGCCCGCCGGCGGAGATCTGGTTGGGATCGAGCGCATCGGCCAGGGTACGGCTCGCCAGCAGCTGATCTTCGATCTCCTGGCGCTGCTTCTCCCGCTCCGCCTCGGCGATCTGCTGCTGCAGCTGCAGCAGGCTGCCCACCAGGCTGGTGCGCCACTTCTCGATCAGCAGCTGGCGCTGGCTGTCGGTGGGGTGAGCCATCAGCTGGCGCACCAGGCTGCGCGCCTCGCCGGCGAAGGGACTGTACTGCTCAAGTCCGTCCAGCAGCGCCGGCAGGCGCCCCATCAGCTCGGCCAGCGGCAACCCCTTGTGGGCCTGATAGAGGTGATACTCCTGCTCCAGCGCCACCGGCACCGGCTTGTGGCGCATCTCCTCCCCCAGCTGATCGCTCCAGCGGCGGATGCGCTTTTGCAACAACTTGCCCTGCAGCGGGGAACGTTTGATGAACTCGGAGATCTTGGGGGTGGAGGCCAGCAAGAGCGCCATTTCGCCCGCCAGCTCCCCCTCGCCCATGAGCAGCCCCAGATCCATCATGCCGATCTCAAGCATGGCGACCTCCGCTGGCCTGGCTCACGACCGCCCCCTTCGCGCTCGCCATGGCTCAGGCGTCCAGCTGCGGCAGCCGGTCGTGCCACTGGCTAATGTCGGTGCGCAGCTGATCCAGATCCCGGTTCAGCACGAAGAAGCTGTCCTCCACCTGCTGCAACCAGTGACGACCGATGAAGAGATGCTGCTGATGACGCTCGAACAGGTTGCGCTGGCGCTTGAGCTCCTGCGCCAGCACGCCGGCCTCCGCCAGCAGCTCGGTCAGGGCCGCCTGCCAGGGGGTGATCACCACCTCGGGAATGGGGGTGCGCTCCACCAGCACCAGCGGGATCTGCTGGCGCTGCAGATCCAGCACGTGCAGCCGCAGCTCGTCGTCCAGCACCAGCTCGTAGTGACCCTCCTTGGGGTTGCCAAGCGGCCAGCCCACTAGCGACTCGCCGGTGGGATGCCAGTGGGAGAGCAGGGTCCGGTCGAACACCAGCGTCTCCACCAGCCGCTCCGGATCGTCGCCATCCAGCGCCGCCTGGGTGAGCAGGTGGAAGTGCACCAGCTTGCCGAACGGGCGGGCGTTGGCCAGCGGGATCTGGATGCCGCGGGCGCGGCGCCCGAACCACTGCTGGCGCTTTCTGGCCTTGCAGCACAGGCGCTGGGCCACGCTCTGTTTGAGCTGCTTGAACTTGTCCCGCAGCCCCATCAGCTGACGGGTCATGGTCAGCTGCTGATAGCCGTAGAGGCGGGAGAATTCGGTCATCATCTCCAGCAGGGCGGTGCGCGAGGCCTCGTCATGCCAGAGGCAATCCTTGAACAGCAGCAGATCGAGCGGGGCCACCTCGTCGCGGCCGTTGAAAAACGCGCTCGCCTTGATCAGCCGCACGGCCTTCTTCCAGCGCCGATCCGACACGTAGCAGCTGTGTGCCAGCTGGCTGTCGAGCTGCTGGCGCAACTGATAGATGAGCTCGAAGCAGTCGTCCGGCAGCCGAACCCGGTCGATCTGCTCCTGCCACTCCAGATACTCGTCGCCGTGGATCTGCACCGAGGGCGGCAGATTCTGGTGGGACTGGCCGTCGCTGGCCAGCATGGCCTGGAAGTTGGCCTTCTCCTGCACCCGGTCCATCCAGATCCGCACCAGCATGCGGTCGTAGAGCGCTTCCAGCCCGCTGTCGGGGGCCGGCAGCTCGTTGGAGGCGGTCACCAGCAGCCGCATGGGGATGGGGTGCTGGCTGTCGCCGTTGCGAAACTGCCGCTCGTTGATGGCGGTGAGCAACGTGTTGAGGATGGCGGGGCCCGCCTTCCAGATCTCGTCGAGGAACACCACCTCGGCCTCCGGCAGGTAGCCGGCAGTGAGGCGCAGGTACTTGCCGTCCTCCTTCAGCGCCTGGATGGAGAGGGGGCCGAACACCTCCTCCGGCGTGCTGAAACGGGTCATCAGGTACTCGAAGTGGCGCGCTTCATGAAAGGCCAGCTTGAGGCGCCGCGCAATCAGGCTCTTGGCGATGCCGGGCGGGCCCAGCAGAAACACGCTCTCGCCGGACAAGGCCGCCAGCAGACCAAGCCGCAGGGCATCCTGGCGCTCGTAAAGCCCCTCGCCGAGGGCCGACAGCAGGCGTGGCAGCCGTTCGTGAATGGGGGCGAGACGAAGATTCTGTGATGCTAAAGGTGGCATAGGCGCACTTCCGATACTGGGGTTGTCTGGAACCGGCACACCCGCGACGCGATCGAAGGTTCCCTGTCCTGCTTGTTGTATTGTCGGGAGGTCGCCTCAGGCTCGCACCGGCCGGTTGCCGGGCGCCGGAGCGCCTCTCCTGGCTAAAACATACCGCAAAAGATGCAGCAAAACGCGTTCGAGTGTACCCTGCGCAGAGCTTTTTTCATCAATGCAGATCAAGACTGAGTCATCGCCCATGCAAGATCCAGTGCAGCTGACCACGGCGCGGGAGCCCGTCCCCGAGCAACCCGACCAGGCATCCGCTCGCCTGCGGCAACACCTGCTGGCCCGGATGGGCATCCCTAGCTGGCAACTGCGCCGGCCGGCCCTGCTGGCGGGCCATCAGGCTGCGCCCGCACCTACCAGTGAGGCTCAGGCGAGTCAGCAGGAGGCGGTCCCCGCCCCGGCCGTGCCGAGCGAGCCGCCGAGCGGCAAGCTCTGGATCCTGGCGAGCCGGCTGCCGGCCCCCGGTCTGCTGGCGGATCTCTGCCAGCTGCTCGGCATCGGCAGCGACGAGGTCAGCCTGCTGAGCAGCCTGCCCGCCGGCCACACCCCGCCCCTGCTCTGGCTGGAGGCGGCCGATCCCGCCTGGCCAGAGGCTCTGATCTGCCCGCTCACCCCCAGCCCGGCCCAGAAACGGGCTCTGTGGCTGCAGCTCAAGGGGCGCCTCGGCTGACCAGCCGTGCGCCCCGCATCTCTCTTCGTTCAGCCGCCCCGACCCGGAGCCACCATGGTGCAATTTCGTCCCCTGCTCGAGACCGACTTCGAGCTCATCTACCCCATAGAACAGGCTGCCCACAAGGAGCCCTGGAGTCAGGCCAACCTGCTCTCCTGCTTCGGGCCACGCTATCTCAACGGCCTGCTGCTGGTCGACGGCCAGCCGGCCGGCTTCTACATCTCGGATCTGGTGGCGGGCGACAGCTCGCTGATGAACATCTGCGTGCATCCCGACTTTCAGGGCAAGGGGCTGGGGCGGGAGCTGCTCAGGGAGTACCTGAGCCGCAGCAAGGCCAACAAGGCCGAGGCCTGGTTCCTCGAGGTGCGGGCCGGCAACAGCACCGCCATCAGCCTCTACGAGAGCGAGGGGTTTGCCGAGTACTGCCGGCGCGCCGACTACTACGGCACCGGTCAGGATCGGGAAGATGCCGTGCTGATGTCCCGCCTGTTCGACTTCGGCTAAGCCGCCGCGCTACATCTGCAGCACTAGAGCAGCGGCGCGTTGTCGAGGGCCGGATCCTGCAGGCTTTGGGTGGTGTGCAGCACTGCCTCGAAGCCGGCGGCGGAGAGCGGCATGAAGAAGCCGCGCTGCCAGGTCACCCCGGGCATCCAGATCTGCTGGATATCCACCACTATCTTGATGGGCTTGAGCGGCTCGCCCGGCTGCTGCACATAGATGCCGGGCGGGGTCGCCACCTGCGGGAAGCGGCGCAGTATCTGCTCGCTGCCATCCCCGGCATTCGGGTTGAGACGCACCTTGACCAGCCGGGCCAGCACAGGCGCCATCTCCTCTGTCTGCCACAGGGTGGTATCCAGCAGTTTGCAGCGCCGGCATTTGGCGCGTTCGATCACGTAGAGCAGCGGATAGCCCTTCTGCAGGGCCAGCTGCTGCGCCTGGGCGTAGCCTTCGGCGCCGCTCAGCCAGGGGTTGTCCTCCTCGCTACCCGAGCCTCCCAGCGTAAACCAGAGCCCGCCGGCCCCCGCCAGCAACAGCAATACCCCGGTCACCACCCCCTTGATACCGACACTCATTATGCTCCCTCCCTGAATGGCTCCACACGTCAGCCACCATCATGCCTCAAGCGCCCCCTAATTGACGACTTTGTGATCCAAGACAAATGGCGAACACTTGTAAGCTGTAATCTTAGAGTTTAAACTCCAGCGCGATTTTTCAGTGCCCCTTAGGGCGTACAACTGTTACTTGAGGATGTCTGACTGATGCCGAAACACCACCTGGTTCGACTGATGCGGGAACGTATCGCCCGGCTTGGCAACAAGGCCGCCCTGCGCGTACAACAGGATGGCCAGTGGCGTGCCATCGGCTGGCGTACCCTGGGGCAGGCCATGGACTACTGCGCCCAGGCGCTGATCCGCGCCGGCCACCAGCCTACCGAGATGGTCGGCATCTATGCCCGCAACATGCCGGAGTGGACCCAGGCAGATCTCGGCATCCTGGCCGCCCGCGGCGTCAGCGTCCCCATCTACCCCACCAGCACGCTCGATCAGCTGCGCTACATCGTCAAAGATGCCGGCATCAAGGTACTGTTCGTCGGCGAACAGCCCCAGTTCGACCAGGCGCTGCAACTCATTGAAAGCGGCGAGATCCAGCAGCTCATCGCCCTCGACGGCAGCGTCAACCTGCGCGGCTGCCCGCAGGCGAGCCACTTCCAGACGTTTCTGGTCTCCGGCAATCACCAGCCCAGCGAACAGGCACTGCGCGAACGCGAGAGCCAGTACCGGATGGACGACCTGCTGACCCTGATCTACACCTCGGGCACCACGGGTGAACCCAAGGGGGTGATGCTCGATTTCGCCAACATCGCCGCCTGCTTCGAGATGCACAACAGCCGCCTCGATCTGAACGAGCAGGACGTGTCGCTCTGCATGCTGCCGCTCAGCCACGTGTTCGAACGCGCCTGGACCTACTACGTGCTCTATTGCGGCGCCGAGAACGTCTACATCCGCGATCCGCAGAAGGTGATGGATGTCATCGGCGAAGTGCAGCCGACCGTGATGTGCGCCGTACCACGCCTCTACGAGAAGGCCTACGCCATGATCCAGGCTAGGGTGGCCCAGGCGCCGCGTCTGCGCCAGGCCCTGTTCGGCTGGGCCACCCGGGTCGGCAAGCAGATGGTCGCCACCCGCCAGGCGGGCAAAGCCGCCTCCCCCCTGCTCTACGGCCAGCTCTGGCTCGCCGAGCGGCTGGTGTTTCGCAAGCTGCGCGCCCGTTTCGGCGGCCGCACCCGCTTCCTGCCGGTGGCCGGCGCCCGCCTCGCCGACGAGGTGAACTTCTTCTTCCAGGCCATGGGGCTCAACCTCAAGTACGGTTACGGCATGACCGAGACCACCGCCACCGTCTGCTGCTACGAAGACAGCCAGTTCAAGCTGGGCTCCATCGGCACGGCGCTCAGCGGCATCGAGGTGAAGCTGGGTGAGAACAACGAGCTGCTGGTGCGCTCCCCCACCGTGATGCGCGGCTACTACAACAAGCCCGAGGCCACTGCCGAGGTGATGACCGAGGATGGCTTCCTGCGCACCGGCGATGCCGGCGAGCTCGACGGCGAAGGCAACATCTACTTCACCGAACGCCTCAAGGAGCTGATGAAGACCTCCAACGGCAAGTACGTGGCACCGCAACTGGTGGAGGGGACCCTCGGTAAGGATCGCTTCATCGAACAGATCGCCATCGTCGCCGATGCCCGCCACTTCGTCTCGGCGCTGATCGTGCCCTGCTTCGAGTCGCTGGAGGAGTACGCCCGCTCCATCAACCTGCAGTACCAGTGCAAGACCGAACTGCTGCGCCACTCCAAGGTGGTGGAGTTCTTCGAGGCGCGCATCCAGGATCTGCAAAAAGAGCTGGCCAAGTTCGAGCAGGTGAAAAAGTTCACCCTGCTGCCGAGCGCCTTCTCCATGGAGCTGGGTGAGCTGACCCCCACCATGAAGCTGCGCCGCAAGATCATCGAGTCCAAGTACCAGAGCGAGATCGAGGCCATGTATAACCATGTCTGAGTACAACCACGTCTGATTACCACTCGGATTTCCGGAAATAAAAAAGCCGCTTCAAGAGCGGCTTTTTTTGTTGCCTGTCATCAGGCCGGGGTCTTGCTGGTCCCGAAGTAGTCGGCCAGGAAGTCGTCGAACGACAGGCTGTCGCTGCGCTCGCGCTCCCGCTGCTTGGCCAGCGACTCCCGAGCCTCACCGGCAAAGTAGGCTTCGTCCCAGTACTGCAGCTCGCCGGCCAGCATCTCTTCCCGGTAGCGGCTCGCCAGCTCGTCGGCGAAGGCGCCGTTGTCCTTGCCGCTCTCCAGCAACTGCTTGAGCAGGCGGGCGGAGTAGGTGAGCTCGGGGTTGAGCAGCTTCTCGCGGTGCATCGCCAGGGTCTCGCGGTAGCGGTTGCGGCCGCAGCAGCGATCCAGCAGCGCGGCGACCTCGGCCAGCTCGTCGAACAGCTTGAGGCCGAACTCCTTGAGGCCGATGGGGTTACCCTGCTCGTCCTCCAGCTCGAGGCCGGGACGGCGCCCCTCCAGCACCACCTTGGTCTGGTTGCGGCGATTGCGGGCGATCTCCTCGTCACCCAGCACAGGGGACGGGCGCAGCAGGCACCAGACCAGGAACAGGTCGAAGAAGCGGATCTGATCCACCTCGATGCCATACGGGGTGAAGGGGTTGACGTCCACGGTGCGCAGCTCGATGTATTCGATGCCACGCTGCTCCAGCGCGTCGGACGGCTTCTCGCCGCTGCGCGGGGTGCGCTTGGGGCGGATCGGGGCGTACAGCTCGTTCTCCAGCTGCAGCACGTTGTCGTTGAGCTGGCGGTACTCGCCGTTCACCTTGACGCCGATCCTGGCGAAGTCGGGATCATGGGTGTTGATGGCGCGGCGCAGGCTGCTGACATAGGCCGGCAGGTTGTCGTGGCTGATCTTGAGCCCCGCCTGGGCGCTGTTGGTGTAACCCAGATCCGACAGCCGCAGGGCGGTGGCGTAGGGCAGATAGAGGGTGCCCTTGCCGGTCTTCTGGAACGGCAGGTTACTCTTGCGCCCCTTGAGGAAGGATTCGCAGATGGCCGGCGAGGCGCCGAACAGGTAGGGCACCAGCCAGCCGAAGCGGTAGACGTTGCGGATAAGCCCCATGTACTTGTCGGAGATGAAGCGCTGGCTGCAGCACCCCTCGCACACCAGCTCCTGCCACTCGCACCAGAAGCTGTCCGGCATGGAGAAGTTGAAGTGCACCCCGGCAATCACCTGCATCAGGCTGCCGTAGCGGTTCTTCAGCCCCTGCCGGTAGAGAGTCTTCATCCGGCCGATGTTGGAGCTGCCGTACTGGGCCAGCCGGATGTTCTCCTCGTCGCCAACGAAGCAGGGCATGGAGAGCGGCCAGATCCGCTCATCACCCAGGTGATGAATGGTGTGACGGTGGATGTCGCCAAGCTGTTCCAGCAGGCTGTCGATGGAGTCGGTGGCCGGCGTGATGAACTCCAGCAGGCTCTCCGAGTAGTCGGTGGTGATGTTGGCATGGGTCAGCGCCGAGCCCAGACTTCTGGGGTGATCGGTCTGGGCCAGGGTCCCCTGTGGGGTGATGCGCAGACATTCACGTTCGATCCCGCGCCGGATCCCCTTGAGGGCGGTCAGCCGTTCCGGCGAACCCAGGGCGGTCAACAACTCGGTGAGTGACAAGCTTGTCGTAGTCATATTCACGGCTCATGTGTGGCCGCCCCACAGGGGGGCGGCACTATTTTTATGTAGCGCCCTCAGGGCAGCTGCAGCGGATAGATGGGAAGATGAAGCTCCTGCAGGGGTTTTTCAAGCTTTTGCTTGTCCCCCACCACCACAATCACCATCTCGGCCGGGTCGAGCCAGCGTGCCGCACTGGCCTTGAGCGTCTCGGCCGACACCGTCTTGATCAGGCTGTTCTGGGCCTGCACATAGTCCGGCTTCAGGTCGTACATGATCATCTGCAGCAGGAAGCCCGCCTTCTGGCCAAGCGTCTCGTAAGAGAGCGCATCCTGCTGGGAGACGGCGCTGCGCATATAGGCGAGCTCGACCGGGGTCGGCCCGCTATTGCGGTAGTTGTCCATCTCCTTGAGGAACTGGCGGATGGCATCCACGGTCGCATCGGCCCGCACGTTGGCGCCGGTGGCGAAGGTACCCACCTCCCGGTTGGCGGAGAAGCCCGAGCTGGCCCCATAGGTATAGCCCTTGTCTTCCCGCAGGTTGAGGTTGATGCGGCTGTTGAAGTTGCCGCCCAGGTTGAAGTTCATCAGCCCGGCGGTGAAGTAGTCACCCGTGGTATCGAACGGCATGGCGCGGCGGCCGATGCGGATCACCGACTGAGGCGCCCCCGGCTTGTCCACCAGATAGATACCCGGCTTGGCCTGCTCGCCTTCGGGCTTGAGGCTGCCAAGGGAGGGCGCTGCCCCCTTCCACTGGGTCAGGAAGCCGAGTTGATCCTCCACCTGGGACTGGGTCACGTCACCCACCACTACCACCTTGGCGTTGGTCGGGTTGTAGTAGTTCTGGTAGAAGCGCTTCACGTCCGCCAGGGTCAGCTTCTCCACATCGGCCAGCACGCCGTCACCCGGCTGACCGAGACGGTTCTGCTTGCCGTAGATCAGCTCGCGGAAGGCCTGACCGGCCAGCCACTCGGGTTGCTGCTCGCTCTGTTTCATCCCCTGCAGCATCTGCGCCTTGACCCGCTCGAAGTCGGCCTCGCGCATGCCGGGCCGCTCATACACCTCGCGCACCAGCGCCAGGGTCTGTGGCAGCTTGTCGGCCAGGCTGCTGATGGTGACCAGGTTGTTGTACTGGGCGCTGGAGACGCTGACGCTGGAGCCGAGCTTTTGCAGCTCGTCGCTGAGCTGGGCCTCGGTCAGACGCACCGAGCCCTGCCCCATCATGCTGGCGGTGAGGCTGGCCAGCCCCAACTCGCCCTTGCCTTCGGCCCGCATGCCGCCCGGCAGGGCGACCATGATGGAAACCGCAGGGATCTCGTCGCTCTGGGTGCCGATGATCTCGATCCCCTTGTCGAGCTTGCCGTGCCAGATGGCGGGCACCTTGACGCTCACCGCATCGGCCGCCTTGGGCTGCACGCTGCGATCGAAGTCGTCTTTCACCGGCCGCTCGGCCAGCACCTTGTCATGCTTGGCGTAATCCGGCAGCTCGCGCTTGGCCGGGGTAAAGTTGGGCTTGGCGGCCTGCCAGTCGTGCTTGCCTTTGGGCACCACGCTCAGCACCACCGCCGGCTTGTTCAGGATGAACTTGTCGTAGGCAGCCTTGACCTGCTCCGGCGTCACCTTGCCGATGGCGTCCAGGCTCTTGAACACATAGTTGGGATCCTGGGCGAACACCTGGCCCATGGCGAGCTGGCTCACCTTGCCGGAGACGCTGTCCAGACCCCAGATGGCCGAGGCACGATAGCTGTTGATCGCCTTCTCCAGATCCTCCGGCTTGAGGCCGCGACCGGCGAACTCGCCGATCACCTTGTCCACCTCGCTCTTGAGGGTCTTCAGGCTGCCATCCACCGCCGGGTTGGGATAGGCGTAGACGGTGAGGGTGCAGGCCAGCTCCTCGCAGTAGTGGGAGGCCCCCGCATCAATAGCCTTGCCACTCTTGACCAGCGACTGGTAGAGCATGGAGCTGGCGGAGCCGCCCAGCACGTCGGCGAACATGTCGAGCGCCGGCTCCTGCGGATCGCCAAGGGACACGGTCGGGTAGCTGATGTAGAGCAGCGGCAGGTGCACCTTGTCCTCGAGCGTCACGTAGCGGGTCTCGGGCAGGGTCACCGGCTCGGGGGTCGGCTCGGCCACCTCGGGTCCACGCGGGATCGGGCCGAAGTACTTCTCAATCCAGGCCAGCGCCTGCTTGGTGTCGAAGTCGCCGCCCAGGGTCAGGGTGGCGTTGTTGGGGCCGTACCAGCGCAGGAAGAACTGCTTGAGGTCGTTGACGTCGACCCGATCGAGATCTTCCACATAGCCGATGGGCTGCCAGGAGTAGGGGTGGGTGCGCGGGTAGAGCGCCTCCCCCACCTTCTCGCTCACCAGACCGTAAGGCTGGTTGTCGATGCGCTGGGCCCGCTCGTTCTTGACGGTGGCACGCTGGATCTCGAACTTCTTCTGGCTCACCGCATCGAGCAAGAAGCCCATGCGGTCGGCCTCGAGCCACAGCACCTTCTCCAGCTGGTTGGCCGGGACGGTCTCGTAGTAGTTGGTGCGGTCCTTGTTGGTGGTGCCGTTCATGTCGCCACCGGCCTCGTTGATGATCCGCATGTGCTCCTGATCCCCCACGTGCTTGGAGCCCTGGAACATCATGTGCTCGAAGAAGTGGGCGAATCCGGACTTGCCCACCTGCTCGCGGGCCGAGCCCACGTGATAGGTGACGTCCAGGTGCACCAGGGGATCGGATCGGTCGGGCGCCAGAATGACGGTCAGGCCGTTGTCCAGCTTGTACATCTGGTAGGGAATGCCGAGCTTGCCCTCTTCCTTGACCTGTTCCGACACCAGAGTGGGTGCCGCCAGCACGGGCAGGGAGAGGCCCAGAAGCATGCTTAATGGAATGAATTTGTTCACGGTTACCTCGTGAGTGAAGCTAGAAGATCTGCCTGGCCAGCAGAAAGACCAGGGCATAACGGAACAATTTGCCGAGCCCGATGAGAATGAGAGAGCGCCAGAAGGAGAGGCGCAGCCAGCCGGCCAGCAGACAGAGACCATCGCCGACCACAGGCGTCCAGGCCAGCAGCAGACACCAGTGGCCATGTTGTTTGAGCCAGCCGAGGGCTTTTTGTTCCCCACGGCCTTGAAAATCTTCCGGTTTTTTCTTGAAGGTGGCGAGCCAGCCGAGCCACCAGGTGGTCATGGAGCCGAGGGTATTGCCCAGCGTCGCCCACAGCAGCAGGCTGGCCATGCTCCACTCCCCCTTGGTCGCCATGGCCCCCAGCAGCACTTCCGAGCTGCCGGGCAGCAAGGTGGCGGAGGTGAAGGCGCTCAGAAACAGCCAGCCAAGCCCCAGCTCGGTGATGCCGTTCATCCGGCCAGCTCATCCGCGGCGGGCATCCGCAGCAGCAGCTTGCCGCGCACGTGGCCCTGCTCGATGGCCTGATGGGCCAGGGCCCCTTCCGCCAGCGGGAATTCGCCGGAGACGGTGATCTGCACCTCCCCCTGACGCAGCAGGATCAGCATCTGGCTCAACTGCTGGCGGTCAGGATGCACCAGCATGCCGAGCACCTCGATGGCGCTGCCGGCCGCGGCATCCTTGATCTGCTGGGCGGTGATGGTGGGTACCGTCACCAGCCGGCCGCCCGGCTTGACGCAGGCCAGCGCCGCCTGGCCGCTCTCGCCACCCACCAGATCCAGCACCAGATCGACCGGACCGTCAGCCACCACCTGGGCGGCCCAGTCTGCATGGTGGTAATCCACCATCTTGCTGGCCCCCAGCGCGTGCAGGAAGCTGTGGTTGTCACCGCTCGCCGTCGCCACCACCTCGGCGCCATAGGCGCTGGCAAACTGCACCGCCAGATGGCCGACGCCGCCGGCGCCGGCCAGGATCAACACCCGTTGCCCCGCCTTGAGGGCGCCGTGCTCGAACAGCCCCTGCCAGGCGGTGAGGCCCGCCAGCGGCAGCGCCGCCCCCTGTCTGAGGCCAATATCCTCCAGCCTGACCAGCTCCTCCTCGCGCGCCACCACGGACTCGCCGTAGCCGCCGGCGGCGAGGGGAAAGCCCACCATGCCGCATACCCTGTCCCCCTCGGCCAGCGAGTCGACACCAGGGCCGACCTTCTCGACCACGCCGGCCACGTCATAGCCCGGCGTCCAGGGCAGCTTCTCCTTGTTTTGCGCCGCCGCCCAGCCGAGGCCGGCCCGGGTCTTGGCATCGATGGGGTTGACCCCCGCAAAGCAGATGCGCACCCGCACTTCGCCCTCGGCAGGCACCTTGTCCTGGGAAGGGTTGAGCCTGAGTACCGAGGGGGCGCCGAATGCGGTAATCTGTAGCTGCGTCATTGCACAATCCATCCTGTTGATTGATCAAGGGTCAACAGAATAACAGCGAGGACACCATGGCTCGAATGTTTCTTATTCCTCTGTTGCTGGCCCTGGGGTGGTGGGCGTTTCTGCTCTACTTCCGCATCCCGCTCAAGCAGGGGGCCAAGGGGTTTTACTGGATCATCGGCATCGGTGGCGGACTGGCCGCCTTCCTCAGCCTGATGATGGTGCTGACCCACTAGCACAGCTCCCGCGCGCAATAAAAAGGCCACCCCGAGGTGGCCTGATGATCAACTTCCTTGCGAACTGAGATGGTAGTGGCGGTTGCTGCCCTGCCCCAGCACGCCCTGGGCCAGCAGATGCTGGAACACCCGATCCACCTCCTCCAGCGACAACGATAGCGCCTGTGCGACGCTGCGCTTGCTGCACTTGAGCTCGCCACTCTCCAGCGCACTGCGCACCTGCTCCACCACCTCTGGCTCGGGCTCCGGCCGGCCGGGCAACTGCTGTGCCATGGCAGCGGCCTCCGCCTGCTGCAGCACGATCTGTTCCCTCTCGCGATCCCGCTGCCACAGCCAGCTGCGGCGAAAGCGGTTCTCCTCGCCGATCAGACTGACGAAGAAGGCGCCGAACACGTCGAGCAGCACCGAAAGGAAGCAGACCAGCAGAAACTGCACCTGGCTGATGCTCATGCCCACCCCGTCCGCCAGGCTGCTCATCAGCCCCAGCATGGAGGATTGTTCGTTGACGGGCTTGGCGTCGCGCTCCTGGCGCAGCTCGTCCTGGCGCAGCCTGAGCTTGGTGTTGGCCTGTTGCAGGCCGCTGACGCCGCTGGAGATGCGCGCCATCTCGATATACTTGCGGGCCGCCTCCTCGTTGAGCTGGATCTGCCGCTCTATGCTGGCGATCTGCTCGTCGAAGCGGGCGATCTCCCGCTCATGGCGCGCCTGCTGGTTGAGGATGGTGTTGGTGGCGCTGTTGATGCCGCCTATGCTGCCGCCGATGGAGATGGCGGCAAGCACGCTGTAGAACAGCAGCGACCAGAAGGCCCCGCCCAGATCGCGACGCGCCTTGCATTCCCCGTATTCATACCAGACGTAGAACTTGCCCAGTTCGAAGATGATGGCCAGGCCACCGAACAGCCACTTCATCAGGGGATTCTCGTCGATGGAGAGAAACAGCAGCAGGGAGAAGACAATGGAGGCCAGAATGGCCAAGCCGGTAAAACTGTACACCGTGGTCAGTGCGAACCACCCCTTGGGGTAGCGCAGCACGGCAGAAGCCTGTGTTGTCATGAGAAAGCGGGCGCGATATGCAGGAAAAGTTGGCTGCCGATTATAGTCAGCAGACTCCTCGAGAGAAGGACAATCACCATAATTGCACCAGATCCTTGGTCAGCTGCCCAGAGTGCGACCAAAACGGACAAATCGACCGCAAAAAGTCGATACACTCACTGCCGACTCTCGTAGCATGGGAGATTGAGCCTGATTCTGCCCGGATTCAGCAAGACTGGCATACACTGACCCGCAACAACCAACCACCGAGGCCACAATGAACCGAACGACTAGCTTGTTACTGCCCCTGCTTCTGGTTGCCGGCGCCGCGCTGGCAGCACCGCAGTATGAGGAGGAAGGTGGTACGGCATTTTCCGTCGATGCACTAACCTTCAACCAGGACTGGGATGACAAGCAATTTGGCTGGTCATCGACCAACTGCTTCGAGCCGGGAGTGAACGATGGCACCCAGACGCCATGCCGGGAAAGCAGGGTCAGCTTCGACGATGAAGAGCACCGCAATGATCCCCCCGGCAGCAACCAGATGCCCGCCACCCAGGGCACCGGCCAGTAACCAAGGAGAACTTTCGTCATGACTCATTCAACCATGTTCAACAAAGGCGCCCTGCTGCTCTCCCTGTTGCTGGCCAACGGGGTTGCCTTTGCCGCCCCACCCCACTCCAAGGATGGCGATGGCATCCGGCTCTCCACCGACAACATCAAGCTGAACGTCGACTGGGATGACAAGGAGTACGACTGGTGGCAGCACAACTGCCTGGATCTCGGCATCGGTGACAGCCGCATCAAGCTCAACTGCGACAAGATCGACGGCAAGTACCGGGATCACTACAACCGCAGCATCCATAGCGGCAACAACCCGGGGCAGGGACATGACAAGTTCAAAGAAAAAGACAAGGGCCACGGCAACAAGAAGCACTAATCTGACTGCCGTCGAGCATGAACAAGGGGCCCATGGCCCCTTGTTCGCTTTTCCTACCAGTAATTCTCGGCACTGATGTTGCCGGGGGCCCGCCGCAGGTTCTTGGCCAACCCCAATGACAACAGGGTCTGCTGGGTCTCCTTCACCATGGCCGGGTTGCCGCAGATCAGCACCTGGCTCAGCGCGGGAGAAAATTCCAGCCCCACTCGCGCCTGTAGGCGACCATCGGCGATGGCCGCCGGGATCCGCCCCTCCATCGCTCCGGGCCAGCTTTCACGGCTGACGAAGGGGACGTAGCGAAAACGCTCGCCATGACGCTCGGCAAAGCTCGCTATCAGATCCCGATAGCTCAGCTCCTCCCCCTTGCGGACCCCGTGCACTAGCACCAGATTCTCGAAACGGGCAAAGGCTTCCCCGTCCGCCAGCATGGAGAGAAAGGGGCCGATGGCGGTCCCGGTGGAGAGCAGCCAGAGATCGCGCCCGGCCGGCACCTCGTCCAGGGTGAGAAAACCGGTCGCCAGGGATTGCACCAGCAGGCTGTCGCCCGCCCGCAGGGAACCCAGGGTCGGAGTCAGCTCCCCATCGGGGATCTCGACGAAATAGAACTCGTGGTAGGGAGTCGAAGGCGGATTGACGAAGGAGTAGGCCCGCTGGACGCGGCGATCGCCCTGCTCGAGGGCCAGTTTGGTGAATTGCCCCGCCTTGTAGGGGGCCAGCTCGGCCGCCACACGCAGGGAGAACAGGGTGGGTGTCCACTCGATGCGTTCAAGGACGCGACCTTCGACCCAGGCCATAGGGATCTCCTCCAGAGGAACAGGTCTTTACTCTACCCCCGGGCCTGAAAATAAAAAACCCGCGCAAGTGCGCGGGTTTTTTCTGCAAAAGCGAATCGCTATTACAGGGCAACAACCTGGATCTGTACGGTTGCTTTAACGTCAGCGTGCAGCTGAACAGCAACTTCGTAGTCACCGGTGTTACGCAGAACGTTGCCCATGCGGACTTCGCTCTTGGCAACGGCTACGCCGGCAGCAGTGATGGCTTCAGCCACGTCACGGGTACCGATGGAACCGAACAGCTTGCCTTCGTCGCCAGACTTGGAAGCGATAACCACGGTAGCCAGTTCGGCCAGCTTGGCAGCACGCTCTTCAGCAGCAGCTTTGTTGGCAGCCAGTTTGGCTTCCAGCTCAGCGCGACGAGCACCGAAAGCTTCGATGTTGGCCTTGGTGGCCATAACAGCTTTGCCTTGCGGGATCAGGAAGTTACGGGCGTAACCAGCTTTCACGGAAACTTGGTCACCCAGACCGCCCAGTTTGGCGATTTTGTCGAGCAGGATAACTTGCATTACCTTTCCTCTATAAATTTCGTTGAGTTAGGCTTAAGTGCCGGACCGATTCTTACTTGTTGTGCAGATCGGTGTACGGCAGCAGAGCCAGGTAACGAGCACGCTTGATGGCGCGTGCCAGCTGACGCTGATACTTGGCGCGGGTACCGGTGATACGGCTCGGTACGATCTTGCCAGATTCAGTGATGTAGTTTTTCAGAGTAACGATATCTTTGTAGTCGATCTCGGTAACGTTCTCGGCGGTGAAGCGGCAGAACTTACGACGACGGAAATAACGTGCCATGGCCTTTATCCTCTAGTCAGTGATCCAGAATTACTCTTCGGAAGCAGCTTCAGTAGCTTCTTCGCGGCGCTCGTCGTCACGACGGGTGAAGCGCTCTTCCTTGGCCTTGGCCATCGGAGAAACTTCAGTCACGGCGTGCTTGGTGCGCATGATCATGTTGCGGATAACGGCATCGTTGAAGCGGAAGTTGGTTTCCAGCTCATCGATAACGGCTTGCTCTGCTTCTACGTTCATCAGAACGTAGTGGGCTTTGTGCAGTTTGTCGATCGGGTAAGCCAGCTGACGACGGCCCCAATCTTCCAGGCGATGAATGGTACCACCGGAGGTGGTGATGGCGCCGGTGTAACGCTCGATCATGCCAGGTACTTGCTCGCTCTGGTCCGGATGAACCATGAAGACGATTTCGTAATGACGCATTTTAGCTCCTTACGGATTAATTCAGCCTCCGCCCAGGTGCAGCCAGACCTCGGAGGCAAGGAACATAATGGTGTTTAGACGCTGCTTTTCTAGGGCGGCGTATTGTACGAAATCCCATCCTTCACTGCAACCAGCCACCGCCGATGTTTTTATCTATGGGAACAATACAAAACATCAATTGATAATAATTATCATTTAGATCTATTCTATCTCCATGCACTTATGGAGGCTGATACCATGCAACCCGCGCTGACCACGGCCATCCCGGCCCGCAAATTCAAACTGACCCTGCTCGGGCCGGCCTTTATCGCCGCCATCGGCTACATAGATCCGGGCAACTTCGCCACCAACATTCAGGCCGGCTCCACCTTCGGCTACCAGCTGCTGTGGGTCGTAGTGTGGGCCAACCTGATGGCCATGCTGGTGCAGACTCTCTCGGCCAAGCTCGGCATCGTCACCGGCAAGAACCTGGCGGAACACATTCGCGACCGACTGCCCAAGCCGGCGGTCTGGGCCTACTGGGTGCAGGCGGAGATCATCGCCATGGCCACCGATCTGGCCGAATTCATCGGGGCCGCGGTCGGCTTCAAGCTGCTGCTCGGCGTCACCCTGCTGGAAGGGGCCGGCATCACCGCCGTGGTCACCTGGGGGATCCTGATGCTGCAGTCCCGCGGCCAGAAACCGCTGGAGTTCGTGGTGGGCGGCCTGCTGCTGTTCGTGGCGGCGGCCTACATCGTCGAGCTGGTGTTCTCCCGCCCCCATCTGCCGAGCCTGCTGGAGGGCGCCCTCTTCCCCGGCCTGCCCAACAGCGACGCCGTCTATCTGGCGGCCGGGGTGCTCGGCGCCACCGTGATGCCCCACGTCATCTACCTGCATTCGGCACTGACCCAGCACACCCAGGATCAGGGCTCGGTTCCCCAGCGGCTGCACACCACCCGGGTCGACGTGGCCATCGCCATGACCATCGCCGGCTTCGTCAACCTGGCCATGATGGCCATGGCCGCGGCCGCCTTCCACAGCTCCGGCAACCAGCAGGTGGCCGAGCTGGAGTCCGCCTACCAGACCCTGACCCCGCTGCTGGGCCAGGCGGCCGCCACCCTGTTCGGCCTCTCGCTGGTCGCCTCCGGTATCAGCTCCACCGTGGTGGGCACGCTGGCCGGCCAAGTGGTGATGCAGGGCTTCGTGCGCTTCACCATCCCGCTCTGGCTGCGCCGCGCCATCACCATGGCCCCCGCCTTCGTGGTGATCGCCATGGGCCTCAACACCACCGAAATTCTGGTGCTGAGCCAGGTGGTGCTGAGCTTCGGCATCGCGCTGGCCCTGATCCCGCTGCTGATATTGACCGGCGATCGCGCCCTGATGGGGGAGTATCGCAACCACCCGGTGACCCAGGCGCTCGGCCGCCTCATCGTCGCCCTGGTGATCGGGCTCAACGCCTACCTGCTGGTCGCCATGATCTAGCACTCATCATCCTGCCTCCGGACCGGCTCATTAACCGAGGTTAATGAGCCGGTCTGCGCTTTGACGTATGCTGGCGGCTCTCTTCCTCTTCGATCTGCGGGAGCCATCCATGTCACATACCCGAGCCAGCTTCGTGCTGGGCCACCATCAGGAGCAGGCCAGCGTCATCAGCTGCCAGAGCGGCGACACCAGCCTGCTGGTCACCGACCTCACCCCCTTTCATCCCCAGAGCCACCTCTGGCCCGATCAGCCGGGTGACGTGGGCACAGTGCGCTGGGAGGGTGGCGACGCGGCCGTCGGCCCCTGCCGCATGGGGGCCATCAGCCCGGATGGGGAGCTGTTCGTCGACCAGGCGATCCCGGTCAAGCGGGGCGCGGAAGGGTGGCGTTTCGTGGTGGTGCACCCGCTGGCCGGCCACTGTGCGCTGCCGGAGGGCAGTCAGGTGACGCTGCAAGTGGATGCCGAGGCCCGTCACGCCCTGAGCCTGGGCCACAGCGGCTGCCACCTGGCGGCACTGGCGCTCAACCGGGCGCTGATGCCTTACTGGCGCAAGGAGGTGAGCGAGCGGGACGCGCTGGATCAGCCGGACTTCGACCGCCTTGCCATCCAGACCTCGCGGGTCGAGCCCATGGGTTCGCGCGAGCAGTACCGGATCGGCAAGAGCCTGCGCAAGAAGGGGGTCAACAGTGAGGCCCTGCTGGCGGATCTGGCTCAGATTGAAGCGCAAATCAATTGCCAGCTGACCGACTGGCTGGCAACCGGAGGCGAGATCCGCCGCAGCCGGGCCGGCGAGTCGATCATCGACTCCCGTTACTGGCACTGCCCGCTGGAAGGGCAGGAGGTCACCATCCCCTGCGGCGGCACCCATGTGGCCACGCTGGCCGAGCTGGGACGGATCGAGACAGTCCTCACCGCCGATGCAGAGGGGTTTGTCATGATGACCCGGGTCTACCCCTGAGGGCGTCCGAACTCGGCGACCAGCGCGTCGATCAGGGCGCGCACCCGGCGCGGCTGATGCCGCCCGGAGGGGTAGACGATCTGCAGCCGTGATGCCGGGGCGGCGAACTCGGGCAGGAGCTCCACCAGGCGGCCACGGGTCAGATCCTCCCCCACATCCCAGCGGGACTTGAGGCAGATCCCCTCCCCCTGCAGGCACCACTGGCGCACCAGATAACCGTTGTTACTGATGCGCCGCCCCTGCACCATCACCCGCTTCACCACACCCTCGACCTGAAAAGACCACCAGCGCTCCGGATGTTCTCCGAAACGCATCAGCAGGCAATCATGATCGGCAAGCTCTTCCGGATGACGGGGCTCCCCCTTGCGCGCCAGGTAGGCGGGTGAGGCACAGACGATCCGGCGGTTCTCCCCCAGCGAAAGGGTGCGCAGTGTGCTGTCGGCCAGCTCTCCGTAGCGAAGGGCCAGATCGATCCCCTGCCCCACCAGATCCAGATAGCCGTCGGTCAGGTTGAGATCCAGCGTGATCCCCGGGTGTTGTGCCATGAAGCGATCGAGCAGCGGCACCAGCCGGCTGATCCCCAGATCATGAGGGGCGCTGATGCGCAGCAACCCGTTCATTTCGTCCCCGCCATCGCGCAGACGGCGCTTGAGCCCCTCGGCCTGGGCCAGCAGATGGCGCCCCTCCTCCAGCAACAGGCGCCCCTCTTCGGTGAGGCTGATGGAGCGAGTGGTTCTGCTGAGCAGGGTCGTACCGTAGTAGCGTTCCAGGGAGGCCAGCCGCTCCGAGACGGTTGCCGGGGAGAAACCCAGCTCACGCCCCGCGGCGGCCATCCCCCCTTTTTCCACTATGACCAGGAACAGATTGAGGTTCTCGAGCATGATTGTATTGATAATCCGAATTATGTTTTAGATTTTGCGGCAATTATCAAAATACACCGTAACATCTATCTTCTCCAGCAGACACAGGCGCGGATCCCCCGCCGTCTCAGAGAGGAACATTGCCATGGCATTTCATCAACATACCCTGTCCCTTGTCATCGGTGGCCACACAGGTATCGGCCGCGCCGTCGCCGATGCCCTGCGCCAGCGCCCCGGTCAGGTCATCGTCGCCAGCCGCAAGAGCGGCCTGGATATCACGGACCAGACCTCCATCGATAACCTCTTGACCGATCTGGGCCAGCTGGATCACCTGGTCATCACCGCCGGTTCCCAGGCGCCTGGTGGGCCGCTGCTCGAGCTGGATCTCACGGCGGCCAAGGCGGCCTTCGACACCAAGTTCTGGGGCACTCTGGCGGTCATTCGCAGCCTTGCCCCGTATATGGCCCCCGGCGGCACCATCACCCTCACCACAGGGTTCCTGGCCCGCAAGACAGTGCCCGGCACCTTGGTCAAGACCACCATGAATGCCGCGCTCGAGGCCGCCGCCAGGCTGCTCGCCCGTGAGCTGGCCCCCATCCGGGTCAACGTGGTCAGTCCGGGGCTGACCGATACCGAGGCCTACGCCGCCATGGCGCCCGAGGCGCGAGAGGCCATGCTGGGCCGGGCAGCCGCCAGCCTGCCGGCCGGTCGGCACGGCCGCGCCGAAGATCTTGCCGCCGGCTATCTGCTGGCCATCGACAACCCCTTCATGACCGGCGCCACCATAGATATCGATGGTGGCGCCCTGATCAACTGAGGAGATGAGCATGAAAGAGCCCAACACGCTCCCGGCCCGGATCTGGATCCTGACCCTGAGTGCCTTTGCCATCGGCACCGCGGAGTTCCTGATCGCCGGCATCCTGCCCCAGGTGGCTGAATCGCTGGGGGTCACCACGGGCCAGGCGGGCAACCTCATCACCGCCTATGCCCTGGCCATCGTCTTTGGCGGCCCGCTGCTCACCCTCTGGCTGGCCCGCTTCGAGAAACGCCGTGTCCTGCTGGCACTGATGGTGCTGTTTGTGGTCGCCAACCTGATCGCGGCCTTCAGCACCGACTACGTCACCCTGATAGTGAGCCGCATCCTGGCCGGCCTGACCCAGGGCCCCTTCTATGGCATAGGTGCCGTGGTCGCCACCCGCATGGTGAGCGACAAGATGGCGGGCCGCGCCGTCGGCCAGATGTTTGCGGGCCTGACCCTGGCCAACGTGCTGGGCGTGCCGGCGGGTGCCTGGATAGGCAACGCCTTCGACTGGCATACCACCTTCCTGGTGGTCGCCGGGCTGGGTCTGCTCTCCATGCTGGCCATCGCCCTCGTCATCGAGCGCCAACCCAGGGAGAACGCCACCTCCATCAGCCAGCAGCTTGCCGCCTTCCGCAGTTGGAACCTGCTGGCCAGCCTGCTCTTTACCGTACTGGGCTGGGCCGGCTTCATGACCCTCTATGGCTACATAGCGCCGCTGGCAGAAGAGGTGGCTGGTTTCGAACGTTCGGCCATCACAGGCGTGCTGGTGGTCGTCGGGCTGGGCCTGGTGCTGGGCAACAACATCGGCGGGCACAGCGCCGACCGTAATCTGCGGCGCTCCCTGCTGGTGTGGCCACTGCTGACCATTCTGGCCCTGCTGCTGGTCGGCGTGGTGGAGCACTACACATGGCCTTTCCTGATCGCCACCTTCCTGTTTGGTGTGGCCACCTTCGCCAATCTGCCCGCCATGCAGATGCGGGTGATGAAATATGGCCGGCAGGCCCCGGAGCTGGCGGCCACCGCCAACATCTCGGCGTTCAACATCGCCAACGCCTTGGGCGGAGTGATCGGTGGCGCCGTTGTCGACAGCCAGCTGGGACCGGCAGCCCTCCCCTTCTTCGCGGCGCTGGTACCGGCCCTGGGACTGCTGTTCATTCTGACCCAGGAGCGAAGAGGCCGGCCAAGGGCCCTGGCCTGCTAGGCGACGACCCCTTCACCCGCATTCCGAGCCGACAGGAGGCCATATGACCATACATGCCATCGACCACGTCACGCTTCGCACGGATCAGCTGGAGCAGACCATAGCGTTTTATCGCGATGCCATCGGCCTGCAGGAAGGGGGGCGGCCCCCCCTTTCCTTTTCCGGGTTGCTGGCTCTACGCAGGAGGGCGCCCCCTGCTGCACATCGTCGCCAACACCCAGGGCGAGGGACTGACCGACTATCTGGGGAAACGGGAGACGGAGCAAGGCAGCGGCTGCATCGATCACATCTCGCTGAGCGCCTCGGATCCTGTAGAGACGCAGGCTCGCCTGCTGCGACTGGAGGTGCCCTTCGTCAGACGGGTCATCCCGGAGCGCAACGAGCTGCAGCTCTTTCTGAGGGATAACAACGGGGTGCCGGTCGAGTTGCTCTTCACCCAGACGGACATAGACCAGCACGACAACCCGCCGACCGGGGGAGATAGGGATGAGTAACAGACGACATTTCATCAAAAGCGCGATTGCCATGGGCACCCTGGCAGTGGCGGGGCGGGCCTTGGCAAGCCCTCGCTCCCCCTCAGGCCTGGGCGCTGGCACCCAGCTCAGGCTCGGCATCACGGATCTCTCATTCCACCGCATGGCCGGGGCCCTGGTGACTGCCGTTCTGGAGCAGCGGGGCTACCGGGTCACCCGCAGCCACGCCCCCCATGAGGCCAATTTTGAACGGCTCGCCAACGGCGAGATCGATCTGCTGGCCTCCGCCTGGCTGCCTGCCAGCCACGGCATCTACAAAGCCGAGGTCGAGAAGCGGGTGGCCGTGCGTGAGCTGGGGCTGCACTACCAGCCCTATGCCCTGTGGGGCGTCCCGGAGTATGTTCCCGTCGATCAGGTGGCCGAGGTCGCCGACCTGCTGCGCCCCGAGGTGAGACGGCGCATGACCCCGCAGATCCAGGGGATCGGGCCGGGGGCTGGCATCAGCCGCTTCTCGCGGGAGATCATGAAGGTGTACGGGCTCGAGCAGGCGGGTTACCGCTTCCTGAACGGGACACAGGAGCAGTGTCTGGCCGCCTTTGAGCAAGCCGTGGCCGAGCAACGCTGGGTCATAGTGCCCCTGTGGCGCCCCCAGTTCCTGCACGCCATCCACCCCATCCGTGAGTTGAAAGAACCCGGGGGGCTGCTGGGTGGGGTTGACAGGGCCGTGCTGCTGATACGGGAGGATCGCCTGGACAGACTGGACGACGCCACCCTCACAGCGCTGGACAAGCTGCGTTTTGGCAACGAGCTGATAGAGCGCCTCGACTATCGGGTCAGCCGGCTCGGCGAGCCCCTCGACCGGGTCGCCCGGGAAGCTATTGCCGCCTTGCAGCAACCAGCCTGATGTCGCCGCCGCCGGCATCCAGGTCGGGGGCGGCCGTCAGCACCAAGGGGGCACGCCTTTAGCCGAGGCGGATCAGCAGGATCCCGCCCAAGATAATCAGGGCGGCCAGCAGCCTGACCCGCCCCAGCTTCTCCCCCAGCCAGCCCCAGGAGAGAAGCACCGCAAACAACACGCTGCTCTCACGCAGGGCCGCCACCAAGCCGATGGGTGCCTTGGTCATGGCCCAGATGACGATACCGTAGGCCAACAGCGACAGGGCGCCCCCGATGGCGCCGCTGCGCCACGCCGCAGGCCCCAGCTCGCGCCAGGCGGTGCGGCTCTGCCAGAGCATCAGCAGCGGCATCATCAGCGCTGTGAGGGTGAACAGCCAGAGGGTGTAACGCACCGGCTCGCCGGCCGAGCGGGCCCCTGCCCCATCGGACAGGGTATAGGAGGCGGTAAAGAGCGCCGTGACAAGCACCGCCTGCAGCGCGGCCGGTGCCAGCCGCAGGCCGCCGCGCCACGCCATCAGCAGCACACCGCTCACCAGCACCACGGCTCCCGTCACTGCCACCATCCCCGGCACTTCCCCCAGCAGCAAGGCACCGAACAGCAGGGTCACCAGCGGGGCACTGCCCCGGGCCAGCGGGTAGATCTGGCCGAACTCACCCAGCCGGTAGGCCCGACCGAGAAACAGGCAGTAGCCGCAGTGCAGCAGGATGGAGAGTGCCAGCCAGGGATATTCGGCCGCCACCGGCCAGCCCACCAAGGGGAGAAAGGGGGCGGCAAACAGACCGGAGCAGAGGGAGACCAGCAGGACGCTGACGCGCCCCTCGGCCTGGCGCTTGGCCAGCGCATTCCAGAGCGCGTGCAGCAGGGCTGCCAGCAGGATGGCGGCAAAGATGGTTGGGGTCACGACAGGGTTCCGATAGCAACAGGCCGCCCAGCATACCCGGTTTGCCCGGCCATGACAGAGAGCGGACTCATAAGATGCCTGTTTTTCTCATCCGGCAGCCTGCTGCCGGCCTGGCCTCAGCGCAACCGGCGCTGCCAGTGAATGGCCAGCAGGATGAAGCTCACCCCGACCCAGAGGTTCCACGCCGGGATCTCGCCAAACAGCCAGACCCCCAGCAGCACCACGAACATCAGGCCCGAGTACTCGGTCGCCGCGATGCGGTTGGCCTCCACCTGACGATAGGAATAGAAGCAGCTGGCGTGATAGAGCAGCTGCATGACGCCGCTGCCGCCGATCAGCACCAGCAGCCGCCAGTCCACCGGCTGCCACTGACCCACCGCCAGACCCGCGGTCAGCGGCATGGCCAGCAGGTTGGCCCAGAACAGGGTCGCCACCACCGAGATCCCGGCCGGCAACTTGCGTCCCGTGATGTTGAACAGCGCCAGGGTGAAGGCGGTCACCAGGGCGCCCAGCCCGGCCAGATGGAAATCCCCCGGCCGCAGCACGAACACTACCCCGAGCAGCCCCATGCCGCTCAGCAGCCAGACTCTGGGGTGGATCTTCTCCTTGAGCAGCCAGGCTGCCAGTGGCAACGTCAGCAGCGGGGAGACATAGAAGATGGCGTTGGCCGTGGCCAGCGGCAGCTGGGTCAGAGCCAGCATCATGCCACCGCCGCCGAGCAGGCAGAGGTGGCCGCGCAGCAGGTGCCACTTCCAGGCACCCAGCCCCCAGGCCGAGCGCGGCACCCGCAGCATGAAGGGCAGCAGCACCAGCAGGGTCAGCAGCTGGCGCAGGAACATGTATTGGAAGGGGCTGAAGCCGGGGCCGATCAGCTTGACCAGCACGTCGGAGAAGGCCTGGGCCAGATTGCCCAGCACCAGGGTGATGATGGCGAAGGTTTGCAGGTCCAGTGCGAACCGCTTGCGCAACAACTCCATCAGCGACAACCGCTCGTGTGACGAACGCAAATAAAATGGCTCAACGGCTCAATCGCTGAATCTTGTTCTGTATTAATGGGGTAAAAGACCATTTTTAAAACCTATCCATCAACTGTTGCCGATTAATCACTCAGAGGGTACCCACTAACATGGCGCCGAGCACCCGTTTTCTTTACTACCTCAAGACATAATAATTTCATTGTTATGCCTAAAAGGCATTAAGAGGAGCTCATGCCGATGTGGGGGATGTCATCTTCCAGATAGGGTTCACCCACGGCGGTGAAGCCGTGACGGCCGTAGAAGCCCTGCAGGTGCGCCTGAGCCCCCAGATAGATGCTGACCCCGGGCCACAGCCGGGCACACTCCTGCAACGCCTGCTGCATCAGCCGATGACCCAGGCCATCGCCTCTCGCCTCGGGCGCCGTCACCACCCGACCGATCACCACCTGCTGCGCCTTGGCCACGCCGGGCGCCATCAGCCTGGCATAGGCCACCAGTGCCCCATACTGCCAGCCGAGCAGGTGCAGTACGTCGGGGCGCTTGTCGACACCGTCCAGATCGAGAAAGACGCAGGTCTGCTCCACCACGAAGACCCGGGATCTCAGGGTGAGCAGTTCATAGAGTTCGTTGACGTCGAGTTGTTCGAAAGATTTGAGAGACCAGTTCATGGGGATTCCTTGCTCATGATGAGAAGGGCAGCATAGCCAGCCGCACGCAGGCCGGCATTAACCTTTGTTAAGATCCTTCAGCCGTTTGCGAATGCGGCTCAGGCTGATGGGGGTGATGCCGAGGTAGGCGGCAATCTGGTGATCGGGCACCCTGGCCTCCAGCGCGGGAAAACTGCGCAAAAAGTGCTGATAACGGGCCTGCGGGCTCTCGGTCAGCAGCAGCAGCTCCTTCTCCTCCTTGATGCGCAGCTGCACCGCCAGCAGATGCTGATACCAGGCGGGCCAGCAGGAGAGCGTGCGCAGGTCGGCCAGATTGAACAGCAAGAGCCGACAGGGCTCCAGCGCCTCTACGCTGTAGCGGGCCGGCTCGCCGCTGAGCAGATGGTGGAAATCGAGAAACTCGTCACCCTCCCAGTAGAACTCCTTGATGTACTCGCGGCCATCCGCCAGCACCACCTTGGCCCGCAGCAGCCCCTGCTCCACCATCACCAGCAGATCGGGTCGATCGCCAGCATGCCAGAGGCAGGCACGGGGGTTCAGGGCCAGCGGCCGGGCAAAAGAGAGGAGGCGCTCGGCCTCCTGCTCATCCGTGACCCGATCCCGGCAAAACGGGGGTCTGTCCATTCAGCTCGCCTCAGGCACGACGCTGGCGCACGGCTTCAAACAGGCAGACGCCGGTCGCCACCGAGACGTTGAGGCTGGATACCGCCCCCGCCATCGGGATGCTCACCAGCTCGTCGCAGTGCTCGCGGGTGAGGCGACGCATACCCTTGCCTTCGGCCCCCATCACCAGCGCCATCGGGCCGGTCAGCTTGGCCTGATAGAGGTTGTGATCAGCCTCACCGGCGGTGCCGACCAGCCAGACGCCACGCTCCTGCAGCTCGCGCAGGCTGCGAGCCAGGTTGGTGACCTGAATAAGCGGCACCACTTCGGCGGCGCCACAGGCGACCTTGCGCACGATAGGGGTCAGCCCGGTGGCCTTGTCGCGCGGCACGATCACCGCATGCACCCCGGCCGCATCGGCGCTGCGCAGGCAGGCGCCGAGGTTGTGCGGATCGGTCACCCCGTCCAGCACCAGTAGGAAGGGCTGAGTCTGTTGCTCGGCCAACTTGTCCAGCAGGCTGGCCAGATCGTGCTCGGCCAGCTTGGGCGCCTCCTTCAGCCGGGCCATGATGCCCTGGTGATTGTTGCCCTCCGCCTTGTCGTCGAGCGTCTTGCGGTTCACGCTCTGCACCTTGAGGCCGAGCGCATCCAGCTCCGCCAGCAGGGGCTGCAGCCGCTCATCGTCGCGGCCCTTGAGGGCCCACACTTCGATGAAACGCTCCGGCTCGCGCTCAAGAAGGGCGGCCACGGCGTGGATGCCGTAAATCAGTTCACTGCTCATGTTCAAGATCCGTGGTGTCGGGTCGCACCCAGTGCGCCCCAAAGAAAAATGGCCCTACCGGCAGCCTGACCACCATGATGCTGGCGTCGTCACCGGTCGCTAAATGATGGCGCATCATACCAGAGACTCCGGTCCCTAGGGAGTTCAGCCAAACTCCTTCGCCTGTGCCAAGCATCCCAATCCCTGCGGGATTGCCACTATGCGGGGTTTGGCCCGCCCTACGGGCTGCGGCGAGTGACGTCTTGCTGGCCCAAGAAGGCCTTCCCCTCGGCGGATTACAGGGGGAGCCAATACCCTGCCCCTCTGATGCACTTGCTGATACCTGAAACTCACCGTATTGGCGCACTACGTCCCCCCATGCCAATTAATTTGTTGATCCTGCTCAGGAAATCATTACTCCCCTCTTTTCTCCTCGGTAGCACTCGCTACCATAGCCGTTTGGCAACCGTCCGTCGGAGTCATCCATGAACCAGGCCAACGAAACCACGCAGGTAAACAGCAGCAGACTGGAGGCTGAAATTCAGGGGCGGTAGCCTTACCTGATGGAATGGATAAGCGAGTGGCGCGATCACTGAACATGGTGACGGCCTTATGCTGATTTCTGAGCGGCTCACGCCGCAGTGGTTTGGCCGCGCCGTCCATAAGCACCCATGTAATTTTTTATACAGTCGTAATGGTGGCGCAGAAAGAGGAAGTCAAGCGAATACGCTCGGCACGAGAAGTAAGATGGTAATATGATGATTTAATGATAATTTTTACTTGGCGGCAATGAAGATGTTACGGAGTTATATGGAATGCTCTGCTAACGGATTAGTACCGCCTTCCATCTAATCACTGTTACGGTTATCTATACCTAGGTGGAATACTATGAGTAGAAAAATTAGACTGTTCATAATTGAATGTGTTGATCCAATGGATTTGATTCAAGAACGCTCCGAAGGAAGAGCATTGGAACAAATTTGTAAAATAATAGGTCATGAAGTTTCAATCTTGACAGCCTATTCGAGGCAAGACCTAGATAAATTTATTGACTATATATCTTCAATAGATGCTAATCATGACTCATCAACTTGGCGGGAAACGCCTCTTTGTATTCATATTGCTGCCCATGGCAATTCTGATGGTGTAGCTTTTGGTAGAGACTTCATTAATTGGCAAGATTTGTATGTATCACTTGAGCCTGTGATATACGACATGGGTGACTATAATGGTGAGGTTATATTAAGTATCTCAGCATGTGGGGCTGGTAACCAAAAGCTAGTCGACGAGATTGAGAAAAAGAAAGAAGCAGAAAAGATATCTAGGCGAAGACGAATTAATAAGGAAGTTATCCCACCAGAGTTTATCTTTGTTACCAAAGGTAGTGGCGGACGCGACATAACATATTGGGATGACTCTGCTGTAGCTTGGACCATTTTTTATCATCAACTGTCTAAACTACGTCGTTTTGAGCAAACGGATGTAAATAGGATTATTCGCAACATTCGAAATACTACTGAAACTGAATTAATTTCATTTGAGTGGGATAAAGAGAAAAAACGGTATTTCATTCGATAACCCTAACAAACTGTTCAAGAGGGATGCGCAACGCATGGCATTTTCACTATGCGTTGGTTTTAGTGTTTAAGGTGGTATGCAGCGGCTTTAGTATTGCGTTGCTCACCCCTTAACAGGGTGTTAGCTGATCATAAGTACCAAATAATCTTGGAGGTTGCATTGAAGGTTTTTAACGATGGATTTGAGGTATATAAATCCGGTGCTGTATTTATTCCTAACTTAAAGGAAAGTAAATTCGTTCTGGCTGAAGCACCAAATAGGCTAGAGGTCATTTTTCGAATTGAAAGAAAAGAAGGGCAAGAGGCATTGCTCACGCAATCAATTGAAAACCCATTCACATTGGCTTTTATTTTTACGAACCCACCTCTTGGTCGGTATAGTCATGCCAGCCCACAACGGGTTGGTCATATAGATGGAAAGGAGCTCTATGCTGCATTTCATGTGGAAATCATGGGGGAATATCAAGCCTATAATCTCACTTATACGTTTTTGGTGAAGGAGGCTTCTCATGGGTAAAACAGGAATCGATCTGCCTCCGATCCCAGAAACAGGAATTGACACCCGTAATTCAGAACAAATAAAAGCTCTATTGGAACTTCATTCAGAAACTAACAGAGTTAATGCCGCATCTAAAGACAAATTAACTGAGCAGCTTTTTTCTGCAAATTTCCTGGTCTTTATCGTAACGGTGTTGGTAATCATCTCAGGCCTAATCTTCATGTCTAAAGAAAAATCTGACTTTGATGGAACATTTAAATTTTGGCAGCTAATTTTACCTGTTGTAACCACATATATCGGCTATGCTATAGGTAGAGGGAAGTCAAAAGAAAGTTAACAAGGCAATCAAACGGATGGTTTTTAAGTTGCATTTTTGCAATTCCGCTTCGCTCCTTTTTATAGTAAAAGTGCAACTTAAAAGCCACCGTTTATCGCAACGTTAGAAGTACATAGTATGAAGCATACATTTTTTAACCTTCAGATAGTGCATTAAATTATAGAAGAAACTTAATGTTTGCTTCCATTTTGTGCATTTTACATTTCGGATATACCAGCTTACAAGGAACAATGGGACACCCACCTTTCTAAGCGCCGCGTAGCGGCCAATAGAGGGGCAATCCCGCAGGGATTGTACTCCTAGCCAAAGCACGGAACTTGGCCGAGATCCGCCCAGAATCTAAGTCCCTCCCCCACTTCGCTGACCATAAAAAATCCGAACCCCGGTAACAGGGTTCGGATTTTTTTCGTCGCCGGGACTATCGGGCTCTGGAGGAGATAACCCTAGGTCATCAGTGCCTTACAGACTCAGCCCGGGTCACCAGCTCCAAGCATGGACCGAAGGGCTTACCCCTTGGCCTTGTCCCGCGCTTTTTTGCTCGGTCGTCTGTTGCTGGGTTTGGCACGGCCACCCTTGGCGGGTTTGCCGTGGTCCTTGCCATCTTTCTCTTTGCGTTTGTCGTGGCGCTCGGCGCTCTTGGCCTTCTCCTTCTTGATCTCGGCCATCTTGCGCACCGCCTGCTTGGCGTTCTTGCCGGTGATCTTGAGGGGCTCTTCCACCATCACGAAGTCGATCTTGCGATCGTCCAGGTTCACGCCCATTACCTTGACCCGCACCTTGTCACCCAGACGGTAGCGGCGGCGGAAGTTCTCGCCGATCAGCTGCTGGTGCAACGGGTCGAACTGGTAGTAGTCGTTGGTGAGGGTGCTGACGTGCACCAGACCGTCGATGTGGATCTCGGCCAGACGCACGAAGAAGCCAAAGCCGGTGACGCTGGCGATGACACCGTCGAACTCGTCACCCACGTGATCCAGCATGTACTCGCACTTGAGCCAGTCGGCCACGTCGCGGGTGGCGTCATCGGCACGGCGCTCGGTCATGGAGCAGTGCTCGCCCATCGGATCCACTTCTTCCAGCTGGTAGTGGTAGCCACCGCTCGGCGTCCACTTGTGGCGCAGGTTGCCCTGCTGCTCCTTGGCGGTCTGATACTTGATCGCCCGGTGCAGGATGAGGTCGGGATAACGGCGGATCGGCGAGGTGAAGTGCGCATAAGACTTCAGCGCCAGACCGAAGTGGCCGATGTTGTCGGCCTGATAGATGGCCTGACGCATGGAGCGCAGCAGCATGGTGGAGAGCAGCTCTGCATCCGGGCGCCCTTCAAACTTGGCGGCCAGGTCGGCAAAGTCTTTCGGCTCGGGCTCGAGACCGCCCTTGAGCTCCAGGCCCAGCTCGGCCAGGAAGTCACGGAAGCCGGTCAGGCGCTCTTCGCCCGGGCGGTCGTGCACCCGGAACAAGGCGGCAGCCTCGTTCTTCTCGATGTAACGGGCCGCAGCCACGTTAGCCTGGATCATGCACTCTTCGATGATCTTGTGGGCGTCGTTGCGCACCAGCGGCACGATGCGGTCGATCTTGCGCTGGGCGTTGAAGATGAAGCGGGTCTCTTCGCTCTCGAACTCCACCGCACCGCGCTGATGGCGGGCATGCTTGAGCGCCTTGTAGAGGTTGTTGAGCTCCTCGATGTGGCCCACCAGCGGCTCGTACTGCTGGCGCAACTTGGGATCGCCATCCAGGATCGCCGCCACCTTGGTGTAGGTCATGCGGGCGTGGGAGTTCATCACCGCTTCGTAGAACTTGTAGCCGGACATGCGGCCGGCGGCGGAGATGGTCATCTCGCACACCATGCAGAGGCGGTCAACCTGCGGGTTGAGCGAGCAGAGGCCGTTGGAGAGCACCTCCGGCAGCATGGGCACCACGAATTCGGGGAAGTAGACCGAGTTGCCGCGCTGGTAGGCCTCGGTGTCGAGGGCGGTGCCCGGCTTCACGTAGGCGGAGACGTCGGCAATGGCGACCCACAGGCGCCAGCCGCCGCCGCGCTTGGCTTCACAGAAGACGGCGTCGTCGAAGTCGCGGGCATCTTCCCCGTCGATGGTGACCAGCGGCAGGGCGCGCAGATCGATGCGGCCCTCTTTGGCCTTCTCCGGCACCTGCTCGCCCAGACCAGCGACCTCCTTGGTCACCTCCTCGGGCCAAGTGTGCGGGATGCCGTGGGTACGCAGGGCAATCTCGATTTCCATGCCGGGCGCCATGTTTTCACCCAGCACTTCCAGTACGGTGCCGACCGCGTTGAAGCGGGCGGTGGCGCGCTGGTTGATGCGCACAACCACCACCTGGCTCTGGCGAGCACCCTTGTTCTCCCCTTCCGGGATGATGATGTCCTGGCCGATACGGCTGTCGTCGGGTACCACGAAACCGACGCCGTTCTCGACGAAATAGCGACCGACGATGTCCGCCTCGCGGGCCTTGAGCAGGCGCACCAGACGCGCCTCCTGGCGACCCTTGCGGTCGATCTCGGTAGGCTGCACCAGGGCATAGTCACCGTGCATCAGGCGCTGCATCTCGCGGTTGTTCAGGAACAGATCCGGGCCACCACCCTCGGGACGCAGGAAACCGAAGCCATCCTTGTGGCCGAGCACATAGCCTTTGACCAGATTCAGGCGATCCGGCAGGGCGTAACACTGGTTGCGGGTGAAGACCAGTTGACCGTCGCGCTCCATGGCGCGCAGACGACGACGCAAGGCTTCCAGCGGCTCTTCTTCGGTCAGCTTGAGGACCTTGGCCAACTCTTCACGGGACATGGGCTTTTCATGGCCCTTGATGAGGTCGAGGATCAGCTCGCGACTGGCGATCGGATTCTCGTATTTTTCGGCCTCGCGTTCGAGGAAAGGATCTTTTTGAGACATAAGCAGGCCTTAGGGTAGGTGGTAACGGCGACATTATATCGGAGGGGGGGGCGAATGGCATCCATCGACTGCCTTTTGGCCAATCTCTCTGTCATACTATGCACAGTTTGCAGTCATGATGAGACATGGAACTCATGAGCAAGGATTCGTTCGCCCAATCCGCCGCCTATCTCAAGCAGGCGGTTCCCCTGATGATCAAGTATCAAATCCCCACCACGCCGGATAATTACACCCTTTGGTATAACTATGTGGCGGCCAGCATGCCCGAGCTCAATCAGGCCATCGATCAGGCCATCAAGCTGCAGGGCACCTGCTCTCTCACCACCTGCGAACGCCTCTATCACCAGCACCTCGCCGCCCAGGATGAGCAGCAGATGGAGGCGATGAAGCTCAACCTGGCCGCCATGGCCAACGAGCTCGGCCACACCATGCAGGATGCCATCTCGGATACCGGCATGTTCCAGGAGATGCTCGACAAAAGTTTCGACCGGCTGAGCCTCATCGATGACGAGGGGCTGAGCCTGGAGGACACCATGGGGATCCTGCGAGATCTGGTGCGCGAGTCGCGGGACGTGCGCATGTCGACCATGCACTTTCGCAACCAGCTCAGCAGCGCCGAGAAGGAGATCAAGGAACTGCGCGAGGCGCTCAACGAGACCCGCAAGCTGGCCAACGAGGATGCCCTCACCAGCCTGCTCAACCGGCGCGCCTTCGATCTGGAGATAGACAGCCTGCTGCGCAGCAAGCAGCCCTTCTCGCTGATCCTCGCCGATATCGACCGCTTCAAGAGTTTCAACGACGAATATGGCCACCTGCTGGGAGATCAGGTGCTGCGCGCCTTCAGCAAGCGACTGCGGGAGACCTGCAAGGAGGGCGTCACCGCCTACCGCCTCGGCGGCGAGGAGTTTGCACTACTACTCCCCATGCGCAACCTGGCGCTGAGCCGCCAGATGGCGGAGAGCTTGCGCCGGGCCATCGAGAAAATGTCGATCCTGGATCGCAAGTCGGGCCGGCGCATCGACCACATCACCGCCTCGTTTGGCGTTGGCGAGTACAACGGTCAGGAGACGGGCGACAGCCTGGTCGAGCGCACCGACAAGCTGCTCTACAAGGCCAAGGAGCTGGGCCGCAACCGGGTGATGCCGCTGCCATCCTGATTCCATCAGCATGCAAAAAGGCCGGTCACTGACCGGCCTTTTTCATGTTTGCCATCCCGGGTTCAGAGGCTTTTCAGCTTCTCTTCCGGCAGGGCCAGCTCGTCATTGCGGTTGACGCCGATACCGCGCTCCAGCACGTGGCGGGCGATGGCATGGGCCTCTTCCAGCGAGTGCATGCTGTAGGTACCGCACTGATATTCGTTCAGCTCGGGGATCTTGCCCTGCTCCTGCACGGTCAGCACGTCGCTCATGGCGGCCTGCCAGGCGGCACCGACCCGTGCCTCGTCCGGTGCACCGATCAGGCTCATGTAGAAGCCGGTGCGGCAGCCCATGGGAGAGATGTCGATGATCTCAACCCCATCCCCATTGAGATGGTCACGCATAAAGCCGGCAAACAGATGCTCGAGGGTGTGGATGCCGCGCTCGGAGAGGATCTCCTGGTTCGGCACGCAGAAGCGCAGGTCGAACACGGTAATGGTGTCCTTGTTCGGGGTCTGCATGGTCTTGGCCACACGTACCGCCGGCGCAGCCATGCGGGTGTGGTCAACGGTAAAACTGTCCAATAACGGCATTTCTGACTCCTGATTTGGTTACCAGAACCAGCCCCCGCTGGAGAGCTGGTCCTTGCATTGTCGATACTGGGCGCCGTAGCGCTGGGCGCGGGCCTCCACCTTGCGGGATGTCTTCATCAGCCATCCCTTGCTGCGGTAGCTGCCACGCCGATAGCCACCCCACCCTTCGTGATAGTTGAGATACTGGCCATACGCATCCCACTTGGAGGTGCCGTTCAGCCGCTGGGCCTTGTGAGTGTACCAGCCCATGAAGTCGATGGCGTCGGCAAAGTCATCGCGATCGCTCCAGCTGTTGCCGGTCTCCCGCTGGTAGTCGGCCCAGGTTTCATCTTTGACCTGGGCATAGCCGTAGGCGGAGCTAGCCCGCCCGGTCGGGATGAAGAGGAAATACTGCATCGGCGGCTGGGCATCGTGCACGAAGGAGGACTCCTGATACATCATGGCCATCACCACCTGCACAGGCGTTCCCCACTTCTCGTTCATCTTGAGCGCCGCCTTGTGCCAGTCCGGCTTCTCGCGAAAGATCTGGCACAGGTTTTCCGGCTGGGCCGGCGGCCGGGTACTGCAGGCGGTCAGACCGGCCAACAGGCCGGCCACCGCAACGAGGCGCATCCAGGACATCAGCGGGCTCGAGTCTCCATTCGTTGGCTCATCACAAGGCTCAGCCATCCGTCAGATGGCGTCTTCGTTCTCTTCGCCGGTACGGATGCGGATGACCCGCTCCACCTCGCAGACGAAGATTTTGCCGTCACCAATCTTGCCGGTGCGGGCGGTGTTCTGGATCGCTTCCAGGCAGGCATCGAGATCCTCGTCCTGCACCACCAGCTCCACCTTCACCTTGGGCAGGAAGTCGACCATGTACTCGGCGCCGCGATAGAGCTCGGTGTGGCCCTTCTGGCGGCCGAAGCCCTTGACCTCGGATACCGTCATGCCGTTGATGCCGATCTCGGCCAGGGCCTCGCGCACATCGTCCAGCTTGAACGGTTTGATGATGGCTTCAATCTTCTTCATGGTGACTCCTTACCAGTTTTGTTTGCCAAACCCGGACGTGATGGGGTAACGGCGATCCTTACCAAAGTTGCGGGCCGTGATGCGGGGCCCGACCGCAGCCTGACGGCGCTTGTATTCGTTGAGATCCACCAGCCGAATCACCTTGCGCACCACCGCCTCCTCGAAGCCTTCCGCCACCATGTCAGCCACGGAGGCATCTTCTTCCACATAGCGCTTGAGGATGGCATCCAGGATGTCATAGGGGGGCAGGCTGTCCTGATCCACCTGGTCCGGTGCCAATTCTGCCGAAGGAGGACGGTCGATGACCCGCTGCGGGATCACATAATCGACGGAATTGCGGTATTCGCACAGCTTGAAGACCAGCGTCTTGGGAACGTCCTTGAGCACGTCGAAACCGCCGGCCATGTCGCCGTACAGGGTGGCATAGCCCACCGCCATCTCGCTCTTGTTGCCGGTGGTCAGCACGATGCGGCGACGCTTGTTGGAGAGCGCCATCAACAGCACACCACGGCAGCGAGCCTGCAGGTTCTCTTCGGTGGTGTCGCGAGCGGTCCCTTCAAACAGCGGCGCCAGCTGGGCCATAAAGCCTTCGAACATGGGCTCGATGGAAATGATGTTGAACTCCACCCCCATCCGTTCGGCCTGCTCCTTGGCATCTTCCACGCTCATCTGGGCGGTGTAGCGGAACGGCATCATCACCGCCTGCACCTTGTCGGCGCCGATGGCATCGGCCGCGATGGCCAGGGTCAGCGCCGAGTCGATGCCGCCGGAGAGGCCCAGCACGGCACCGTGGAAGCCGTTCTTGGTGACGTAGTCACGCACCGCCAGTACCAGTGCCTGATAGGTCTCGGCCAAGGGTTCCAGTGGTGCGGCGGGTTCCCGCTCCTTCACCGGCTGACCATCGGCAAAGCGCACCAGCGCCAGCTCTTCGGCAAAGGGGGCGAGCTTGTGAGTCAGCTCGCCCTGGCTGTTGAACACCTTGGAGCAGCCGTCGAAGATCAGCTCGTCCTGACCGCATACCTGGTTGAGGTAGATGAGCGGCAGACCGGTCTGATCGCAGCGCTCCGCCATCAGCTCGCGTCGGATCCAGGGTTTTTCCTGATCGTAGGGCGAAGCATTGATGGTGAGCAGCAGCTCGGCCCCAGCGGCCTTGGCGGCCAGCGCCGGCCCCGGCTGCCAGAGGTCTTCGCAGATGAGCAAGCCCAGCTGATGACCACGGAAGGGGACCACGCAGGTCTCGGTTGCCGCGGTGAAGTAGCGCTTCTCGTCGAAGACCCCGTAGTTGGGCAGATCCTGCTTGAAGTAGCGTGCGACCAGCTGCCCCTGTTCATAGAGGGAGGCGGCATTGTAGAGCGCCTCCCCTTCACGCCAGGGGTGACCCACCAGAATGGCGCAAGCCCCCTGCCATGCCGCGATGCGGGTCAGCGCGGCCTCCACTCGGATCATCAGATCGGCGCGCAGCAGCAGATCTTCCGGCGGGTAGCCGGTCAGGGCCAGTTCGGAGCAAACCAGCAGATCGGCGCCTTGCCGATCGGCTTCGGCGGCTGCCGCCAGCACCTTGTCACAGTTATCTTCGATGGCGCCTACCGTCAGATTCAACTGGGCAAGCATCAGAGAGAGGGCTTTTGCCATGGCGATGCATCTTGAATTCGAAAATGATGGGGAATGATAAAGAAAAGGCGCTGGCTGTGCCAGCGCCCAAGACTCAGGGGGTACAAGTCAGGCTGCTCGCGTTGGTCACGCCGTTGTCCACCAGCAGGCCACAGGGCCCGGTGATCACCTGACCGCTGGCGGGCGGTGTCATGGCGATACTCAACGACGCCGGCTTCAGCAGATAGGTGGTGTTGCCCTGGGCACTGTAGGAGAAACTCACCACCAGGCTGCTGTTTTGTGCCGCCGTGCAGACATAGGTGGCCGGCTGGTTGTTGGCCTGGGGCTTGTCGATACGGCAGGTGGCCCCCGTGGTGGTGGTGGTCACGCTCAACCCGTTGAAGGTGTTCTTGTTGCACGCCGTGGGGGATGGGTCCTTGTTGCTGACCTTCTCCAGACACTCGATCCGCCCCGACACGGTCAGGGTCGGTACGGTTTGGGCGCTGGTATCGATCGCCACTGGCATGCTGGCGCTCTTGGCTTCACTCTGATCCACTGGAGAGATGAGCGAGGCAGTGATCCCCGAGTTGCCTTGATAGGCGGTCACCTTGATCAACGCGCTCTGCAACACGTTGGAGGCATCCTTGGTGCTCTTCTTGGCAGACAGGTAACCGCGACTGTAGCTGCCGAAGTAGTAGTTGTTGAGATCGACCACCGTCTTGACCGTCTCGTTGGTCACCCCTACATAGTCGGAGACACTGCCGGTCAGCTGGCCACTCAAGGGTACCAGACTCCACTCGGCCAGCATGGTCAGGTTGATATCCTGGAATGGCACCCTAGCCAGCAGATCCTGCGAGGTCAGGTCGAGTGCGGCCAGATAGGTGGGAGAGAGCACATCCACATAGATGCCACGCGCGATCAGCTGGGCCGTGCCCGTGCTCATGGTGACCTTGGTCGTGGTGTCCCCCCCCGCCGCCGCGTTGGCAGGCAACCAGTCGGCAAACTCGGTGATGGTCGGTGGCGTGGCAGTGGGGTTCGCGGTCCAGTTGAGGGTGTTCTTCTGCCAGGTGATGTAGGTGGTGACCACGTACTTGATGTAATTCTGGTAGCTGGTCTGATTGGCCGTCTTGGCGAGGAAGTCGGCGCTGGCCACCACCACCTTGATCAGGTTCCACTCGGGCAGAGGGCGATAATAGCCATCGAGCCGGACGAAGCGGCAGGCATCCACATAGTCGCCACTGTTGACCGAGGTGAGCGAGCTGTTATAGCGCTGCCTGTTGGTGTGCAGCGGGGAGTAGAACTGATCAAAGCTGCTGCCACTGCCATCGAAGTGGTTCTTGCAGCAACTGGTGCAGAGGGTGGGTTGATCCTTGACGCTGCTGTTGAGGATGCCGGTCTGCTTGGTGACCTGGGAGCCGACGCTCCAGTAGAGCAGATTGCTGTCGGTCAGGATCGCCTGGCCCGGCAGGTAGGCATTGACGCTCGAGCCGTAACTGCAAGAGCAGGAGACCGAGGCCAGATCCTGCAGCACCTGCTGGGTGTTGCCGCCGTTGTCGGGCTTGTAGGTGACCGTCTCGAACTGCACCAGCTTGCCGACGGTGCCATCCTTGGAGGTCACCGTCGGCAGCGGCTTGCTGGTCTCCTGCTTGCGCCCTTCCTGATCGATCTGGATGGAGATGACGTCCGGCGCCACCCCCGGGGTATAGACCACCTGGGGAGGTTCGCGACTGGTATCGAGCCCGCCGTTAAGTTGCTGCAGATCTAATGACTCTATTGGCGATACTGCTCCGGCCAATAACAACGAGACCGGATTCCCGTCATTGTCGCTCCAGCTGACGGTCACGTTGATGACCTTGCGACCCGGGTAGGACTGCAGGTATCCCGTAGGGACCGTCGTCTGCCAGATCGTACCATTCCAGTACTGGTTGTTGACGGTCCAGCTCAGGGTATAGGTCCCGCCACCGTCGGCGGGGGTGACCGTACTGGAGCCCGCCGCAATGCTGTTATAGGCCGTGAGCGGAGAGACGGCACTCACTACGCCGTTGAAGGTACGAAAATCATCGAGTTTCGACTCGGCCAGCCGCATCGCCACCTCATAGCGTCGACCATCTTGGGAGGCCCCGAGGATCCCGCGCGACATGGCCACCAACCCGGCCACCCCCACCCCGAGCAAAACCAGAGTGATCAAGATCTCCAACAGCCCGAATCCCTTGTGCGGTTTCATGGTGTACTCTCCCAGTCACGCCAGCTGCCAGGTATCAATGAAATGGATTGGAATGGTGCCCCGTTCTCGATATTGCTCAGCACCGCCTGGTCGTACTTGGCGTCGAAGGTCCCGTTGGCAGTCTTGCCCAGTTGGTAGTTGGCGACCACAGCACCATTGACGATGGCGCCCCCCTTCAGGCTGATATCGTTGGTGGCGGTGGCGGGTGTGGAGGAGTAGGCGAACACCAGTCCATAAAGGGTGGCATTGCCGTTGACCATCAGATCCCCGTTGCGCACGATAAGCACCACAGGTGCAGCAACCGAACCGATCGAGCCGCCCGGCTTGCAGTCCCCATCGACGATGATGAGCCCACGGGAGGCGGTCGACAACGAATCGCAATTGGTCAATATCTGCACTGCCCGCGACTCCAGATTGGCCCATCCTGTTGCATCGTCATTCTCGTTGAACAGATACCAGACCAGGTCGCTTGGGAAGGCGGTATCGTTGTCCTTGATGTCCGACTGCTTGTCCCCCTTCTGGCTGATGTAGGCACTGCACCCTCCGCTGTAATCCCCCTGATGGCAGGTTTGACCGGAACCATTGGTCAGATCCACATTACCGTTGGTCCAGATTGAGAGTGGCACCCCAGGCCCGCCCCCGTTGGGATTGGCCACCACGGTAAAGTTGCCGGAAACGGCCATGCCGCCGGCAACCGTCAGGGGGGCCGCTGGAGTGCCCGATAGCACACTCCTCTTTAGAGTTTTTGCCAAGACGACAGCATTGGCCGTGGTATCGGCCAGAGTCGCAACGGCACTGACAATAATGGGTGTCAAGGTAGTTCCACCAACAACCACATTATCATCATCGATTGCGATGAGGGCATAAGTGCCAGATGAAGTGCTCACGGCAACGCCGCTACTGGTGGTGCGCCAGGTCGCATCTTGCGCCAGGCGCCCCACCCCATCTGCCAGCCCCAACTCGGCCAAAGCCAAGGCCTGCCGATACTGCACTTCGTTGAGACTGACACGGCGGTCAGACACCATCAGCTTGCCCACCAGCAACGAGATGCTCAGCAACATCACAGTAAGCAGCAAAGTAACGGTGAAGGTGGTAAAACCAAGATGACGTTGCATGACATCAATACCCGTCGTTGCGCAGCTTGATATCACGCTGCAGAGTGAGTTTGAGCGCGGTGTTGGCCTTGTACTGACCCGATATAGTCAGCCGCACCGTCCGTGCACCTGACGAGACGCTGCCACTCAATAGCGAGAAGGTGAGAGCCGAGATCTCGATAGTATTGTCTGTACTAAGTAGTGAGCCATCCGAGCAGCTTACCGAGTTTCCTTCAGCCAGTTTTATACCCTTATCAGTACTACTGAAGCTGTAGACTCTTGTCTCTTCCACATCCCCAGAATTAGTACCGCAAACAGAAGCATCTTTATCTAAACAGCCATCAGAATCATAGTCATAACGAATACGAATACACCTATAAACCTGAGATCCACTCGCTGTCTCATTCATCAGATCAGTGTTCGTGCTGAACGTAAACTTAGATGCGGATGTTTCAAGGAGCATGCTTGCCTTACCATCGTACCCAGCCCGCTGGGCATCACGGGCAATCATGTCGGTGACGCTCTGCAGCTCCTGATTGAGGCGGCTCACCTGCATGGAGGTTTGATTGACCCTGAGGATGGTGGCGAACAAGGATGTCACCGCGGCGACCAGCAGCAGGCCTGCGACCATGGCAACCATCAGCTCCACCACGTTGAATCCCCTTGGCGCTCTCAACATGCAGGCACCCCACTGACATTGCTGACACCGCAGGTACGCACACGCCCGACATTGTTGGTCTTGACCTGCATGGAATAGGTACCGGATGAGATGGCAATATTCCCCGCCGTCAGGGAGGACCTTCTGGGAGAGATACTCAGGGGCCTGATGTTGCTTGACGATTCACTGTAGCTGGCAACCAGGCTGATACCGGGATATTCACTGGCATCGCCCCCTTTGCGCCCCTCAATGCTGGAACAGTGATCGCTGCAACTGTTGCAGCTGCCATCGATAAAAATGCGGTAACACCAATTGCTGGTGCCGCTGTTGAAGATGATGAATTGCAGGGTGCGATTACGCTTGATGGCCTCGGACTTCAGCAACATCACATCCGTATACACCGCCTGGGTGGCGGCCTTGACCATCTGCTCCTGGCGCAGTGATTGATAACTGGGAATCGCAACGGTCAGCAGCAGAGCGACCAGAGACAGGGCGACCATCAGCTCTATCAGGGTAAAACCGGCGGATCTGCCCTTTCTGCCTTCCATCGTTCAAGACTCCTTTCTTTTTGCACATGCCAGTAGAGCACACCGTCAGTACTATCCTATAGTATCAACCTGTTTCACGAAGCATGCCGCCCCATGAAAGCCAAACAGTCCGGAATCACGCTGCTGGAACTGCTCGTTGCAGTCGCCATCGTCGCCATCATTGCATCCATCGCCTACCCCAGTTTCAGCGACGGTTTGCGCAAATCCCGTCGAGCCGAGGCGTTCAAGGGCTTGCTCAGCATGCAGCTGAAACAGGAAGAGTTCAGAGTCTCCAACACCAGCTACGGCACGACCCCGTCCCAGGTGGGCAACCCCACCAGCAGCTACTATGACTTCACCATCTCCGGGGCTACCGCAACCACCTACACCCTGATCGCCACCAGCAAGGGAGCGCAGGTGGGTGACAAGAGCGGCAGCACCGCCTGCGATACCCTCACCCTCAACAAGGCTGACATCAAGACCCCGGCCGCCTGCTGGTAACATATTACCAGCACTCGGCGGCCGTCATGCTGGCCATCGACACCCCCTGCTGCCCCCCCTGATCCAGAGTCAGCAAGCCGCAGGGGTCGCCGTTCATCACCCCGGTCGGGATCGCCGTCAGGGTATAGCGGGCGCCGCTGGCATTGAGCGCCAGATTGTAATAGGCAGCCCCGCCATCCCTGGGCAAGGTGGCCAGTCCGGCTGAGGCCAGATTGCCGCCATCATAGTTGCCATCGGCAGTAAACTGCCGCTCCATGTATTGCGCCGCCTCTAGCAGGGCAGCCTTGGCCTCGGCCCGCTTGGCCGATGCCATGTAGCTGTTGTAGCTGGGGTAGGCAATCAGGGTCAGAATCGCCATCACGGCTACAGCAATCATCAGCTCCAGCAGGGAAAATCCACGCGCCATCTCCACCTCTACTCCAGTTGCAACCAGGACTGGCGACCCCCAAGGTCACCCGCCCCCTCTTCCAGCGTGACCGAGATATTGCCGCTGGAACCGCTGATGTACTTGCGCTCCATGTCGGCATCCTCCACCACGCTCGGCGTCGTGGTGAGCTCGTCAAACTGCTTGCCGCTGACCGGCACCTTGATGTCGTTGCCGCTGCCGTCCTTGATCCCCACATAGTCGTCATCGTTGACGGCCCCATCGCCATTGACGTCGAACACCGAGTAGCTCAGACGCGCCCCCGAGACAGGATCCAGCTCCATCAGCCAGGAGCGTCCACCAAAGTCACAAGCATCCGCCGAGGGGATCAGGGTATTGAAGATCAGCCGTTTGTTGCGGTAGAGCATCTCCGAAACGGCTCTCTCCCCTACCCCCTTGCTCAACGCAGGGGACTTCAGTACCAGATACCACCCTTTCTGACTGGTGTAGTTGACCGCCGTGTTGGAGACCACCCTCACGTTGAACTTGATGGTGGTGCCATTGGCGGAGTATTCGTGAGTGATGCTCTGCTGCTGCAACTGGCTGGCGAGCACGGTCGCCCCCGCATCCCAAATGCCGTAGACGGCCTCCAGCCTGGGGGTTGCCGGCAACAGCTTGTCGTCATTGGTGAAATAGCTGCCGGTTCCCATCAGCACCATGATGCCCCCCTTGGGATGGCGGATGGCCAGCGGGCGCATGGTGATGGGCTGGCGCGTGCTGGCAGAGCAGGTCCCGTTACACGCTTGAAACAGCGGTTTTGGCTTGTTGCCGGTCTTGAAGGCGCTCCCCCACTGGGCGCTGTTGTTGTCGGTCAGGTCGAATTTCCACAGATTGCCCTGCAGATCGCCGGCATAGACATAGTCCGCCACCCGATCGCCGTCCTCGTCTACCGGCAGGGGGGATGAGAGGCCATTGGGTTCGCTGGCCGAGCCCACCTGGGTATCGATTTCCTTGATCACGGCGCCGGTCGCCAGATCCAGCACAAACAGCCGGGCGGTCTGGCTGGTGCTGTTGTAGCCGTTGGCCACCAGCGCCACCCATTTGTTGCCGGACTTCACCCGGACCAGGGTCGGCGCAGCCAGCGCTCCCCCCATCTCGGCGTTGGTAAACTCCCACAACATCTTGTCGGCGGTGAAGTTGTCGGGGGCCGTTACGTCGATGGCAAAGACCGCCTTGCCTCCGGCGCCGGTCGACCCCAGCAGCACGGTTTTCCAGCTGCTGCCAAGATAGGCATCCCCCACCTTGGGCGTACCGTCCACATAGTAGCGGTGGCTGTAATCCGGCTTGGTCAGCAGGCTCAGATCCCCCAGCAGGCTGGCCGGGATGTAGCCCAGCGTCTCCACCCCGTTGGCGACCCGAAAACCGTGCAGCATGCCGTCATTGGCCCCCACGTAGAGCATGGGTGTGCGGCGACTGATGGCCGTCGAGCCGAGGAAACTCTGGTAGCCCTCCCGCTCGGCCTGGGTCAGGCCGGTGGCGCTGCCATAGCCGTAATCCCGGTTACCGACATAGACGGGATCCGAGTTGATGATGTCCCCCAGCAGGTCGCTGCGGCTGCGAAACAGGCCGCCATTGCTCTGCTCACGGCTGCGATCACCGCGCAAGTAGGCGACCCGGTTTTCCCCCTGGTTGTCACCGGCGAGGTTGAACAGGGCGCGATTGGTGGCGTTGAGATCAGCCCAGGTGAAGGGAATGCCGACCCCGTTCTGGCGAGTGAAGAGGCTGCGGGCGGTATGGGCAGGGATCTGGGTTGCGGCATCCCAGGCCATGTTGCCCAGCGAGCCGTCGCTGTTGAGCGGAATGGAGATGAGCTGCCCGGACCAGTCGCCACTGTTGTAGCGGGCCTGATAGATGTGGGTATTGCTGTCCAGCCGGGTGGCGTTGGCGGTCACCGAACTGGCGGAGCTGTTGCGTGCCGCAATCTGGGCCAGAGTGCTGCTCAGAGCCGCGGCAAAGACGTCGGGATCACCCGCGCTGAAGAAGCTGCCCTTGCTGTTGAGCGCCGCGTGCCACAGGTCATCTATCTTGTACTCCGGAATGTAGGTCGCGTTCTTGTACTCCTTGTCATCCGGATCATGGGGATTGGGCCAGCTGTTCGGGATGCCGTTGGCCGGATTGAGCGATCCGTTGACCCCGAGCCCCACGGTAAAGTTGACCAGATGCTGCCAGTTGGCGGGATCTGCCGTGCTGGTCGGCACCTTGTCGGCCAGATCGGCACGCAGGTCTGTTTTCCAGTACTTGTAGGCCACGTCGGCCAGGGTATTGCTGTAGCCATCCTTGTCCAGATCCCCCACTGAGGGGGTATCCCCGTTCCAGTAGCCATCGGTCATCAGGATGTTGTAGCTCTGCCGGCAGGTGAGGTGGGGCAAGGTGCTGCCGGCGCTGGCCGCCCAGGGGCCATTGTTGTCGGTGCGGGAGAAATACTCCCCCACATCCTTCAGGCTGGTGCGCAGCGGTGTGCCGGCGGCCGGAATGTCGCGGCTGTAGAGGTCGCTGAAAAAGGCGCTGCGATCGGTGCCGGAGAAGGGCGCCACCCCGCGGATCACGCTGCCGCTGGCATTGATGGTGGCAAACCCCACCCGCAGGGCCTGTCCCTGACTGGCGAAGGCACGACCGACCCCGGCCCGGGCCGCCAGGATCCGGGAGCGATAGTAGGTGTACCAGTTGGCGAAGTTCTGAACCTCCTCCTCATAGGTACAGACAGGAGCACTCTTGCAGTCGCTGCGATTGGGACGCCCGCCATAGGTGCTGCCCGACTTTATCTCGACCCGGGTATAACTGCTTGCCCTCTTCACGTCACCGCTGCCCTTGTAGGCGAAATAGACGGCGGGCCAGAAGGTCTCGTCATCGTTGTAGTCGCTGGAGGAGAACCCGGTGTAGTAGCGCAACGACTTCGAGCGGTTGTTCTTGGTCAGGTCGCGACAGCCGGCGGCGGTGTTGAAGGGGTTGTGCGGCGCGCAGCTGATGCTGGCATTCGCCATCAGGGTACCGTCCGCCTTGGCCCATGGGCGGTAGCTCAGCAAGGGGTTGTAGTAGAGCTTGTTGTTGTTGCTCGAGCGGGTGTAGGCGTTGCGATCGTTGTTGCTGGTGAAGGTCACGGTCCGGTTGTCATAGTCCTCGCTGCCATAGACGTTGTCGGCACGGGGATAGACGTAGCGAGCGCTGTTTTCGATCAAATCCTCCGGCATCAGCTCGAAGTGCATCGAGCCGGAGTCATCCAGACTGAACATGATGTTGGGTTCGGCCCGGGTGCCGAGATAGAGGGGAACCTGGGCGATGTCGAGCGCCGCCTGCACCTGGGTGCAGAGCAACAGGGCACAAAATCCGTAGCCAGATGCACGCATGGTTCCCTCCTAGCGGCTGTAGGTCGATTGCAACAGCACCCGGCTCTCGTCCGAGAGGCCGAATCCCCGAGCCGTGATGCGATAAAGACGGCGCTCGCTGATGGGTTCGTCCACCGCCAGGCTCTCGTTGCTGCTCTGGGTGTAGGGCAGCCGCTCGATGAAGTACTCTGGGGCCCGTCCCGCCAGCCCGCTATTGGCATAGGTACGCCAGGCCGTGGAGGGAGAAGCGGGATCCACCGCCACGCTGACGAACTCATAGAGGCCGGCGCTGTTGTCGTAGGGGCCTGAGTTGCCTGCCTCCAGATAGCGCTCGGCAGCGCGCAGTGCCGCCTCTGCCGCCTGCAGCGCCTGTTGCGACTCCTTCTGGTTGCCCGCCATCTTCTCCTGCAGCAGGGCGCTCTGCATGCTGGCCATCGCCAGCAGGCTCACTACCGCGAGAAAAATCAGGCTGATCACCAGTGCCATTCCCCCTTGTCGCCCCATCATGCCTCCCTCCTCATGGCAGCCGGTTGCGCAAGGCGACCGTGGTTTCGGCCACCCAGTACCAGTGGCTGTCGGTTGCCTGGAAGGTCGCGCCGGCGAAGCTGATGGCCTGCGGATCCGACACCACATTGCCCTGGTTGCTGCGCATCAACAGCTGAACGCCGATCCCCAGCACATTGTCCCAGTTCGGGTTGCTGGCGGCACTCACGTAACGATCCGCCGCCCGATCCCGGTTCTGATCCTCACCGAAGGTCAGCTGGATGTCGGTGACCCCGTCCACCAGCGGCATGCCCGCCCCCAGCCCGCTCTTGCGATAGAGGGCATAGGGCGCGCCGGCCGAGGGACGGGCGATGTAATAGACCCGGGTTTCCATTCGGCTCAATACCGAACCGGCGCCGAAGCGCTCTTCGACCGGGCTGCTGGCCCCGCCCCAGGAGCTGACGGCATTGCCCGGGGTGTATTTGTTGTCGTTGGAGTGGCCGATGTTGACCTCGCTGCCCCCCCCCACCACCTGGGTCTGGGTGATCTGGAAGATCCGCGCCTTCTGGCAGTCGGAGACCATGACGATGTCCCCCTCGCACAGGTCGCTGTAGCCCTGTTTGCCAGTGCCGCAGTAGTTGGCCTTGCTGGAGAGTTGCTGCACGAACAGCTGGGCCGCACTGTTGTTGCGGGTCACCGGCACACCACTGCCGGTAGGCCCCTGCACCAGCAGCACGTCGGTTCCCGGCTTGGGTTTGGGCTCTGCCGAGGTAAACAGGGCCGACAACGGCGCAGGCAGCGTCGCCGTGACATTGTCATAGCCGCGCAGATAGACGGTGAAGTTGTAGGGCAGTGCCGTCGCCCCGTTGAGGGTATTGGTGATGTTGACCCCCTGCTTGCTGAGGCAGCCCTGGTAACCCACCATCCGCAGCTCTTGTTGCAGCAGGTTGACGGCAAACCGGCTGTCCTCCTGCACCCGGGCGATGGCCTCACCGGTCAGGTAGGTTTTGTGGTTGCCAAGCAGCACCTGAATGATGATCCCGACCGTCAGCAGCGACAGCAGCAGGGCGATCATCACCTCCACCAGACCGACACCGGCCTGGCGCAGCAAGGTGCGCCGCCCGTTCACAGATCCGTCCTCAGGGTCATGCTGCGCAGCGCAGGCTCGGTGGCCAGCCGGCTGGCATCCCACTGGATGGTGATGGTCGCCTGTCCGGCACTCACAGCAATGGCCCCATCACCGCCGGGCAGGCCGCCGAGCGCCTGTTTCCAGTACTGCACATCCTGTATCGCCATCGAGCTGCCGGAGACCGCCTCCCCCAGGCCGACGTTGTACTGGCCGAGCAGAGCCGCGCTGCGGTTGGCCCGCATCATGTCGGTGATCATGTAGGCAAACTGGGTCGCCTCGGTCCGGGTCAGGGCCGACTGGTTGCTCTTGAGTGCCTGCAACTGCAGGGTCGCCATGCCGAGGATGCCGATCGACAACACCAGCACGGCGATCATGATTTCAAGCAGCGAGACGCCTTGCTGGTGCTTCATATGCAGCTGGTCTCCGTGATTGAAGGGCGGCCGGCCGGGGTGATCGTGATGTCGCGCGATGCCTCCTGCGCGCAGTCGGGCGGCTGCAGGGAAAACACCAGCGCCGCCTGGGCGCGACCATCGAGAAAGCCATTGCCACTGAAACGTACCAGCGAGGTATTGCTGACCAGGGTGCCTGCCCCCATGTCGGGAAAGAGTCGCAGCAACTCGCCGTTGTCCAGAGTGCCGTTGCCGTTGCTGTCGACCCAGATCTGCCAACCCGATTCCCAGTGGTTCTGGGTCAGATTGCTGGTGGAGGCGGAGAGGGTGACCGCCGTATTGCGGCGAATGGCTTCGGAGCGGGCAAGGTTGATGGCGGCCACGAAGTTGTTGGCCTGGCTGGTCAACGTCATGTTGCGCATTATCGCGCTGAAGGAGGGGACTCCCAGCGTCAGCAGGATAGAGACGAGCGCAATGGTGACCATCAGCTCGATGAGGCTAAAACCTGAACGCAAAAACATCCTGTTTCGCTCTGATTTTGTCGGGGGGCCGGCTGCACATCCATCTGCCATCAAGCCGGTGATAAGTTCATCAGCAGTCTAGGCCGCGAACCTTCGCTTGCAATTCAATCTACTCAAATCTTGGACATACATCATCAAATTTCGCTGCGATCTCACGGCAAAGCGGCCAACAAGAGCCATAAGAATCACCCATGAAAAAGCCACCTCGCAGGAGGTGGCTCAATCAGAAACGGTGTAGTCCCGCAGGGGACGCATCACTCACAGGATGCGCAGTTCCGGCGGCACTTCAAACACCACGTTCTCTTCACGACCGGGGTGTTCGGCCACCACCTTGCCACCCAGCTCGCGCAGACGGGTGATGACGGACTGCACCAGCACCTCGGGGGCGGAGGCACCGGCGGTGACACCGATCGCCTTGACTCCCGCCAGCCAACCGGCCTCGATCATGGAGGCGTCGTCGATGAGGTAGGCCTTGGCGCCCACCTTCTCGGCCAGCTCCCGCAGGCGGTTGGAGTTGGAAGAGTTGCGCGATCCCACCACCAGCATGGCGTCCACCAGCCCGGCCATCTCCCGCACCGCATCCTGGCGGTTCTGGGTGGCGTAGCAGATGTCATCCTTGCGCGGCCCCTGGATCTTGGGGAAGTGCGCCCGCAACGCATCGATCACGTCCGAGGTCTCGTCCACGCTGAGGGTGGTCTGGGTGACGAAGCAGAGATCGTCCGGGTTCTTCACCTTGAGCCTGGCCACGTCTGCCGGCGTCTCCACCAGATACATGCCGCCCTCGCGATTCTCGTACTGCCCCATGGTACCGATCACCTCGGGGTGACCGGCATGACCGATAAGCACGGCTTCGGAGCCCTTGCGACTGGCGCGGTGGACCTCCATGTGCACCTTGGTCACCAGCGGACAGGTGGCATCGAACACCTTGAGCGCGCGAGACTTGGCCATCTCGCGCACCGCCTTGGAGACGCCGTGGGCGGAGAAGATGACGATGCTGTCGTCCGGCACCTCATCCAGCTCCTCGACGAAGACGGCCCCCGCCTCCTTGAGCTTGTTCACCACGTAGCGGTTGTGCACCACTTCATGACGGACATAGATGGGGGCACCGAACTTCTCCAGCGCACTCTCGACGATGCTGATGGCGCGGTCGACACCGGCACAGAAGCCGCGGGGATTTGCGAGCAGGATATCCATCAGTGCACCTTCTCCTCGTCATCAACCCCCAGGATCTCCACCTCGAAGGTGACGGTGTGACCGGCCAGGGGGTGGTTGAAATCGACCGTCACCGATATCCCTGCCACCGCCCGGACGATACCCGGCAGCTCGCTGCCGTTGGGCTGGTCGAACAGTATGATGGTGCCGACTTTCGGCTCCACATCGGCGCCGAACTTGGCGCGGTCGAGATGGTAAATGTTGTCGGGGTTGGAGAGGCCAAAGGCCTCTTCCGGCGCCAGGGTGAAGCTCTTGCTCTCCCCTTCGCGCAGCCCCAGCAGGCACTGCTCGAAGCTCGGCGTCAGACTGCCGTCTCCCATCCGCAGACGGGCCGGCTTGCCGTGCAGCGCCGTGCTGTCGGCCACCGAGCCGTCTTCCAGCTTGATGGCGAAATGGAACAGTACGCTGCTGTCTGCAGCAATCAGCTGGCTCATGAGTTCGCGTCCTGTTTTTTCTCGCCACGCAAGCCGTCCAGCACGATCATGGCGGCACCGATGAAGATGAAGCTGTCGGCCAGATTGAACGCCGGCCAATGGGCTCGCTGCCAGTAGAAGTCGAGGAAGTCGACCACATGACCCAGCACCAGCCGGTCAAACACGTTGCCGAGCGCCCCGCCGATGATCAGGCTGTAGGCGATGCCGCTCCAGCGCTGGGTGACCGACTGCTTGCGCAACCAGTGGATCAGCAGGCCGCAGATAGCGAACGCCAGCACCGCGAAGAACCAGCGCTGCCAGCCGCCTTGATCCGCCAGGAAGCTGAAAGCCGCCCCCTTGTTGTAGACGTGGACCAGGTTGAAGAAGGGGGTGATCTCCACCCCCGGATAGCCAAACGGCAGCAGCTTGACCACGGCGAGCTTGCTCGCCTGGTCCAGTACGAAGGCCAGCACCGCCAGCCACAGCCAACGCAGGCCGCTTTTATGTTGAGTCATGTTCATCAGGCAAATTGACGAGTTTCGCCGTCACCCTCGACGTTGGTGACGCAGCGGCCACAGATCTCTTCGTGGCCCGCGATGGTGCCCACGTCTTCCACATGGTGCCAGCAGCGGTCGCACTTGGCGGCGGCAGACTGGGCCACGCTCAGCCACAGGTCATCGCGCTCGGTCGCCACGGCCTCAGCCGGTGCGGCATCGACGCTGACCACCTTGGCCTTGGAGGTGAGCAGCACGAAGCGCAGCTCATCGGCCAGGGCGTTCAGACGCGCAGCCAGCTCAGGCTTGGCGAACAGAGTCAGCTCGGCCTGCAGAGAACCGCCGATGCGCTTCTCGCCACGGGCCACTTCCAGCGCCTTGTTCACTTCACCGCGCACGGTGAGGATCTCGGCCCAGAACTCGTCGTTCAGCACTTCGCCCGCTTCCAGCCCGAACAGGCCGTCGTACCACTCCTCGGTGAACACGAACTCGCCGCGCTCGCCCGGCAGCAGAGCCCAGATCTCGTCGGCAGTGAAGCTCATGATGGGCGCCATCCAGCGCACCATGGCCTCGGCGATGTGATAGAGAGCGGTCTGGCAGGAGCGACGGGCCAAGCTGTCAGCCTTGGCGGTGTACTGACGATCCTTGATGACGTCCAGATAGAAGGAACCCATCTCGATGGAGCAGAACTGCATCAGCTTCTGGGTCACACCGTGGAAGTTGTACTCGTCGAACGCCGCCACGATCTCGGCCTGTACCGCCTTGGCACGGCCCACGGCCCAGCGATCCACCACTACCATGTCGGCCGGTGCCACCATGTCGGTCGCCGGATTGAAGCCGTTCAGGTTGGCCAGCAGGAAGCGGGCGGTGTTGCGGATACGGCGATAGGCGTCGGCGGAGCGCTTGAGGATCTCGTCGGAGACGGTCATCTCGCCGGTGTAGTCGGTGCTGGCGACCCACAGACGCAGGATGTCGGCACCCAGCTTGTTCATCACGTCCTGCGGGCTCACCACGTTGCCGATGGACTTGGACATCTTGCGACCCTGACCATCCACGGTAAAGCCGTGAGTCAGTACCTGGTTGTAGGGTGCCTTGTCCTTCATGGCAACGCCGATCATCAGGGAGGACATGAACCAGCCACGGTGCTGGTCAGAGCCTTCCAGATACATGTCGGCCGGCTTGCCGTTGAACTCGGGACGGGCATCGACCACGGAGGCGTGGGTAGAGCCGGAGTCAAACCAGACGTCCAGGGTATCGGGCACCTTCTCGTAGTTGTCGGCGTCCGCGCCCAGCAGCTCGGCCTTGTCCAGATCCCACCAGGCCTGGATACCGGACTGTTCGACCCGCTTGGCCACCTCTTCCATCAGACGCACGGAATCCGGGTGCAGCGCCTGGGTATCCTTGTGGACGAACAGGGAGATGGGCACGCCCCAGGTACGCTGACGGGAGATACACCAGTCAGGACGGTTCTCGACCATCGCCTGAATGCGGTTTTTACCCCAGGCCGGGACCCAGCCACTCTGGCCGTGCTGGGCAATGCCCTCTTTCTCGATGCGCTCTATCTCTTCCAGCGCACGCTGCCGAAGACCCTTCTGCTCCATGCTGATGAACCACTGGGGGGTAGCACGGAAGATGATCGGGGTCTTGTGACGCCAGCAGTGCGGGTAGGAGTGGTTGAACACCTTGTGATGCAGCAGGGCGCCACGCTCGGTCAGCACCTCGACCACGGCCGCATTGGCCTTGAACACATGCTGGCCGGCAAACAGTTCGGTATCCGGCAGATAGACGCCGTTGCTGCCAACCGGGTTGGCCACTTCCAGACCGTACTTCTGACCGACTACGAAGTCTTCCTGACCGTGGCCAGGGGCGGTGTGCACCGCGCCGGTACCGGCGTCCAGGGTGACGTGATCACCCAGCACCACAGGCACGTCGAAGCTGTAGAAGGGGTGGTTGAAGCGCAGCAGCTCGAGCGCCGCGCCCTTGGCGTAGCCCAGGTTGTGGAAGTGCTCGATGCCGGCACGATCCATCACGTCCTTGACCAGCTCGGCGGCCAGGATCAGACGCTCGGGATTGTCACCCTCTACCTGCACCAGCGCATAGTCGAGATCGGCGTGCATGGCGATGGCGCGGTTGGCCGGCAGGGTCCACGGGGTAGTGGTCCAGATCACGGCAGAGAGGGGGCCCTTGCCGGTATGGCCTTCGGCGCAGTCAAATTTGGCGGCCACGGCAGCCTCGTCGACGGCCTTGAAGCGCACGTCGATGGAGGGGGAGTTCTTGTCGTAGTACTCCACTTCGGCTTCAGCCAGGGCGGAGCCGCAATCGGTACACCAGTGCACCGGCTTGGAGCCTTTGTGCAGGTGGCCGTTTTCAACGATCTTGGCCATGGAGCGGATGATGTTGGCTTCGGTGCCAAAATCCATGGTCAGGTAGGGGTGTTCCCAGTCACCCAGCACGCCCAGACGGATGAAGTCGGTCTTCTGCGCTTCGATCTGGGTCTTGGCGTATTTGCGGCACTCGGCGCGGAACTCGGCGGCGGAAACCTTCTCGCCCGGCTTGCCGACCATGCCTTCCACTTTCAGTTCGATGGGCAGACCGTGGCAATCCCAGCCCGGCACATAGGGGGAGTCGAAGCCGGAGAGGCCCTTGGACTTGATGATGATGTCTTTGAGGATCTTGTTGACCGAGTGACCGATGTGAATGCTGCCGTTCGCATAGGGGGGGCCATCGTGCAGAATGAACGAAGGCTTGCCCGCTTTGGCGCGGCGAATGGCGCCGTAAAGATCCTGATCGTACCAACGTTTCAGCATGTTGGGTTCGCGCTTGGCCAGATCGCCACGCATCGGAAACTCGGTTTCCGGAAGATTCAGGGTGTGTTTATAGTCGCTCATCAGTCCTGGGTTCCCTTCTTTTCTAAAAGAGTGCTGGGTAAATGAAATTGTGGCAGCCCGAACCAGGCTCGGGCCGCCAGGGCATCTCGTTCGATCTGCTCTTTCAAGGCGGTGAAAGAGGCAAACTTCTGCTCTTCGCGCAGCTTGTGGCGAAGCAGCACCTTGACCTGTTGACCATAAAGGTCGCCAGAAAAATCAAATAGATGTACTTCCAATCTGGCTTGTGTACCGCTCAAGGTCGGCCGTACACCCACATTGGCGACACCGGGGAAGGTCTTGCCGGAACATATCACTTCCACCGCGAACACGCCACCGACCGGGATCACCTGACGCTTGAGGGCCAGATTGGCGGTGGGAAAACCTATGGTGCGGCCCAGCTTTTCACCGTGAGCCACCCGACCGCTGATGGTATAGGGACGGCCGAGCATCAGCTCCACCTCCGCCATCCGGCCAGCCGCGAGGGCCTCGCGCACCAGCGTGCTACTCACCCGCTGACGGGACAACTGGAAGCTCTGGGTGCTGATCACCTCGAAGCCGAAGCGCCGGCCGGCCTCCTCCAGCAGGTGGAAGTCCCCTTCCCGCCCCTTGCCGAAGCGAAAATCGTCGCCGACCACCAGATAGTGCACGCCGAGTTTCTCCACCAGCAGCTGCTCGATGAAGGTGGTGGCGGACTGCTCGGCAAAGCGGTGGTTGAAGCGCACGCAGAGCATGCGATCGATCTGCATCCCCTTGAGCGCCTCGTACTTCTCCCGCAGGCGGCTGAGGCGGGCCGGCGCCGCAGCGCCGGCAAACAGCTCCAGCGGCTGGGGTTCGAACAGCATGACGCAGGCCGGCAGGCCGAGCTGGGCGGCCTTTTCCTGCAAGCGAGCCAGCACGGCATGATGACCCTGATGGACCCCATCAAAGTTGCCAATGGTCAATACACACCCCCGGTGACGGGGCTTGATATTGTGAATACCGCGGATAAGCTCCATCAGTGCCTTGTGCTTTGCTGCTATGAAAATCGCCGGATTATATATCAGGCGGCACGCCGGGTCAGCCCTGTTGCTGACCCGATTTCAGCCGCTCCGCCCCGACAACAGGTTCAGGCGGGGCTATCTCGCCGCAGGGGCTGACTCAGTCGTCCCGCCCCGCTCTCAGATCTCTTGGCCGGATCCCAAGCGCCAGCAGGACACCGGCATAGATGGCCCCCCCCACGACCAGCAGCATGGCCAGCTGCATGGTCGCCTTGCTCATGTGCCAGGCGCCCCACTGGGCCAGATCCGGCGAGAGGTACAAGAGCACGCCCCCCATCAGCAGGCTGGCGGTCAGCAGTTTGAGACAGAATACCCCGGTGTGACGGGACGGGCGGTAGACGCTCTGCTGATGGAGCCCCCTGAACAGCAAAGCCGCGTTCAGCGTGCCCGAGCAGGCGGTCGAGAGGGCCAGCCCCACGTAGCCGAGCGGATAGATGAAGAGCAGGTTGCAGACCATGTTGGCCGCCATCGAGATCATCCCGATCCGCACCGGCGTGCGGGTATCCTGGCGGGCGTAGTAGCCCGGCGCCAGCACCTTGATCAGCATCAGCGACAGCAAGCCCGTGGTCGATGCCAGCAAACTGGCGCTCGACATGCTCACTTCGTGCAGGCCGAACTCGCCGCGCATGAACAGCACCCGCAGGATGGGCTCGCGCAGCACGGCGATGCCCACCATGGCCGGCAGGCCGAGCAGCATCACCATCCGCACCCCCCAGTCCATGGTACGGGAGAAGTCGGCCGGGTCGGCATCCACGTGCTTCTTGGCCAGCGCCGGCAGAATGACGGTGCTGATGGCGACGCCGAACATGCCGAGCGGGAACTCCAGCAGCCGATCCGAGTAATAGAGGTAGCTGATGGCACCGGTCGCCAGGAAGGAGGCGAGCATGGTGTTGACCAGCAGGTTGATCTGGCTGACCGAGACCCCGAACAGGGCCGGGATCATCAGGGTACGGATCTTCACCACCCCCGGGTGGTGCCAACCCCACTTGGGCCACACCAGCATGTTGAGCTGGCGCAGGAAGGGGAACTGGAACAGGAACTGCACCAGACCGCCGAGGAAGACACCGATGGCCAGCGCCAGCTCGGGGTTGTCGAGCCAGGGTGAAATCCACCAGGCGGCGGCAATCATGGTGATGTTGAGAAAGATAGGGGTAAAGGAGGAGACCCCGAAGCGACCGAAGGTGTTGAGAATGGCCCCCGCCATGGCGGTGAAGGTGATGAACCAGAGGTAGGGGAAGGTGATCTTGAGCATCAGGCTGGCCATCTCGAACTTCTCGGCCGCCGGCCCGCCGTGCAGCCAGTCCCAGAACCAGCCCCAACCAAACAGGGCGGTCAGCACGCCTGACCCCAGCACCCCGAGCAGGGTGACCACGGTAACGATCCCCCCCAGGGTGCCCGCCACCGCAGCCAACAACTCGCGCACTTCGCTCTCGTCGCCCTTTTTCTTGTACTCCGTCATCACGGGAACAAAGGCCTGGTTGAAGGCACCTTCGGCGAACAGGCGGCGCAGAAAGTTGGGAATGCGGTTGGCAAAGAAGAAGACGTCTGCGGCCACCCCGGCGCCAAGCAGATTGGCGATGACCACATCGCGAACCAAGCCCATCACGCGGGACGCCAACGTCATTCCGGACACTATCATGCCGGATTTGATCAATTTCTTACTCAAGACGAGGCCTCTGGAACTGTCGGAATGAAAAGAATGCTGATAGAATCGGCCGACAGTTTAACCGTCTCCCACCTGACACACCACCGGGGGGCGGTGTTTATTTGCACAAATCATTTGACAATATGTGGTTGAGAAGGCATATTTCCGGGCCTTTTCAATACACTCGCTAAGACAGTTTTAGGAGTTTTACCTTGGCTAACATCAAATCTGCTAAGAAGCGCGCTCTTCAGTCAGAGAAACGTCGTCAGCACAACGCCAGCCGTCGTTCCATGACCCGTACCTACCTGAAGAAAGTCATCGCTGCCATCGCCTCCGGCGACAAGGCTGCTGCGACTGCCGCTTTCGCTGTTGCTCAGCCGATCATGGATCGTATGGCGACCAAAGGCCTGATCCACAAGAACAAAGCTGCTCGTCACAAGAGCCGCCTGTCTGCCCAGATCAAAGCTATGGCTTAATCAGCGTCTGCTGATAAAGCTGAAAAAACCGGCCTTTGTGCCGGTTTTTTATTTCTGTTCGCTGCAGTACAACTTGTGCAGCAACCCTATCATCTCGCGCACCTCGTAGCTGCGCAGCGAATAGTAGACCGTCTGGGCCTCCTTGCGCGTCTCCACCAGTTCATCCCGCCGCAGCACGGCCAGGTGTTGTGACAACGCCGACTGACTCAGACCAAGCCGCTCGTTGAGCTCCCCCACCGACAGCTCCCGCTCCAGCAGCTGACACAGGATAAACAGCCGCCGTTCATTGGCCAGCGCCTTGAGCAGTGCCACCGCCCGGCTCGCATTGGCCTCCATCTCTTCCAGTTGCATCTCATTCCCTCTCGTTCGAGGCAAGAATCATACTCTGTGGCCCGTCAATTTAAAATGACAGGGTTGCCGGTTGAATCATGGCAAAGTCCTCCTGGCCGGCAAACAGGAAGGAGAAATCACTCTCGCACACCCGTTTTACCGCCGGGTGCTGGATCATCCGCTCGGCGAAGATGACGTAGTACTCCTCCATCAGATCCTGGGTCTCGCCCAGCAGCATCACCCCCTCCCCTTCCAGGATCTCCTCCCGGTAGATGGTGGGTGCCATGAAGATGCCCTGGTTGAAGAAGCCGAACGCCTTCATCAGGGCCGCATCGTCAAACTCGCCGAGAATGCTGGGGGAGACCCCCTGCTGCTCGAACCACTGGGTCAGCTGACGACCCATGGCGGTACGCCGGCCGGGGATCAGCAGCTTGCGCTCCTCCAGACAGGCGGGAAACGGCAGCGATGGCAGCGGCGCCTTGCAGAAGAAGCTGACCCCGCAACCACCAAGTCGCTTGGAGAGCAGGCCGGCGTGCTGGCTGGAGTCCACCGGGCAGTCGGAGAGGATCATGTCGAGCTTGTGTTCGCTCAGCTGCTCCAGCAACAGCTCGTGGGTCGATTCGAAGCAGCGCAGGTGGATGGAGCCATCATTGGGGATGACGGAGAGCAGCACCCGGCTGGCGAGGCGTTTGGAGAGGGCGTCTGCGATGCCGACGTCGAACAGGATCTGGCTCTCCTTGCGGTAGTTGACAATATCCAGCATCTCGTAGGAGAGGCTGAACATCTTGTCGGCATAACGGAACACCAGCTGGCCCAGCTCGGTCGCCTCCAGGGAGCGTCCCTTTCTTATCAGCAATTTGCCACCGAGGCGCTGCTCCAGCAGCTTGATCTGGCCGGTGACGGTCTGCGGGGTCAAAAAGAGGGCTTCCGCCGCTTGCGTGACGGAGCCCTTCTTCTGGGTCATCCAAAAATAATAGAGATGGTTGTAGTTAAGGTGTGACATCCGATGGGGTTCCCGCCTGGCGCGGGCTCCGGTAGCAACTGAGTTCAGCCGCCAGAATGTCATACATGTCGCTGATCGAGTCAACCTTGTTCGCGCCGAACTGCTCCTGCAGGTGGGTCTTGAGGCTGACCGGATCCGGCATCCGTTCCCCGCAGTAGCGCTTGTTGGACTGCTTGACCCGCTCGCCGGCCCGGCTGCTCAGCGCCCGCTCGGCAAAGGTCTCGCCAAACTGCGCCTTGGCCTGCTTGTCCCCCAACAGCAGGGCGCTGTCGACCACGCCGCTGAGGTAGGCCGAGCAGCTGGCCGAGGCTGCATCCTGCTGGCAATCCTGCAGACTGCCGGCCCAGGCCGCCTGGCTCAGCGCCAGCATGACCAACCATCCGACTCTTTTCATAACCCCTCCGTGCTTTGATCGGCCTCCCGGTTCGGGAGCGCCATGCGCAGGGCAAGATAACCGACTACCGCCGCCAGGGTGGATCCCACCAGGATCCCGAGGCGAGAGTAGCTGCCGTAATCCAATCCGCCGTGCTCGAAGGCCAGCGAGGCGATGAACATCGACATGGTAAAGCCGATGCCGCACAGAATGCTGACCGCAAAGATCTGTCTGAAGTTGACCCCGGGCGGCAGTTGGGCAATGCCCAGCTTGACCGACAGCCAGCTGATGGTGAACACCCCGAGCGGCTTGCCGATGAACAGCCCCAGCATGATGCCCATGGGCACCGGGCTCAGCAGGGAGGAGAGACCTATCCCCTCCAGCGACACCCCGGCGTTGGCAAAGGCGAACAGCGGCAGGATCAGGTAGGCGCTCCAGGGGTGCAGGGCATGCTCCAGATGCTTGAGTGGCGACTCATAACGCTTGCCGTTGAGCGGGATCATGAAGCCCACCACCACGCCGGCCAGAGTCGCATGGACGCCCGACTTCAGCACCGCCACCCAGAGCACCAGCCCGACCAGCATGTAAAGGCTGATCCGATCCTCGCCGCGGCGATTCATCCACAGCAGGGTCAGGGTCGCCAGGATGCCGATCGCCAGCGCCGTCAGTGACAGCTGCTGGGTGTAGAACAGGGCGATGATGATGATGACCCCCAGGTCATCCATGATGGCCAGCGCCAGCAGAAACACCTTGAGGCTGACCGGCACCCGCTTGCCGAGCAGCGCCATCACCCCGAGGGCAAAGGCGATGTCGGTGGCGGCGGGAATGGCCCAACCGGCACGCGCCACTTCGTCCGAGTAGTTGAAGAAGGCATAGATCAGGGCCGGCGCCAGCATGCCACCCACCGCCGCGATGGCTGGGAAGGTGGCCTGCACCCGGGAAGAGAGGGCCCCTTCCAGCATCTCGCGTTTCACCTCGAGACCGACCAGCAGGAAGAAGACAGCCATGAAGCCGTCGTTGATCCAGAGCAGCAGTGGCTTGTTGATGTCGAGGGCGGCAATGCGCACCTGTACCTGGGTATCGAGGAAAGCCTGATAGCTGCCGGCCAGGCCGCTGTTGGCCAGGATCATGGCCAGCATGGCTGCCATGATCAGAATTATTCCGGAGGCGGCCTCCAGCTTGAGGAACTTCTTGATTACGTCGCTCATGGTTAAAATATCCACAGTCTTACTTTGATTTGAGTCTATATCCGATAACAATCCGTGAAAAATCGTTTCTTACTGCGAAATACAACGAAAAAACCGAAGGCAAAAATCAAACATGCCTACTATAAGCAGGTTTTCTCTCGGGCAGATATCACTCGAAACTCCCCCATAAGAATGAATATTCTGTGGCTTTTATGCATAAAAAAGGCGCCCCATGGGCGCCTTTCACATCAGATGGCGACGGGCGCCTTGATGCCGGGATGGGGGTCGTAACCCTCGATCTCGAAATCCTCGAACTGGTAGTCGAAGATGGAGCCCGGCTTGCGTTTGATCAGCAGGGTCGGCAGCGGGCGCGGCTCGCGGGAGAGCTGCAGCGCGGTCTGCTCCATGTGGTTGGAGTAGAGGTGCACGTCACCACCGGTCCAGACGAAGTCCCCCACCTCCAGGTCGCACTGCTGGGCCATCATGTGGGTCAGCAAAGCGTAGCTGGCGATGTTGAACGGCAGGCCGAGGAAGACGTCACAGCTGCGCTGATAGAGCTGGCAGGAGAGTTTGCCGTCCGCCACGTAGAACTGGAAAAAGGCGTGGCAGGGGGCCAGCGCCATCTTGTCCAGCTCGCCCACATTCCAGGCAGAGACGATGATGCGACGGGAATCCGGGTTGTGCTTGATGTCGTCCACCGCCTTCTGGATCTGGTCGATGACAGACCCGTCAGCCGCCGGCCAGGAGCGCCACTGGGCGCCGTAGACCGGGCCAAGATCGCCGTTCTCGTCGGCCCACTCGTCCCAGATACTGACACCATTTTTTTTCAGATAGGCGGTATTGGTGTCGCCGTTGAGGAACCAGAGCAGCTCGTGAATGATGGAGCGCAGGTGGCACTTCTTGGTGGTCACCAGCGGAAAGCCTTCGGCCAGGTTGAAGCGCATCTGATGGCCGAACAGGGAGACAGTGCCGGTGCCGGTACGGTCGGACTTGACGGTCCCCTCATCCAGGATCTTCTGCATCAGGTCGAGATAGGCTCTCATTGTTTTGCCTCCTTCACGGCGTTGCCGAACAGCTGCGGGCGCTTGTAGGCGGCCCAGATCATCAGGGCACCGATGAGGATCATCGGAGTAGAGAGGATCTGGCCCATGCTGATCTCGTTGAAGTAGAGCCCCAGCTGGCTGTCAGGCTGGCGTACGAACTCCACCAGGAAGCGGAACAGGCCGTAGAACAGCAGGAACATGCCGGAGATGGCGCCACGGGGCGGGTTCTTGCGCCAGAACAGGTTGAGGATGATGAACAGTACCACCCCTTCCAGTGCGAACTGGTAGAGCTGGGAGGGGTGGCGCGGCTCGGGGCCCGCCTCCGGGAAGATGATGGCCCAGGGCACATCGGTGACCCGACCCCACAGCTCGCCGTTGAGGAAGTTGCCGATGCGGCCGACGCCGAGGCCAAACGGAATGAGCGGTGCCACGAAATCGGCCACGGTAAAGAAGTGGCGCTTAGTCTTGTGGGCAAACCAGACCATGGCGGTGATGACCCCGATCAGGCCGCCGTGGAACGACATGCCACCGGTCCAGATCTTGAACAGGTAGAGGGGATCGGCCAGGAACATGTCGAAGTTGTAGAACAGCACGTAACCAACCCGACCACCCAGGATCACCCCGAGGAAGCCGTAAAACAGCAGGTCCGAGACCTCGTTGCGGGTCCAGCCGCTGTTCGGCGCATCGGCGCGGCGCCCCGCCAGCCACATGGCAAAGGCGAAACCAAACAGATACATGAGACCATACCAGCGTACCGATAGTGGTCCCAAACTGAATGCTACGGGATCAATCTGCGAGAAAACCCAATATCCATCGTGCTGCATAAGCGGCCCCAGTCATAAGAAAAGCCGCATTTTCCGATCATTCGTCAGCAGGGACAAGGCATGATTATCAATCAATCTGTTTCGCTTTGTGACCGGCGCGCAGCAAACCGCCCAGACCGTGCTCTTCCAGATAGCGGGCAAACAGGCCACGCAGCACATGGGGATTGTCGTGCTTGAGGCCGTCGGTCAGCAGCACCGTCAGCTCGCTCAGGTTGGCCTGGCGCAGTACGTACTTGATGCGGGCGATGTTGTGGGTGTTCATGCTGAAGCGACGATAGCCCATGGCCAGCAGCAGCAACACCCCGACCGGATCACCGGCCAGCTCGCCACAGACCGAGACCGGTTTGTGGTAGCGATGGGAGGCATCGACCAGCAGCTGCAGGGCGCGGATCACCGCCGGATGGAAGGCGTCGTAGATGTTGGCGACCCGGGCGTTGTTGCGATCCACCGCCAGCAGGTACTGGGTCAGGTCGTTGCTGCCCACCGACCAGAAGTCGATGAGCGGCGCCATCTCAGGCAGGATGTAGAGGGCGGAAGGCACCTCGATCATCACCCCGAGGCTCGGGTAGCGGATCACCGCCTCACGGCTGGCCGCCTCTTCCGACACCTCGCGCCAGGCCTGATCCAGCAGGCGGCGGGAAGCCTTGATTTCGCTGACGCTGCTGATCATCGGCAGCATGATGGCCAGATTGTCCAGCCCTTCGCTGGCCCGCAGCATTGCCTTGAGCTGCACCAGGAACAGTTCGGGGTGATCCAGGGTGAGCCGGATCCCCCGCCAGCCAAGGAAGGGATTTTCCTCGACGATGGGGAAATAGGGCAGTTGCTTGTCACCCCCCACGTCCAGAGTCCGCATGCAGACGGGGCGATTACGGTAAGTCTCCAGAATGCCGCGATAGCGGGCAGTCTGCTCCCACTCTGACGGGAAGCTGTCCTGCAGCATGAAGGGGATCTCGGTGCGATAGAGACCGACCCCGTCCGCCAGATGATTGAGGGCTATCTCGGTATCGGCGCTGAGGCCGGCGTTGAGCAACAGGGAAACGGGGGTGCCATCGGCGGTTTCTGACGGCTGGTTGTCGACGCTGCGCACCAGAGTATCGAGGGCCCGCTCCTCATTGAGCAGCTGGCGATACTCGGTCAGGATCACCTGATTAGGCTCGATGAAGAGATCGCCGCTGTAGCCATCGACCACCAACATGCGACCACCGATGTCGCCGAGCGGCAGATCCACCCCCATGATGGCCGCCACCCCCATGGCGCGGGCCAGGATGGCGGCGTGGGAGTTGGTGCCCCCCTTGAGGGACACCACCCCGGTCAGGAACTCGCGGGGCACCTCGGCGAGGATGGTGGCCGTCACCTCGTCGGCAACCAGCACCACAGGCTCGCCGATGGCGATGTGCTCGGGCTCGTTTTGCACCAGCCGACTGATGAGCCGCTGAGCGATGTCCTTCACATCGGTGGAGCGTTCCTGCAGATAGGGATCCTTCATCCCCTTGAACTGCTCGATGAGACGATCGCTGATGAGCTTGACCGCCGAGACCGCCGTCCAGTGCTCCTTGCTCACCTTGTTGCGGATCGGCTTGATGTAGCCGGGATCGTCCAGCAGATGCAGATAGATGTCGAAGATGGCCACCGAGTCCTGGCTGTAGCTCTCGCGAAAACGCAGGGCCAGGCTCTCCAGATCGTGACGCACCTCTTCCACCGCCACGTTCAGCCGCGCCAGCTGGCTGGCGTGATCCTCATCCTTGCGCGGGGTGATGGAGCGCAGCTCCTTGCGTGGCCGCCACACCCAGGCCTTGGCCATGGCGATGCCGCTGGCCCCGGCAATGCCGCGCAGCGGCTTGCTCCAGTCGGTCTTCTGCAGCCACCCCTTGGCCTGAGCCTGGGCGATGCGCGCCGCCAACTGGGCCGCCAGGGTGACCATGAAGGACTCCTCCCCCTCATCGAAGAGACGGCTCTCCTTCTGCTGCACCACCAGAATACCCACCACCTGGCGCTGATGCATGATGGGGGCGCCGAGGAAGGAGCGAAACGCCTCTTCGGCCACATCGGGCAGGAATTTGAAACTGGGATGGGAGGGGGCATCGGCCAGGTTGATCAGCTCTTCACGCTGACCCACCAGGCCGACGATACCCTGCTCGAACGGCAGGGTGGCCTTGCCCACCGCCGACTCGGCCAGACCGTCGGTCGCAGCCAGCCGGTAGCGGCGCATTTCAGGTTCAGAGACGTAAACGGAACAGCAGTCTACCGACATGGCCAGCCGGGTCTGGCTGACCAGTGCCTGCAAGGCCAGCTCGAGGGTATTGGCTTCGGCCATGCTTTCGACGATGCGTCTGAGTTCCGTTAACAACTAATCTGTGCTCCTTAGCGGGCGCGATTACGCCGCCCATCCTTCTTGTTGACCTGCACTGCCGGCACCGGCATCGCCAGCGGGGCAAACTCCTTCATCACCCGTCGATAGACTTCCCGCTTGAAGGAAACCACCTGACGCACCGGGTACCAGAAGCTGACCCAACGCCAGTCATCAAACTCCGGATGACCATGACAACCGAACTGGATCCTGGACTCCCTGCCCGGATCCAGCTGCAGCAGAAACCATTTTTGTTTTTGGCCAATACAGACCGGTGAACTGTCCCAACGAACGAGGCGTTTTGGCAAGCGATACTTCAACCAGTTGCGACTGGTCGCCATGATAGTCACATCCTCGGGCTTGAGGCCTATCTCCTCATACAGCTCACGATACATGGCCTGCTCTGGCGTCTCACCGTCATCAACTCCTCCCTGCGGAAACTGCCAGGAGTGCTGCCCATAACGCTTGGCCCACAATACTTGTCCGTCACGGTTACAGATCACGATTCCGACATTGGGACGAAACCCGTCGCCATCTATCACGTGATCACCTTATAAAGGCTGAATCTATAAGGGGATTGTTCCACATTCACCTCGTGGCAGCAAACAAGGACTGCAATCCCCCATTCATGAATAACTTTCGATTTCAAGCAAACTTATAAACAAATTAAAGGATCAGATCCTGCAAGTTGCCCACCCAGACTGTGCATAAGCCTGTGAGCAAGCGGGTATATACAGTAGTTTTATTTATCTGCTCCAAACTGCCCCACAGCATACAGGATGCAATATAAAACAAAATATGTATTTAAATACATGGTGTTAAACAAAGAATGCTGGATCAAGATCCATGTCTTTTACCGCCGGCGATCCGGGATCCGGATTGTGAACAAGTTCGACTGTTCAAAGATCCACCACGGCTATTTTATCCACAGGAGTGGCACACTATCTGCCCCGATATCGCCGCAAAAATCGGTGCCGTTTCACATTTTTTTGTAACAACAGGGTGACTATTCCTACTTTTAAGCAGTTATCCAAGATTTCTGTGGATAACTGTGTGAAACAGCGCGAGCAAACCCTTGGACAACTATTTCAAGGCAGGATCCAGCGTTACGCCCATCGATAAATTGGAGACAAATTCCTTTTAAATCATTAAGATAAACATTTACACACAAAACACCCCCCCCTGTGCATACCCCTGCCAGGATCGGTTATAAAAACAGCGATCCTCAGGGAGGATCAGAGTTGCTAGAATAATCCCTCTTTGCAGGAGTCACTCATGCCCGCCAATCCCCGCTCAGAACAGGAACTGCTGGCCCGCGCCTACGCCATGGCCGGCTTCACCCTGGCCCAGCTGGCCGCCGACGCCAACATCGCCGTGCCGGCGGATCTGCGTCGGGACAAGGGCTGGGTCGGTCAGCTGCTCGAGTGGCAGCTGGGAGCGAGCGCCGGCAGCAAGCCGGAGCAGGACTTCCCGGATCTCGGCATCGAGCTCAAGACGATCCCCATCGATCCTCAGGGCAAGCCGCTGGAAACCACCTTCGTCTGCGTGGCACCGCTGATCGGTGTCAGCGGCCAGCGCTGGGAGGAGTCCAACGTGCGCAACAAGCTCTCCCGCGTGCTCTGGATCCCGGTGGAGGGCAGCCGAGAGATCCCCATCGGCGAGCGCCGGATCGGCATGCCGCTGCTGTGGAGTCCGAATGAAGAGGAGGAGATGCTGCTGCGCCAGGACTGGGAAGAGCTGATGGACATGATAGTGCTGGGAGAGGTGGAGCAGATCAGCGCCCGCCACGGCCAGGTGCTGCAACTGCGCCCCAAGGCGGCCAACAACAAGGCGCTGACCCGGGCCATCGGCCGCAACGGCCAGCCGATCCTGACCCTGCCCCGCGGCTTTTACCTCAAGATAGGTTTCACCCACGGCCTGCTGCAGCGCCACTTTGCCCTGCCCGCTTGATCTCTGTTATCAACATCCTTGTCATAAAGTGATATAAAAATAGACAGTCGCTATTTTTCGCAATCAGGACAAGGAGGCGTCATGCCGATCAACAAGCAATTTCTCAAGTCTCGCCCCGAGGTCAAGGTGACCTTTGCCGTGGAAAGAGAGGCCGCGGGGGAAGCCGAGCAGGTGTTGTTGCTGGGAGAGTTCAGCCAGTGGCAACCCATCGAGCTCAAGCGGATGAAGAGCGGTGAGTTCAAGACCACCCTCAACCTGCCGACCGATGGCCCCAGCCATTTCGAATACTGCTATCAGCTGGTTCAGCCGAACGGGGAGACCCGCTACGACAACGACTGGGCGGCGGATGACTACGTACCCGGCCCCTTCGGGCGAGACAACTCTGTGGTGCGGGTCAGCCAGCCAGGTTGAGCCGGCACACCCGAAAGTGGATACAAAAAAGGCTCGCCATTGGCGAGCCTTTTCACTACCTGTCGAGCATTTCGCCGACATATCGACACCAATTCGAATCGAATTAGTTGAGCTTCTCTTTGATACGAGCAGCTTTACCGGACAGGTTGCGCAGGTAGTACAGTTTGGCGCGGCGAACATCACCACGACGCTTCAGTTCTACACTGTGGATCAGCGGAGAGTGAGTCTGGAATACACGCTCAACACCTTCGCCGTTGGAGATCTTGCGAACGGTGAAAGCAGAGTGCAGACCGCGGTTACGCTTGGCAATCACGATGCCTTCGAAAGCCTGCAGACGCTCTTTACCACCTTCTTTAACACGAACTTGAACACGTACGGTGTCGCCCTGGGCAAAAGCCGGGATGTCGGTACGCATTTGCTCTTGTTCAAGCTGCTGAATAATCTTGCTCATTGTCTTTCCTTACCTAGGATAAACTGAAAACTCTACTTAACGCTGTCACGCACTTCGCGGACATACTCGGCAAGAAGTGATTCTTGCTCGTCAGTCAGAGCTAGGTTGTTAATAAGTTCCGGCCTTCTTTGCCAGGTTCGTCCGAGCGACTGCTTGAGACGCCAGCGTCGAATCACTTCGTGATTGCCGCTTGTCAGCGCCTCGGGCACCGCCAGCCCATCCAACACCTCCGGCCGAGTATAGTGGGGATGATCCAGCAGACCGTCCGTGAAGGAGTCCTGCTCGGCACTGGCCTGATCGCCCAAAACCCCTGGGACCAGACGCGAAACCGCATCGATCAGGGTCATGGCAGGCAACTCGCCACCACTTAACACGTAATCCCCGATAGACCACTCTTCGTCGACTTCGGTTTGTATCACGCGTTCATCGATACCTTCGTATCGACCGGCTACCAGAATCAGTTTCTGATTCGTCGCCAACTCGGTTACGCCCGCTTGAGTCAGCTTGCGCCCCTGAGGAGAGAGATAGATGACTTTCGCCCCGTCTCCCGCCGCTTGCTTGGCTGCATGAATCGCGTCACGCAGCGGCTGAACCATCATTAGCATGCCGGGCCCACCACCATAAGGACGATCATCGACCGTACGGTGTTTGTCGTGGGTAAAGTCCCGGGGGTTCCAGCACTCAATCTGCAGCAGGCCACTCTTGACGGCCCGACCCGTTACCCCGTGCTCGGTAATGGCTCGGAACATTTCAGGGAAGAGGCTAATCACCCCAATCCACATAAGAAACCTCCGGCACTCGTGTTACCGCGGGAAACTAGAAACCAGGATCCCAATCAACTTCGATTGTTCGAGCAGTCAGATCAATATTCTTGATCACCTGCTCTTCCAGGAACGGAATCAACCGCTCCTTTGCACCAAAGGCATCTTTTACATTGGCCTCAACCACCAACACATCGTTGGAGCCGGTTTCCATCAATTCGGTCACCTTGCCCATGTCGTATCCCTTGGTGGTCACTACCGAGCAACCAATCAGGTCACGCCAGTAGAACTCGCCCTCAGGCAACGCAGGCAACAGATCGGCGGCTACGCCAATCTCGACATTGGTCAATGCCAGGGCATCCTCGCGCACGTCGATACCATCGAGTTTGCAGATCAGACCCTTGTTGTGACGCTTCCAGGATGAAACCTGAATTTCACGCCACACCCCGTTCTGATTGATCAGCCAGGGGTTGTAATCGAAAATCGCTTCGGCAACATCGGTGAAGGAGTTCACTTTAAGCCAGCCCTTGATGCCGTAAACGGTACCCAGGGTGCCCAGAACTACAGGTTTTTCCACCTTAACTCCTTACCGTTTGGCTGATTAAGCAGCTTTGGCAGCGTCTTTGATCAGCTTGGCAACGCGGTCAGAAACAGCGGCACCAGTAGCAACCCAATGCTCGATACGAGCCAGGTCCAGGTTCAGCTTTTCAGCGTTACCAGAAGCAACCGGGTTGAAGAAACCAACGCGCTCGATGAAACGACCGTCGCGGGCGTTACGGCTGTCAGCAACTACTACCTGGTAGAACGGACGCTTTTTCGCGCCACCACGTTGTAAACGAATGGTTACCATATCGTCCTCATTAACATCTAATGAACAAGGCCCGCAAACACGCGGACCCTAGCTTAAAATAAGCCGCATAATTCTACTTGGATTCGTAATAATTGCAACCAAGCCAGCCATTTTTTGCGCAGAGCCGCAATGAAAAGGGTCTGCCAATGGCAGACCCTCACTCGCTACGTCAGCCCGAATAATCAGAACGGACCGCGGCCGCCACCGAAGCCGGGAGGCAGCATGTTCTTCATCTGGCTCATCATCTTGCGCATGCCACCCTTGCCGGACATCTTCTTCATCATCCGCTGCATCTCGGTGAACTGCTTGAGCAGCTTGTTGACGTCCTGCACCTGCATGCCGGAACCCGCGGCGATACGGCGCTTGCGGGAGCCCTTGATGAGGTCGGGATGGGCACGCTCCTTGGGTGTCATGGAGCTGATGATGGCCTCCATCCGCACGGTGAGCTTGTCATCCATCTGATCCTTGACGTTGTCCGGCAGGCCGGACATGCCGGGCAGCTTGTCGAGCATCCCCATCATGCCGCCCATGTTGCGCATCTGGGCCAGTTGCTCGCGGAAGTCTTCCAGATCGAAGCCCTTGCCACTCTTGACCTTGCTGGCCAGCTTGGCAGCCTTCTCTTTATCGACGGTGCGCTCCACCTCCTCGATGAGAGAGAGCACATCGCCCATGCCGAGGATGCGAGAGGCGAGACGATCCGGGTGGAAAGGCTCAAGCGCGTCAGTCTTCTCGCCCATACCGATGAACTTGACCGGCTTGCCGGTGATATGGCGCACCGACAGCGCGGCACCGCCGCGGGCATCGCCGTCCGCCTTGGTGAGGATCACGCCGGTGAGCGGCAGCGCCTCGTTGAACGCCTTGGCCGTATTGGCGGCATCCTGACCGGTCATGGCATCCACCACGAACAGGGTCTCCACCGGCTTGATGGTGGCGTGAAGGTGTTTGATCTCCTCCATCATCTCGCCATCGACGTGCAGACGACCGGCGGTATCGACGATCACCACGTCATAGAACTTCTTGCGCGCCTGATCGATGGCCGCGTTGGCGATGTCCACCGGCTTCTGGCTGGCATCGCTCGGGAAGAAATCGACGCCGATGTCGCCGGCCAGGGTCTCCAGCTGCTTGATGGCCGCCGGGCGGTAGACGTCCGCACTGACCACCAGCACCTTCTTCTTGTTGCGCTCCTTGAGCAGCTTGGCCAGCTTGCCGACCGTAGTGGTCTTACCGGCACCCTGCAGACCCGCCATCAGGATGATGGCCGGCGGCTGGGCCGCCAGATTGAGCTGCTCGTTGGCCTCCCCCATAACGGAGACCAGTTCGCCGTGCACAATCTTGATGAAGGCCTGGCCCGGGCTCAGGGACTTGGCCACTTCCTGGCCCACCGCCCGCTCCTTGACACGAGCGACGAAGTCACGCACCACCGGCAGGGCGACGTCCGCCTCGAGCAGCGCCATGCGAACTTCGCGCAAGGTATCCTTGATGTTCTCTTCGGTCAGGCGGCCACGGCCGCTGACGTTGCGCAGGGTGCGCGAGAGTCGTTCAGTCAAATTCTCAAACATGACGCATTCCGGTTCTTGGCGTAACAAATGGGAGGCATTATACCTCACTCGCACGATGAGGACGATTATTCGCCGCACTCGGCTGCGGCCAGCCCTGTGCGGCTGACCCAACATGCTGCCTATATATGGGCAGATCGGCGGCAGCACAACTGGCGAGCACATCTTGTGCAAGGTATACTGCCCTTCCTATTCCCAATCGCTTGCTCGACAACGACCCGGTTATGATCGTGATCTCTGTTCTGGCCCTGGCGTTCTATCTGCTGGCCATCATCGCCTCTCTGCACCTGCTGCTCAGTGCCAAACCAGTGGGACAAGCCCCCCTGTTTGCCTGCATCGGACTGGCCCTGATCGCCCATGGCGCCGCCCTCTCCGGCGAGGTGCTGGTGACCCACTCAGGGCAGAATCTGAGCATGCTCAACGTGGCCTCGCTGGTCAGCCTCATCATCAGCTGCTTCATGACCTGCGTCACCCGCCGCTTCAACGGCTGGATCCTGCTGCCGGTGGTCTACAGCTTCTCGGCCCTGTTGCTGGCCGCCAGCGCCCTCATTCCCGGTCGCTACATCACCCACCTGGAGGCCCATCCCCAGCTGCTGCTGCATATCGGTCTTGCGCTGATGGCCTACTCGGTATTGATGATCGCCTGCCTGTTTGCGCTGCAACTTGCCTGTCTGGACCGGCAACTGAAGACGCGCAAGATCAGCCAGCTGCCGGCCATGCCGCCCCTGATGACGGTCGAGAAGCGGCTGTTCCAGCTCATCTCGGCCGGCGTCCTGTTGCTGACCCTCTCCATTGCCTCCGGCCTCTTCTTCCTCGAAGACATGTTCGCCCAGGGCAAATCCCACAAGGCCATCCTCTCGATCCTGGCCTGGTGCGTCTACGTGCTGCTGCTGTGGGGCCACCATACCCGTGGCTGGCGTGGTCGCAAGGTGATCACCCTGAGCCTGATCGGCAGCTTCATTCTGACCCTGGCCTACTTCGGCAGCCGCTTCGTCAAAGAAGTGCTGCTGAGCTGAACGCCCACTACTTCTTCATCACCCAGTCCCACAGGAGCCCTTCTTGGACAGTATCTCAACGAGTACATTGCTGATTGTTCTCGTTATCTTGATCCTCATGTCTGCCTTCTTCTCAAGTTCTGAAACCGGCATGATGTCGCTCAACCGCTACAAGCTGCGGCATCTGGCCCAGACCAAGCACAAGGCTGCCCGTCGGGTGGAGAAACTGCTCTCCCGACCAGACCGCCTGCTGGGGCTGATCCTGATCGGCAACAACCTGGTCAACATCCTGGCGTCAGCTATCGCCACCATCGTCTGTATTCGTCTGTTCGGGGATCTGGGGGTGGCCATCGCCACCTTCGGCCTGACCCTGATCGTGCTGGTGTTTGGCGAAGTGACTCCCAAGACCCTGGCGGCCATGTTCCCGGAGAAAGTCGCCTATCCCGCCTCCTGGGTGCTCAAGGGGTTGATGGTGCCGCTTGCCCCCTTCGTCTGGATGATCAATGGCATCACCAGCGGCCTGCTCAAACTGCTGAAGATCAATCCGAATAAGGATGACTCCCTCAATACCGAAGAACTGCGCACCATCGTCAACGAGGCGGGCAGTCTGATCCCCCAGCGCCATCAGGAGATGCTGCTCAGCATCCTGGATCTGGACAAGATGACGGTGGAGCACATCATGGTGCCGCGCAGCGAGATCTACGCCATCGACATCAACGATGACTGGAAGACCATACTGCGCCAGCTGGCCCACTGCGCCCACACCAAGATCCTGCTCTATCGCGACAACATCGACGACGTGGTCGGCTTTCTGCACGCCCGCGACGCGCTGCGGCTGATGGCCAAGGATCAGTTCAACAAGTCGAGCCTGCTGCGGGAAGTGGACGAGATTTACTTCATTCCGGAAGGGACGCCCCTCAACGTGCAACTGGCCAAGTTCCAGCGCAACAAGGAGCGGATTGGTCTCATCGTCGACGAGTATGGCGACATTCAGGGGTTGATCACCCTGGACGACATCCTGGAAGAGATAGTGGGCGACTTCACCACCTCCATGACCCCGGCTCCCAGCGACGAGATCCATCCCCAGCCGGATGGCTCCTTCCTGGTGGAGGGCTCGGCCAGCATCCGCGAGCTCAACAAGGAGATGAACTGGCAACTGCCCATCGACGGACCCCGTACCCTCAACGGTGTCATCCTCGAATATCTGGAGGAGATCCCCCAACCCAACATCAGCCTGCGGCTGGCCGGCTACCCCATCGAGATCCTGGAAGTGGAGAACAACATGGTGAAGATGGCGCGGATCATGCCGGCGTTGTACCGAAACGAGTCGGGACTGGAAGATTGAAAAAAGGCTGCCGATGGCAGCCTTTTTCTATTGCGTCATTGGCCGGCGATCGGCTCACTCATCTTCGTCGCCAGGCTCCAGCACCAGGGTCGGGATCAACTCGCCGAAGACCTGTTGCAGCTCGTCGCGATTGGCCAGCAGATCCTGCAGCGTGTAGCTGTCCATCACCGCCAGAAACGCATTCATCGCCTCTTTCAGGGCACTCTTCAGCAGGCAGACAGAGACGATGTGGCAGGCCGGCGAGTTGCAGTCGATGCCGTCCAGGTTCCCTTCCAGCGCCCGGATCACCTGACCGATGTTGATGCTCTCCGGCGCGCAGGCCATGCGAATGCCGCCATTCTTGCCGCGCTGGGACTGCAGGTAACCCAGTTTCACCAGCTGGTTCACCACCTTCACCATGTGGTTGCGGGAGACGTCATACAAGGCGGAGACCTTGGCCACGCTAGACAATTCGCCCTCCGGCAGGGTCGCCAGATAGAGCAGGGCTCTCAATCCAAAATCGGTATAGCTAGTTAGTCTCATAGTGCCTGTGTCGCATCACGCGGAAATTGATTATTGATTCAGATCAAATAAACATCTAGGATGCAGCTTATTAAGTGACATTCTAGATGTTCAATTAGCAAGGAACCCCTATGTTAGACCAAGCCACCATCGCCGTCATCAAAAGCACCATCCCTTTGCTCGAATCAGCGGGCCCCGCGCTCACCCAGCATTTCTACCAGCGCATGTTCAGCCATAATCCGGAGCTGAAGGACATTTTCAACCTGGCGCACCAGCGCAGCGGCGGTCAGCCGTTGGCGCTGTTCAATGCGGTGGCGGCCTACGCCAAGAACATCGACAACCTGGGGGCACTGGCCGGTGCCGTGGAACGCATCGCCCACAAACACACGGGTTTCCTGATCCAGCCAGAACAATATCACATTGTAGGTAGTCATCTCTTGGCCACGCTCAAAGAATTGGGTGGAAGTGCGGTCACCGACGAGGTTCTGGATGCCTGGGGCAAGGCTTACGGCGTGCTCGCCAGCATCTTCATCGGCCGCGAGAGCGAGATTTATCAGGAGAAGGCGAACGAGATCGGTGGCTGGCAAGGCCCCCGCCCCTTCCTGATCAAGGAGAAGCGGGTCGAGAGCGAGCTCATCACCTCCTTCCTGCTGGCGCCAGTGGATGGCAAGCCGGTGCTGGACTTCAAGCCGGGTCAGTATCTCAGTATCAAGCTGGTCCATCCCGAGCTCGAGTATCAGGAGATCCGCCAGTACTCCCTCTCCGATGCCCCCAACGGCCAACACTACCGCATCAGCGTAAAACGCGAGCCGCAGGGCCAGGTCTCCAACCTGCTGCACGATCATCTGCAGGAGGGCGATCAAGTGGAGCTGATGCCGCCCACCGGCGATTTCTACCTGAAAGCCGATAACCGTACCCCGGTGGTACTGCTCTCGGCCGGTGTGGGTGTCACGCCGATGATGAGCATGCTCAACCAGCTGCTGGCGAGCAGCCATCAGGCCGACATCACCTGGCTGCACGCCTGCGAACAGGGCACAGTGCATGCCTTCAGGGAGGATATTCAGCAAAAATCCCGCCAAAACGCCAACCTGCTGAGCCGGGTCTGGTATCGGGAGCCACAGGCCAGTGACGTGCAAGGCAAAGATTACGACTTTGCCGGCACCATGGATCTGAGTGCCGTGCAGGAGCGCATCACGCCGCAGGCCCGCTACTACTTTTGTGGCCCTCTTGGCTTCATGCAGGCGGTCAAGCAGCAGCTGATCGCGGCGGGTATTCCGGCCGGCCAGCTGCACTACGAAGTTTTTGGTCCCCACCAAGATCTGTAAGGCGGGCGGATCCCTATAACTTGATGAGGGGCCAGCCTGTCACGGCACGGCGGCTGGCCCCTCCCGACCCACGGATGCAGATCCGTGGGTCATTTTTTGGGATCAGTGCATCGCCTTGGCACGGGCGATGGCGTTGGCCGGCATCCGGTTGCCCAGCCGGCTCAACAGACCGGTCGCCTTCTGGTGCAGCGCCTTGTCGCCGATCACCGTGCTGTGCAGCCAATGGTAGGCCTCTTCATAGTCGAGTGGGCTGCCCATCCCCTGCAACAGCATCTCCACCCACTCGATCTGCGCCCGCTGGAAGCCCAGGCTGGCGGCCTCCCGCATCAGGGTCTCGGCCTTGAGCAGGTCCTTTTGCACCAGGGTGCCCTTCCAGTAGTAGCGACCCAGCTGCTCCAGCGCCGGCGCCAGCCCCTGGTTGGCCGCATCCCACATGAATTTCACCCCCAGCTCCGCATTGGGCTTGATGCAGACACCCCAGGCCAGCATGTCCCCCCACAGAAACTGATAAGAGGGGATCTTCATCACCTCGGCCCGCACCTCGATATCCTGGGTGAGCTGGCACCTGTCCTGCTTGACCTGCTGCAGGTGGCGGCCCTGCTCAATCCAGTTGAGCAGCTCGTCCTGGCGATAGAGCGGCACCGCCTGCAGCGCGCCGCTGTCCACGGTCAGGCCGCTGGCCGGGGTGCTGGTCATGGGACGATTGTTCGGCGAACGGTCGCCCTCTGCAGCGACAGGCGCGGGAATGGGGGCTGCCGCTGGCGCAGCGGCGGGTGTTGTACTCGTTGCCGCAACCGGTGCAGAGGGGTTGGCGGATGGCGTTGCCGTAGTTTGCACGGCAGCCGGTGCGGGAGCCGCAGCAGAGGACGGGGCAGCCGCAGAGGGCTGAGCGGCAACCTCCGGCTGCGCCGGCGCACTGGTCGCCGGCGTGGCCCCGCTCGTCGCGGCGGCGGCAGAGGTGGAAGGCTCGGCCCCCTGCGCTTGGCCCGTCAGCAATGGGGGCGTCAGCAAACAGAGCAGGCCGACAAGGGTAATGGGTTTCATCATAAGGATCTCCTGCAGCACCCTGTTATCGGCAGCCGGCGGCATCCCCTTAGTCCGGCACCGCCTGCCCATAACGACAAAGGGGAGCCGAAGCTCCCCTTGCTGTCCATCCGGACGCCTTACTTGACGAAGTCGACACCCAGCTGGATATCGGCTTTCAGGGTGGCCAGCATGCCATCCATCGCCTCTTGTTCGAAGGCGCTCAGCTTGCCGTAGTCCAGCACGGTTTCGACGCCGTTCTTGCCAAGCAGGATGGGCTGCGCGAAGAAGGTGGCGTGCTTGCCGTCGCCTTCCACGTAGGCGCACTCGATGACGTTGGCTTCACCCTGCAGACCCTTGATGAGCGACAGACCGAAACGGCAGGCCGCCTGGCCCATGGAGAGAGTGGCGGAACCGCCACCGGCCTTGGCTTCCACCACTTCGGTACCGGCGTTCTGGATACGCTTGGTCATGGCGGCCACTTCGTCAGCGGTGAAGGAAGCCCCTTCAATCTGGGAGAGCAGCGGCAGAATGGTCACGCCACTGTGGCCACCGATCACGTTGACGCGCACCTTGTCGACGTTCAGACCCTTGGCGTCGGCCACGAAGGTCTCGGCACGGATCACGTCCAGGGTGGTGACGCCGAACAGGCGACGCTTGTCATAGACACCGGCCTTCTTCAGCACTTCGGCAGCGATGGCGACCGTGGTGTTGACCGGGTTGGTGATGATGCCGATCAGCGCTTTCGGGCAGGAGGCGGCGCACTTTTCCACCAGATTCTTGACGATGCCGGCGTTGATGTTGAACAGGTCGGAACGATCCATGCCGGGCTTGCGAGCCACGCCGGCGGAGATCAGTACGACATCGGCGCCGACCAGAGCCGGGCTCGGATCTTCACCGCAGAAACCTTTTACTTTCACGTCAGTCGGGATATGGCTCAGATCGACCGCCACGCCCGGGGTCACCGGAGCGATGTCATACAGGCTCAATTCGGAACCAGCAGGCAGACGGTTTTTCAACAGCAGAGCGAGGGCTTGGCCGATGCCACCGGCGGCACCCAGAACGGCAACTTTCATGATCAACTCCATGTTTAAGCGTAGGTTTAAGGTTGTTTCTTGTTGTGCGCCCAACCTTAAAGGATCCCCCCCTAAAAAACAATCTGATAACAGTTGTAATCACAGGTTCTGTGAGCCAATAAACAGGCGGCGAATAAAAATGGGGGAAAATGCAAAAAATTGGAGGGGAAGCACAGATTTCCTGCACTTCCCCTCACCATTAATAGGTAGATCTGCCGACTTCAGCCCTGGAAGGCCAACGCCCTGCGTTCACACCAACGAAAACCAATTGTTAACAATCCGTTCATGGTCAGGTAGAGGGCACCGGCCACGGTGAACACCGCCAGGGTGTCATAGGTCTGGGCATTGAGGCGCTGGGCCAGCCCCATCACATCCATGATGGTGATGGTACTGGCGAGCGAACTCCCCTTGAGCACCAGGATCACCTCGTTGGAGTAGGCGGGTACCAGTCGCCGGGCGGCGTGACGCACCTTCATCCACAGGGTCTGGCTGGCGGAGAAGCCGAGCGCGCGGCAGGCCTCTACCTCACCGGCCGGGATGGCATCGAGCGCCCCCTTGAACAGCCGGGTGGAGTAGGCGGCGGTATTGAAGCCGAGCGCCAGCACGGCGCAGAACCAGGGCTGCTTGAGCAGCGGCCAGAGCGGCCCCTCTTTGAGCCAGGCAAACTGGCCCGGCCCGTAGTAGATGAGGAAGATCTGGATCAGCAGCGGCGTGCCGGTGAAGATCAGCACCCACAGCTGCACCAGCTGGGTCGCCACCGGGATGCGGCGCTCCAGCACCCAGGTCATGGCCGCCGCCATCAGCACGCCCAGCAGCAGACTGCCGGCGGTCAGTTGCAGGGTAATCGCCAGGCCACCCAGCAGGGTCATCAGGTAATCCTGCATGATCAGCCTCCGTAACGGCGGGTGTAACGGGCAGCCTGCTTCAAGCCGAACTCACTCACCAGACTGATGGCCAGGTAGATGAGGGCCGCTGCGGCATACCAGGTGAAGGGTTGATAGGTACTGGCCGAGGCCATCTGGGCCTGGCGCATCATCTCGTTCACCCCGATAAGCGACACCAGTGCGGTGTCTTTGAGCAGCACCAACCACTGGTTGCCGAGTCCCGGCAGGGCGTGACGCCAGGCCTGGGGCAGCACGATGCGAAAGAAGATGTGACGCTTGCCAAGGCCGAGCGCCAGCGCCGCCAGCCGCTGCCCGGCAGGCACCGCATTGAGGGCGGCCCGCAGGGTCTGGGTGGCGTAGCTGGCGAACAGCAGGGAGAGCGCCAGCACGCCGCAGGCGAACGGGCTGAACTCCACGTACTCGCCGGTGATGAGGAACAGCACCTGGGTCGAGCCGAAGTAGATGAACAGCACCACCAGCAACTCGGGCAACCCACGAATAAGCGTGGTGAGGGTGGCCACCGGCCACACCAGCCACCGCTGCTTGCTCAATTCGGCGGCGCTGAACGCCAGCGCCAGCACCATGCCCCCGACCAGGGATGCCAGGGCCAGCCCGAGGGTCATCCAGGCTGCATCCAACAACAGGCTCAACATGGCTTAGTGCGCGAAATATTTGTCGTAGATCTTCTGATAGGTGCCGTTGGCCTTGATGTCGGCCAGCCCCTTGTTCAGCTGGGTCAGCAGTTCCTGATTGCCCTTGGCCACCGCGATGCCAAAACCGGTACCAAAGTACTTGGCGTCAGTCACCGGCGTGCCGATCACGGCATACTCCTTGTGCTGCTTGAGCCAATCGGCGGCGACTGCGGTATCGGCAAACACGCCGTCGGTGCGACCGTTCATCATGTCGAGGAAGGCACTCTGGTAGCTGGCGTAGGGCACGGTCAGCAGCCCCTTGCTCACCCAGTTGTCCACCAGATAGGACTGGTGGGAGCTGCCGTTCTGCACGCCGACAGTCTTGTCCACCAGATCTTCCGGCCCCTTGAAGGCGTCCTTCTTGGTCACGAACACGGCGGAATTCTGGTAATAGATGTCAGAGAAGTCGACCTGGGCGGCCCGCTCCGGGGTCACGTCCATGGCGGCGATGGCGGCATCGTAGCGACGGAATTTCAGGCTGGGGATCAGGCTGTCAAAAGCCTGGTTGTGGAAGCTGCACTCCAGCTTGGCCTGTTCACAGATGGCGCGGGCCAGGTCGATGTCAAACCCCTGGAATTCGTTCTTGTCGTCCAGGTATTCGAACGGTGCGTAGGTGGCCTCGGTGGCGAACTTGATCTCTTTCGCCAGCACCTGGGTGCTCAGCAGGCCCATGGCCGCGATCAGCAACAGACTCTTTTTCATGACAGCTTCCTTATCGATTTGAATATCAATGCATCAAGAATTCGGCAAACCGGCTGGTTTGCGGGGCTTGGAAAATGGCGGCGGAGCCCGCTTCGATGATCCGCCCCTTCTCCAGATAGATCACCTGGCTGGCCACCTTGCGAGCGAACTCCACCTCGTGGGTCACCACCACCTGGGTAATGCCGGTCTGGCCAAGATTGCGGATGATCTCCGCCACTTCCTTGGTGATCTCGGGGTCGAGGGCTGCCGTCGGCTCGTCAAACAGCAGCACCTGGGGATCCATCATCAGGGTGCGGGCGATGGCCACCCGCTGCTGCTGACCACCGGACAGCCGCGCCGGCCAGGCGTCGCGCTTGTCGGCCAGCTGCAGTTGGGCCAGCAGATAGCCCCCCTTCTCCATGGCCGCCGCCTTGCTCATGCCGAGCAGCTTGACGGGCGCCTCGATGAGGTTCTCCATCACGGTGAGATGGGGCCACAGATTGTACTGCTGGAACACCATGCCCACCTTGCGGCGCAGCGCCTGGGTCTGGCGGTTGAACTCGGCGGTGGAGAGGCTGGAGGGGAAAGAAAATTCACTTTCACCGATGCGCAGAACACCGGCATCCGGGGTGTCCAGCAGGTTCATCATGCGCAGCAGAGAGCTCTTGCCGGCACCGCTCGGACCCAGCAGCACCAGGGTTTCACCGGGCGCGGTCCGAAAGCTGACCTGTTGCAGTACCGGCACCTTGTGCCAGGATTTTTCGATACCGATTAATTCAATACCCATACAGCCCAATTGAATAAGTTTTCAAAATTTCGTCCTGATTCTAACGCTGGCATGGGTGGATGCAAGCTATATTTGAATCAATATGCAGAACAAGCGCCGCTTCCTTGCAAAAATAGGCATATGAATGCAAAATGGGCACGCTGTTCATATCTGCCGCCTGAGCGTGACAGGCAGCCAAACCTCCTCATTCGTGAGTCCAAGATGAAGCATAACGACAAGCAAGAAAAACTGGCCAAGGCCTTTAAAGCCTTGCTGAAAGAAGAACGATTTGGCTCCCAGGCAGAGATAGTGACTGCCCTGCAAGAGATGGGCTTCGAAAACATCAACCAGTCCAAGGTATCGCGCATGCTGAGCCGCTTCGGCGCCGTTCGCACCCGCAATGCCAAGATGGAGATGGTCTACTGCCTGCCGGTGGAACTGGGCGTGCCCACCACCTCCAGCCCGCTCAAGAATCTGGTGCTGGATGTCGACCACAACGGCGCCCTGGTGGTGATCCATACCAGCCCGGGTGCGGCCCAGCTGATCGCCCGCCTGCTCGACTCCCTCGGCAAGGCCGAAGGGATCCTCGGCACCATCGCCGGTGACGACACCATCTTCATCACCCCGACCAGCGACACCGACATCGAGGAGCTCTATCTCTCCGCCCTCGAGCTGTTCGAACAGACGCCGTAAGGGCGGCTACCGCCCTGCGGCGGTTGCTCCAGAACGCAAAATCCCGGCCAAGGCCGGGATTTTTGTTATCTGCGGGTGGGCGAGCCTTATTTGCCCTGCCCTACCAGAAAATCTTCTGAAGGGGCGAAGAAGGCCGCGCCGGTCACCGCACTGGTGAAGCGCAGCAGGTGATCGAAGTGACTGCCCTCCCCCTTGTACATGCTGGCCAGCATGGCGTTGAAGTGCAGCGGGGTACGACAGCAGGAGATGAAGTAGAGCCCCTGCTCGGTCATGGAGCCCCAGGGCATGCTCTGGCGCAGGATCTCCATGGACTCCCCCTTCGGGGTCTTGAGGTTGACCCGCTTGATGTGGGCGGTCAGCGGCTTGTCGGCCGACTCGTACTCGATATTGTCGACCTTGGTGCGACCTATGATGTCTTCCTGCTCTTTTTGCGCCAGCTTCTCCCAGTCGCTCATGGCATGGACCCAGCGCTGCACGTGGATGTAGGAGCCGCCGGCAAACTCGCCATCGGCCAGCAGCGCCACTTCGGCGCGGTGCTCATCCTGCGGGTTCTCGGTGCCATCGACAAAACCGGTCAGATCGCGGCAGTCGAGGTTGCGAAAACCGCGCACCTCTTCCGCCAGTTCTACCAACCCGGCTAGCAAGGCCATCACGCGCTGACCGGCGTGATGCAGCACATCCACCCGATCGGCGCGCAACTGCACGAACAGATCAAACGGGGTGTTGGGGGCCTCCTGACCGTTGGCGGATTGCGCCATAAAGCTGCGGAACTGGGGCGGACGGGCGGCAGGATAGAGGCCATCCCAGGCATCGGCGCCGACGGCCACCAGACCGCTGAAGCCGGCAGCGGGAAAATCGGTGGCCACCGCCTCCCACAGGGCGGGCAATCTGGCCAGACGGGCCACCAGCTCGGCGGCGTCACCGGTGCGGTTGAACATCAGATAGAGGGCGTGCAGATTGGGCTCTGCGCAGATCCCGGCTTGGGCTTTCATATATCTCTCCCCTGAACAGACATTGGCGATATGGGCAATTGGCGTTGCGCGATTATAAACCAGCGCGGTTCCAGTTCATTGATTTCACAACGATATCACGCGTTCAGGGTAAAGGGTCAAACAACACCAGAGCGTGAGGGGTCACCCTGACCCGCGCCCGCGCGCCCTCCAGCGGCTCGCCAATGCTCGCCTCCAGCCGCAGCTCGCCACTCTCGAACAGCACCCGGCAGTGGTGGCCTAAGAACTGCTGCTCCACCACCTTGAGCTCGCCATCCGCGGCTCTCTCCAGCAGCAGCTGCTGGGGCCTGAGCATCAGTTGCAGCAGCTCACCCGCTTCCCGGCCGTGAGGTTCGCTGCCGCAGATGACCCCGAGCGCCGTGCGCACGCAGTGGCTGTCCACCACCTCGGCCGCCAGGTAGTTGACCCCGCCGAGAAACTCCGCCACGAAGCGGTTCTGGGGGCGGCGATAGAGCTGCTCCGGCTGGCCCACCTGTTCGATGTGGCCCGCGCGAAACAGCGCCAGCCGATCGGCGAAAGCAAAGGCCTCTTCCTTGCTGTGGCTGACGAAGATGGCACCGATCCCCTGCTGCTTGAGCAGGGCGCGGATCTCGAGGATCAACTTCATCCGTACCTGGGTATCGATGTTGGAGAAGGGCTCGTCCAGCAGCATCAATCTCGGCTTGCACACCAGCGCCCGGGCGATGGCCACCCGCTGTTGCTGGCCACCGGATAGCTGGTGCGGATAGCGATCCCCCAGCCCCTGCAGATTGACCAGCGCCAGCGCTTCGTCCACCTGTTGCTGGCGGGCACGGCGATCGAGTCTGGTCAGGCCGAAGCCGACGTTGTCAGCCACCGTCAGATGGGGAAAGAGGGCGTAATCCTGAAAGATCATGCCGATGTTGCGCGCCTCGGGCGGCACGCTGGCACCCGGCCCGTCGAGCAGGGTATCGCCGAGGCGAATCGTGCCCTCCGCCAGCGGCAGCAGGCCGGCGATGGCCTTGAGCAGCGTGGTCTTGCCGCAGCCGCTCGCCCCCAGCAGGCAGACAATCTCGTTGTCGGCCACCGTCAGGGAGAGCTGCTCCAGCACATTGCGGCCGTTGTAACGGCAACTGACATTTTCAACCTGCAAACAGGACAAGGCTGACTTCCTCTCATTTCTGGCGGTGTGCGGCCTTTCGGCTCAGCACACTGCATGCAATTTCATTGGCCGACGTGGCGACTCAGTGCCCCGCCCCATCCAGGTTGCGGTTGACCCAGATCAGCGGCAACAACCCCACCAGCACGATGACGATGGCGCCGAGCGCGCCGCGCTCCAGCATCTCGTCCGACACGAACTGGTAGACGTGGGTCGCCAAGGTATCGAAGTTGAACGGCCGCAGCAGCAGGGCTGCGGGCAGCTCCTTCATGGATTCGATGAACACCAGCATGGCACCGGCAAACAGGCCGCGCCGCACCAGCGGCAGGTGGACCCGCCGCAGCATGGCGCCATCTCCCTGCCCCAGGGAGCGGGCCGCCATGTCGAGGCTGGGGGAGATCTTGCCCATGCTGCTCTCCACCGAGCCGATGGCGATGGCCACGAAGCGCACCAGATAGCCGAACACGATGGCGGTGAGGGTGCCGGTCAGCAGCAACCCAGGCCCCTGACGCCCCAGCCACTCGGCCAGATCGTTGATGGCAAAATCGAGGGCGGTGAGCGGCACCAGCACCCCGATGGCGAGCACGGTACCCGGCATGGCGTAACCCATGGCAGCGATGCGCAGGGGCAACAGGCTCTTGGGCCCGCCATCGAGGCGACGGCAGAAGCCGAGCAGCAGGGCGATGCCCATGGCCAGCAGGGCGGTCAGCGCCGAGATGAGCAGACTATTGCCGGCGAAGCGGACAAACTCCGGCGTCCACGACAATTCGAAGTAGCGCACTCCGTAGTCCAGCAAAATGACGAACGGCAGGCCGAAGCCGGCCAGCACCAGCCCCCAGCACCAGAGCCCGGCCAGCCAGCGCCGCGCGCCCTTGAGCGGGTAGCGCAGCGGCTGTTCGTGGCCCATGGACTTCTGGAACACCTGCTGCCGACTGCGGGAACGACGCTCCAGCGCGATCAGCAGCACCACCGCCAGCAACATCAGACAGGAGAGCTTGGCGGCGGTGGCCAGACTGCCATAGCCAAGCCAGGTATCGTAGACCGCCGTGGTCAGGGTGTTGATGGCAAAGAAGTGGACGGTGGCAAAGTCCGCCAACGTCTCCATCGCCACCAGGGATACCGCCACCATGATGGCGGGGCGTGCCAGCGGCAGGCTGAGGCGGCGAAAGCTCTGCCAGGGGCTGCAACCGAGCAGACGACTGGAGTGAATGAGGCTGACCGACTGCTCCAGAAAGGAGGCGCGGGTCAGCAAATAGACGTAGGGAAACAGTACCAGCGCCAGCACCCAGGCTGCGCCGCCAAGGGAGCGGATGGCCGGAAACCAGTAGTCGGCCGGACTGCTCCAGCCAAACAGCTGCCGCAGCCCCACCTGCAGCGGACCCGAGTAGTCGAGCAGATCCGTGTAGACGTAAGCCACTATGTAGGAGGGCATGGCCATGGGCAGCATCAGCGCCCACTGCAGGGCCCGCCGCCCCGGCACCTGACACATGGCCACCAGCCAGGCGGTCGGCACGCCGAACAGCAGGCTGAGCAGCACAACACCAACCACCAGCCCCAGGGTATTGGTCAGATAGTCGAACAGTACGGTATCGGCGAGGTGGCTAAACAGATCTCCGTCGGCCGAGAAGGCGGAGAAGACCAGGGCAAGCACCGGCAAGGCCAGCAGCAGGGCGCTGGCCCAGCTGCCGGTAATCCATCCAAAATTTTTCATGAGACCACAGAGGTTGATGGGGCCGTTGGCCCCATCTGATTACAAGTCGAATTTCACTTCATCCAGCAGCTGCAAGGCGTCCTTGCGGTGCTTGGCGTAATCGCTGACCGGCAGGGCGTCAGACTTGAAACTGCCCCAGGACTTGACCATGGCGGAAGGCTCGACCCCGGCCTTGACCGGATACTCGGCATTCACGTCCGCATACATGTGCTGGGCGGTGTCGCCGGCCAGAAACTCCATCAGCTTCTGGGCCTCGGCCTTGTTCTTGGCATACTTGGTCATGGCCACGCCGCTCACGTTGACGTGGGCACCGCGATCCCCCTGGTTCGGGAAATTGATGTAGACGGCATCGGCCCAGGATTTCTGCGCCGGATCCTTCAGCATGGCGCCCAGGTAGTAGCTGTTGCCGAGCGACAGGTCACAGATACCATCCTTGATCGCCTTGACCTGATCCCGGTCATTGCCCTGCGGCTTGCGCGCCAGGTTGGCCTTGATCCCTTCCAGCCAGGTTTTTGCATCCGCCATGCCGTGATGAGCGATCATGGAGGAGACCAGCGCCACATTGTACTCATGCTTGCCGCTGCGGGTGCAGATTTTTCCTTTGAATTCAGGCTTGGCCAGATCTTCGTAGCTGATGGTGTCCAGCTTGCCGAGGCGATCCTTGCTGGAATAGATGGCGCGCACCCGGGTGGTCAGAGCGAACCAGCGATTGTCCGGATCGCGATAGATGGCGGGGATGTTCTCCTGCAGGATCTTGCTGTCCACCGGCTGCACCAGCCCCTTGTCCACCAGTTCGGTCAGCCGGCTGATGTCGACAGTCAGCATCAGATCCGCCGGGGAGAGCTTGCCTTCCCGCTCCAGACGCTCGTTCAGACCCTCTTTGGCGAACACCACGTTGACCTTGATGCCAGACTCTTTCTCGAACTGCTGGATGATGGGCTTGATCAGCTCATCCTGGCGGTTGGAGTAGACATTCACTTCCCCTGCGGCAAACGCCGACTGAGCCGCCAACGCAGAGAAAGCCAGTGCCAACATCTTCATTTTCATCATCCATTCCTTGAGTTGCTATATCGAGTGAGAACCATTGCTGTTTGCATTTTGCATTGAGCTCGACAGCGGGATCAAGAAATCCTGACGTTGCGGGATCACATATTTAAACGCCGTTCAAACAAAGGGGCCGGATAGAATCCTATCCAGCCCCACCATGGAGTCAATCAGCGACACCCCATCGATCACCAGCCCCGTCAGGGCCGTCAGAGCGCCTCGTCGTCGTTCTCGCCGGTCCGAATACGCACGGCCTGCAGCAGGTCGTAGACGAAGATCTTGCCGTCACCTATCTTGCCGGTGTAGGCGGCCTTGCAGATCGCCTCGATCACCCCTTCGACGTTGTCATCGGCGGTGGCGATCTCCAGCTTGACCTTGGGCAGGAAGTCGACCTGATACTCGGCTCCCCGGTATAATTCGGTGTGCCCCTTCTGGCGGCCAAACCCTTTGACCTCGGACACGGTCAGACCCTCGACCCCCAGGATGGCGACGGCCTCGCGCACGTCATCCAACTTGAAGGGTTTGATAATCGCAGTAATCAGCTTCATCTGGTTGCTCCCAATCCATGGTATGTCATGAATGGGGAATCAATTCTTGTGCCAAGTCTTTTTATTGTTTAATTTCAAAAAGATAGCATTTACGTCTGGAGCAGGACTCTCCCGACATCACCAAGGGAGCGCAGCTCGCCCCATTATGAGGCACCAAGCTGAACCAGCCTGCGCCGCTGCACCAAACAAGAGCACAGCAGTATGTTAGTCATCTCCAACAGCGTCACCCTGCCCTGGCATGAGCTGCAATTCCAGACCATGCGGGCACAGGGCAACGGCGGCCAGCACGTCAACAAGACCGACTCCGCCGTCTGGTTGCGCTTCGATTACCGCAGCTCCCCCAGCCTCACCCCGCTCTACAAGGAGGGGCTCGACAAGCTGAGCGACAGCCGGGTTCACGACGGCTTCATTCTGATCCGGGTCGAGACCCATCGCAGTCAGGACATGAACCGCAAGGAGGCGATGAACCGCCTAGTGGAGCTGCTGAAAAAAGCCGCCTGGCGTCCCAAGGCCCGCCATGCCACCAAGCCGACCCGCAGCTCCCAGCGCAAGCGGGTCGATGCCAAGAAGCGCAAGGGGGAGATTAAATCGACCCGCGGCAAGCCGGTCGTGGACTAGGCCCGACACCCGAGGATGACAACATGCAATACAGTTTTTGCGACAGCGCCCACGGCCCCCTGCTCATCGCCATTGATAGGGACGGGCTGCGCTACGTGGAGTTCGTGCGAGGCGAGCAACCGGTGACGCCGACCGACCAGTGGCTGCGGGACGACCTGGCGCTCGCCCCTTTCGTCGAGCAGTTCGCTGCCTACTTCGCCGGCCGGCTGCGCCGCTTCGATCTGCCGCTCGCCGCCCGGGGCACCCCTTTTCAGCAATCGGTATGGCGCGCCCTGGGCGACATTCCCTACGGTGAGACCGTCAGCTACCTCGAGATAGCCCAGGCCATCGGCAATCCCAAGGCGGTGCGGGCGGTGGGTGCCGCCAACGGCCGCAACCCGCTCAGCATCATAGTGCCCTGCCACCGGGTGATCGGCCGCAGCGGCGAGCTGACCGGTTATGCCGGCGGCATCCCCATCAAACGCTGGCTGCTGGCACTGGAACAGCAGACCGCCGATGATTTTGTGCTGACCCCCTGAGCCGCGGCCGGCATCCCATTAGCAACCTGGTTGCCGGCGCTGGAACAGCAAACCGCAGACGGCGTCGCGCTCCCCCCCAACCAGCCTCCACTGCGTTTAGCAAAATGAACATAGTATGAAGAATCGCCTCAGAAGGGCTTCAGACAGCCTCAGGCATCATGGCTTCACACTTGGATGGCATGGCTCATCCCTCATTCAAGTGGCACCCATGTGACGCTTCCAATCTGTCTTTTTCCCCCGCGCCTCCCTGAGGCGCTTTTTTTTGCCGGCAGACGGGCGCAAAAAAGCCCGCCGAAGCGGGCTCTGACCGGAAGGTGCTAACTTCTGGGGTCAATCAAAGGGCGAGGAACAGGCCGGCCAGCGAGGCGCTCATCAGGTTCGCCAGCACCCCCGCCAGGATGGCGCGCATGCCGTAACGGGCGATGAAGGATTTGCGCTCGGGCACCATGGCACCCAGGCCGCCGATCAGGATCGCCATGGAGGAGATGTTGGCGAAACCGCACAGGGCGAAGGTGACGATGGCCTTGCTCGACTCGCTCAGGGTCTGGTCCTGCACCAGGGCGATGAAGGCAACGAACTCGTTCACCACTATCTTGGTGCCGATCAGGGCGCCGGCGGCCTGAGCCTGCTCCCAGGGGATGCCTATCAACCAAGAAACGGGAGCGAACAGCCAGCCCAGGATGATCTGGAAGCTCAGCTCCAGCCCCACCAGGTCGCCGGCCCAGCCCAGCAGGCCGTTGAGCATGGCGATCACGCCGACGAAGGCCAGCAGGGTGGCACCCACGGCGACCGCGATGTTGAGACCGGACATGGCACCATCGGCGGCCGCTTCAATCACGTTGGTGGCACGCGGGATCACCACGTCCTGATGATGGTCCTCTTCTTCGGCGGCAGGCGGCACCAGGATCTTGGCCATGGCCAGACCGGCCGGCGCCGACATGAAGGCCGCCGCGATCAGGTATTTCAGCTCGACCCCGATGCTGGCGTAACCCACCAGGGTACCGCCAGCCACGGAGGCGAGGCCGCAGCTCATCACCGCGAAGAACTGGGAGTCGGACATCTTGGAGAGATAGGGTTTGACCACCAGCGGCGCCTCCACCATGCCGACGAAGATGTTGGCGGTGGCGGAGAGGCTCTCGGCGCGGCCGGTGCCCAGCAGCTTCTGCAGGCCGCCGCCAAGCAGGGCGATCACTTTCGGCATCAGGCCGATGTGGTAGAGGATGGCGATCACCGCGGAGAAGAAGATGATGACCGGCAGCACGTTGAAGGCAAAGATGAAGCCCAGCTTGAACTTGGCCAGATCGCCGAACAGGAAGGCGATCCCCTCCTGACCGTAACCGATCACGCTGCTCACGCTCTCGCTCACCCCGTTCAGCACGTGCTGACCGGCGGGCAGCCAGAGCACCAGGCCGGCGAAGAGGATCTGCAGGCAGAGGGCCAGGCCCACTGTTCTCAACGGGATACGACGACGATTATCAGAGCAGAGCGTGGCCAGGGCCAGGATGCTCAGGATGCCGAGCAGGGCAATCATAGGGACTCCATCAGGTGGGGCAAAAGATGGGCGCGGATTCTGCTCTCCCAGCCTCGCCACTGCAAGTCCAGTTGGTTACAGCCCTGTTAGCAAAAACGTTTTCACGATACCGGTTGCGGCAACTGGCTGATTTGGCTCGATTTTGGTATCAAGCGAAAGCCAGTGTTCTTATATAGAAACGATTATTCCTCTGTACCGGACAATTTGCCGCCGAGCCAGGGGGCCAGCCGCTGTTCCCAGTAGGGATGTGGGCCGAAACCCTCCTTGAGGAAATCGATGAACAGCCGGATCTTGGGATCCAGGTGCTCGCGCCTGGCATAGACGGCGTGTACCGCCATCTTCTGATTTGGTCGCCACTGAGGCAACAGCGGGATCAGTTGGCCGGACTGCAGCTCCTTGTCCAGCAGGTAGTTGGCTACGTAGGCGATGCCGAGCCCGGCCAGGGCGGCGTCGCGCACCGCCTCCGCCAGATCCACCCGGTAGTTGCCGGCCACCTGCACCGTCTGGCGCTCCTTGCCCTGGCGAAACGACCACTCGTGGTAGCGCCGCTCCCGGCTCTGGTAGGTGATGCAGTTGTGCTGGGCCAGATCCTTGGGATGGAGCGGGGTGCCGTGGCTCAAGAGATAGTCCGGCGAGGCCACCAGCACGAAGCCGATGTCCGCCAGCCGCTGCCCCACTAGGGCCTCGGGTTTGTCCTCGTAGGTGGTGATCCAGAGATCCAGCCCCTCATCCACCAGATTGGTGCGGTGATCGAACAGGGAGACTTCCAGCTCCAGCTCGGGGTAGCGATCCTGAAACGCCTTGAGGCGCGGGATCACGTGCAGCCGGCCGAAGGATTGACCGACCCCCAGATGGAGCACGCCGCTCACCTTGCCGCGCCGCTCCGCCACCATGGAGTCCGCCTCCAGCGCCACCGCCACCAGGGCACGGCAGTGGCGGGCATACTCCTGGCCGAGTTCGGTGAGGGAGAAGCGGCGGGTGGTGCGCTGCACCAGCTGGGCACCGAGTTCGGTCTCCAGCTGGGCCAGCTGCTTGCTGATGTGGGATTTGGAGACGCCGAGCCGCCGGGCGGCGGCAGAGATCCCCTGTTCACGGACCAGGGCATCGAAGATCACCATTTGGGGCAGACGTTGCAGCACGGGATTACCAGAGAGAAGAGCGGGCCCCCATTATTCCAGAGCGACCCGCCGCGGGGTAGCGCTAAAGGCCGAGCGCCCGCTTGACCTCTTGTTGCAAGGGATCGTCTGCCGGATTCTGGTTGGCACCGTAGCTGCCGATGAGCTTGCCGTCGCGCCCCACCAGGTATTTGTGGAAATTCCAGTTGGGGGCATCGCCATCGGCTGCCGCCGCCAGCCCCTTGAACAGGGGTACCGCATCCGAGCCTCGAACCGCCACCCGGTTGAACATGGGGAAGGTGACCCCGTAGTCGCGCCGGCACACCTCGGCGGTCTTGTTCTCGTTGCCCGCCTCCTGTCTGAAGTCGTTGGAGGGGAAGCCCAGCACCACCAGTCCCTGCTCCTTGTAGCCCTGATAGAGCCGCTCCAGATCCCGGAACTGGCCGCTGTAGCCACAATAAGAGGCGGTGTTGACCACCAGCACCACCTTGCCCTCGGTCAGCTGGCAGAGGTTGTGGCGCTGGGTGCTGTTGAGCTCCCGCATCTCCACGTTGAAGTAGTCGGGGCAGGCGGCGCCGGCCATGCCGGATGCCAGCGTCAGCAACAAGACAATCCTTTTCATCGAGTGACTCCTGTCGGGCAGATGAGTGACATACGCGCGAACACGCCGGCCGGTTCACCGGCTCAATAGAGCGGGATGCCGGTGAGCATGCCGTGTCCCCAGAAGATCAGCAGGGCGGTGAGCACCAGCCCGGCCCCCACGCTGAGCCCGGTGCCGTACCAGTTGGCCGCCGGACGGGGATGACGCTGCCAGTCCCGCACCGAAATCCAGACGATGCTCACCAGTGCCCACAGGCCGATGCCGCCAAACAGCACCAGGGAGCGGGCCTCGCTGTTGACCGCCAGATGGGCACCGGCCCAGAGCAGGGTGCCGAGCAGTTGGGGATGCACCAGCCAGCGCCGCAGGTGGTTGGGTCCCTGGCCGGAGCAGAACAGGATCAGGGCGATGGGCATCATCGCCATCATCAGGGTCGGTCCCCAGGCGGGCAGAAAATAGAGCGGCAAGGGGCTGGAAGTGCGCCAGCCGGCAATGATGCAGGCGATGCCGATAAACAGCACCAGCGAGAAGAGTCCCTTGTAGCGATGCTCCCCCAACCGCTCGCGCAGCCGGATCCTGTGGTCGGGCGCGAAGCAGGGGTAGAGGTGAGTCAGGGTAAACAGCAGTACCCCCAGGGTCAGCAAGATCATGGGTGGCTCCTTGTACTATGGGGGATCACTATGCCGCAAAGTCGGCTGCCAGAATACAGAAACCGCAGAAAAGCTCTGGGGATACAGCGGGATAATGAAAAAAGCCGATCGACTGATCGGCAAGGTGTTTCGGGCAGACCTGCAGTTGAGCGGGTCGTCACCGCGACACGGGGCGGGGTTGGCCGGCGCCAGGCACCGGCCAGAAGAGGGTCAGGGTCGCAGCAGATAGAGCGCCGCCACGTTGCGGGCCGTGAGCTGCAGGTTGGCGGTGGCGGTGGCCAGCGCCTCCGGCAGGGACATGGCGCGGTTGACCACGGCAAACACCGCATCCAGCCCGTGCTCGTGCACCACGCCGCAGTCGTCAGTCAGACAACCCGCGATACCGATCACCGGCTTGCCGAACCGCTTGGCACAGCGTGCGACACCGATTGGCGTCTTGCCGTGAATGGTCTGGCTGTCGATGCGCCCCTCGCCGGTGATGACCAGATCCGCGTCGGCCACCGCCTCGGCTAGTTTCAACGCCTCGATGACGATCTGGATGCCGGGCTTGAGCTCGGCGCCGAGCAGGCCCACCAGGGCCGCCCCCATGCCACCGGCGGCGCCCGCCCCCGGGATCTCCTTCACCTGTTTGCCGAGGGCCTGCTCGATGCAGTCGGCGTAGTGGGCCAGGTTGGCGTCCAGCTGCGCCACCATCGCTGGGGTCGCCCCCTTCTGCGGACCAAACACGGCGGAGGCCCCTTTCGGCCCGCACAGCGGGTTGTCCACGTCGCAGGCCACTTCGATGGTGATCTTGGCAAGGCGCGAATCGAGCCCGCTCAGATCGATGGTGGCCAGCTCGGCCAGACCGGCGCCGCCCGGCGCGATGGGGCTGCCGTCGCGTTTGAGCAGCTTGCCGCCAAGCGCCTGGATCATGCCGGCACCGCCGTCATTGGTGGCGCTGCCGCCGATGCCGAGGATCAGGTGCTTCACCCCCATGTCGAGGGCTGCCAGGATCAGCTCGCCGGTGCCGCTGCTCGAGGTGTGCAGCGGATTGCGCAGCTCAGGCGCCACCAGATGCAGGCCGGAGGCCGCCGCCATCTCGATGACGGCGCGCTCGCCATCCCCCAGCAGACCGACGAAGCCCTCTACCTTGTTGCCGAGGGGGGCGGTCACATGGAAGGGCAGAATGCGGCCGCCGGTGGCGTCCACCAGGGACTGCACAGTCCCCTCGCCGCCATCGGCCATGGGCAATTTGACGTAGGTGGCATCCGGCAGCACCTGTTTGAAACCGGCCTCGATGGCATCGGCCACCGCCATGGCGCTCAGGCTCTCCTTGAATGAATCGGGGGCGATAACAATTTTCATATCAATTCCTTAGGCGAGGCCAAACACGCCAAACATCAGGGTGGAGACAACGGCGATGGTCAGACCGACCGCGGTTTCGTAGGGGATGAGCTTGAGCCGCTCACCCACGCCCATGTGGACGCTGCCGCCGGTGGCATGGAAGAAGGAGCCATGGGGCATGTGGTCGAACACGGTGGCACCGGCGTGGATCATGGCGGCCCCCGCCAGGCTGCTGATGCCAAGCTCGAGCAGGGTGGCGCTGAACACGTTGGAGGCTACCACGGTACCGGCGGTGGTCGAGGCGGTCGCCAGCGACATCAGGGCACCCGAGATGGGGGCCAGCAGGTAGGAGGGCAGGCCGGAGGCGGTCAGGCCGCTGATCAGCACATCCTTGAGACCGGAGTTGGCGATGATGCCCGCCAGGGTACCGGTACCCAGCAGCATGATGGCCACCGGCGCCATGCGGGCCAGACCCGAGACGGCAAACTGGTTCACCTTGCCGAACTTGCCCATCATCAGGGCACCTACCAGACCACCGAGAGGCAGTGCGATGAGCGGATCCACAACGATGCCGGCGATGGGGCGCAGGGCCAGCAGCAGGATGGCCACCAGGGGCGCACTGATGGCGGCGGCAAAGCCCGGCAGCTTGCTGCCATCAAAGCTCACCACCTCGTCGGCGGCCACCTTGCTGCCCTTGTTGTTGAGGCGCTTGGCCAGCCAGTAGGCCATCACCAGCCCGAACAGGCCCGGGATGATGCCGGCCGCCATCACAGAGGTGAGTGGCAGGTGGAAGGCGTCCGCCGCCGCGATGGCGTTGGGGTTGGGCGACATGACGTTGCCCGCCTTGCCACCACCGATCATCGCCAGCAGGATGGCCGCCTTGGAGAGATCGGCACGGCGGGCGATGGCCAGCGCAATGGGGGCGACCGTGATGACGGCCACGTCCACGAACACGCCGACCGCGGTCAGGATCAGGGTGGCCAGCGCCAGCGCCAGCAGGGCGCGGGTCTCGCCCAGCTTCTTGACGATGGTCTCGGCGATGGTGGTGGCGGCGCCCGATTCGATCAGCACGCCGGCCAATACACCCGCCGCCAGGATCCGCATCACCGCCGTGGTGATCCCCTGGGCGCCGCCGATCATCAGGGCGACGGTCTGGGTCAGATCGGCGCCGCCGATCAGGCCGCCGGCCAGGGCGCCGACGATCATGCCGTAAGCGGGTGGCACCTTCTTCAGGATCAGGAAGATGGCGATGGAGAGCGCCGCGAGGGCGCCAAGGGCTGTAACCGGGGTCATGACGGGCACCTTTCTAGTGAGTGAATGGTGGCCATTATGGTGATCCGGGATCGGAATGCTTTGGTCAAAAAACCAAATATCAGCTTTTAAAAACGTAACTTTCTGTATATATGAACAAATCAGCTGTCGAGATTGAGCCCGAGATAGAGCAGAAACTTGTCATCTAACTTGTTGAAATTCAACCCGGTTATCTGCTCAATCCGGGTCAGCCGATAGCGCAGGGTATTGGGGTGGATGAACAGGGCTTCGGCACAGGGATGCAGATCACAATCCTGCAAGAAATATTGGCGCAGCGTCTTCTGCAGTGTTCCCTTTGTATCCTCCTGCGCCAGCTTGTGCAGCGGGGCCCGCAGCTGATCCGCCTGCCAGGAGTCCGCCAGACTGCCGAGCAGTACCGGCAACCGGTAATCCTCGAAGAAATAGACCTGCTTGCGCGGCGCCTGCCGCATGCCGCGGCGCAAGGTGTCCCGCGCCGTCTGGTAGGAACGCGCCAGCCCGCCGGTGCCGGCGAAGTAATCACCCACCCCGATGCGCACCCGAAAGTGGGGGATGCGGGCCAGCAACTGCTTGATGCGACTGCGCTCCTGCTCTGACTGCCAGACGCCGTCGCTGAGCTGGGCAGGCTTGAGCACCACTATCTCGTCCAGGCCGTTGATGGCCACCAGGTTGTCCCGCTCCGGGTTTTCCAGCAGGTGTACCAGCTCCCGCAGCCGGGCCGGGTCGGCCTCCTCCAGCGCCAGCACCGCCACCACCCGCGGCTGGGCCAGATCCAGCCCGAGGAAGCGGGCCGCCTGCTGCAACTGATCTTCGCGCCCTTCACCACGGATGAGCTGCAGTACCAGCTCCTCCTTGTGGCGCTTGTCCCACTGCAGTTGCTCGGTGAGCGCCGCCTGCTCCAGAATGAGCTCGGCGGTCATCCGCACCAGCTCGGCGTAAGCACGCACTTCGTCCGGATCGCCCGAGATGCCGATGACCCCGAGCAGCTCCCCCTGATAGGCGATGGGCAGGTTGATGCCGGGGCGCACCCCCTTGAGCTCGCGGGCGGTCGCGTCGCTGATCTCCACCACCCGATTCTCGGTCAGCGCCAGCACGGCCCCCTCATGACGCTGATGGAGCCGCTCCGGGTTGCCGGACGCGATGATAAGGCCGTGCTCGTCCATCACGTTGACCGAGAACGACAGTATCTTCATCGCCCGGCTGACAATCTGCCGTGCGAGGGTGTCATTGAGCTGCATATGCGCCACCAGTTACCGAGACAAGAGTACGAGGAGCTACGACGGGCCTCAGTCGTTCATCCATCACGTTGAGCCAAGAAGAGAGGATCTGTATCGCCCGGCCCACTATCTGGCGTGCGAGGGTATCGTTTAGCTGCATCACATCTCCAAAGCGGGGGCAGGGTGGCCACAAAGCGCCTGCACCGGGGCAAAGATGCCACATCTTCAAGACAAGCGAGGGGGGGCTCGCTAGAATAGGCCACTTTACGCTATATGCGCCCCGCCATGGAGCAGGATTTTCCCCTGCCCATGACGACTCACCCTTCCGCTATGGACTGAACTATGGATTATGAATTTCGCCGCGATCCGTTCGGCGGTTATCGCGCCCGGTTCTCCATGGGCCACGAGGCCATCGGTCAGTGGCTGATCGACGAAGTGGGCAAGGACGAGGAGAAACTCGACGAGCTGTTCGCCATCATCGATCAGCTCTCCAGCCGGGCCCGCACCGAATACCGGCTGCTTGGCGGCGACTACTCCCTGCTGCTGACCCACGAGGAGGCCGAGGTGAAGGCCAACGTCCTCAATATCGAGCAGGATGAAGATCTCGACGATCTCGCCTACTACGATGATGAACAGCTGGCCATGTGCGGGCTGGAAGATTTTGCCCAGGTGCTCGTCTCCTGGCGCGCCTTTATCCGCAACGAGGATATGGGCTGATTGACCCCATCGGAACAACCACGTCGGGCTCACGGCCCCTCGCCCAACCAACAGGATTGACTATGTCTATTTACGATTTTGATGACGAACTGCCGGAAGACGAGCTGGAAGAGCAGCCGAAGAAACCCGCCCAGCCCAAGAAGAAGGGCAAGCAGGTGCTGAACACCCAGGTCAACCTGAGCCCGCGCGATGCCAGCCGCCTGAATGGCCTGCACGTGGAGGCCATCACCACCCTGGACGACGTCAGCCTGCCGAAGAACGTGATCTTCAAGGCCGGCCTGATCGCCCTGGGCGAACTGGACGCCAACCTGCGGGCCGACATCATCGCCCGGGTGATCGCCGAATCCGGCCGCTGATAGCGTCGCATCCTTGCCAAAACCGGAGCCCAGCTCCGGTTTTTTTATGGTCGCTCGCCTGCTCCCTCCTGCCGCGCGGGGATCCGACCAGCTTATTAAGCCTTGTCTCATGGGATGTCCCATTGTTAAGGTGCGGCACTTTCATCGGCCCTGGAGACTCAATGTTACCTCTACCTGATTCACTCATCTGGGGAGCACTGGCGCTGGCCGTCTTGCTCTGTCTGGCCCGGCAGCGTCTGCCCGGCTTCATCATGCTGGCGGTCGCCCTGCTGGCGGCTCTCGGCCTCGGCCACCTGAGCCCCATCGCCCTGCTGGCCAGCACGGCGGGCCTGCTGCTGGCCTGGCGTACCCCCACCCTGCCCCAGCCCTGGCGCGCCGTCGCCCTGGGTGCCGTGCTGCTGTGGGCGGTGGCGCTGATGCTGCACCTCATCCCCGGCTTCACCAACCTGAAGGTGCTGGATCAGGTGCAGGCCGGCCCCGCCAGCGTGCCCTTCAACATGTACCTCAACCTCGACAAGCCGCTGGTCTTCTTCGGCCTGCTGCTGGCCTGGCCCGCCCTGCTGGGCCCGGGCGGCGCCGTTCAGTGGCGCAGGCTGGCACTGCTGCTGGTGCCGCTGGCGGCCCTGCTGATCGCCGCCTGGCAGCTGGGAGCCCTCAAGCCCGAAGTGGGCCTGCCCGGCTGGTGGTGGCTGTTTGCCATCAACAACCTGCTGTTCACCTGCGTGGCGGAAGAGGCGCTGTTTCGCGGCTTCCTGCAGCAGGGGATTGCAGCACACAGCCGGCGCTGGCTTGGGGTGCTGGTAGCCAGCCTGCTGTTCGGCGCCGTCCACCTGGCCGGCGGCCCGCTGCTGGTGCTGTTCGCCGCGCTGGCGGGGGCCTGCTATGGTCTGGTCTTCCTGCTGAGCGGGCGCCTCAGCATCGCCATCGCGATCCACTTCCTGTTCAACTTCGCCCACCTGGCCCTCTTCACCTACCCGCTGGCCAGCCGCTGATCCCCTCGGGGGCGTGCCAACCGGCAC
>NZ_JBFOCO010000009.1:129579-264352 GCF_040907865.1 Aeromonas sp. s5
ACCGGCACGCCCCGCCTCTTCGCCAACCTGTCCGCTCGCCCTGCCTCCCCATATGGGGCCTTTCATTTATTTGTAACAAAAATGTAAATGAAATGACCTCTGTGCCCGCCATAACAGTCACTTTCCTGCGTGTCTCAACCAAAAGGACTTCATGATGCACAAGCCCGTCAGTTATGCCGCCCTGCTGCTGGCCAGCCAGTTTCCGCTACAGGCGCTGGCCGATACCGATGTCTACCTCACCAACAACAGCCCGGATCCGGTCCAGCTGGAGATCCGCCAGAGCGGCTCCGGCGAGCTGCAGGCCGGCAGCCAGTGGATCCAGCACAGGACTGAGCTGGGCCCCTGGGAGAGCGCCATGGTGCTCAGCTTCAACCGCTACGAGGGGGTAAAGGCGGGCAAGAGCTATCTGTTCGAAACCCGGGTCACCACCCCCGGCGGTGACACCTATCGCCTCAACCAGCGGATGGAGGGCACCTGGTGGAACAGCACCCTGCAACACGGCGGCGAGACGCCGGCAGACAGCTCAGGCTGGCAGAGCGATCGCGCCATCCACCGCCTGAACGGGCCGCAGGAGCTGGCCTTCACCGCCAAATTCACCGGCCGCTACGACGATCTGCACTATATGCTCACTCCGCCACAAAAGCGGGAGCAACCGGAACCGGCGGAGAGCAAGCTCAAGGTGGCCAGCTACAACATCTGGGCGCTGCCAGTGATCGCCTCCAGCATCGGCGAGCGGCTGGCGCTGCTGCCCGAACACCTCAAGGGCTATGACGCCCTGCTGCTGCAGGAGGTGTTCGACGGCCGCCGCGAGGGCTTCCTGCAGGCGCTGGCCAAAGAGTACCCCTACCAGACCAAGGTGCTCGACAAGCCGGGGGTCAACATCCACGACGGCGGCGTGGTGATCGTCAGCCGCTACCCCATAGTGCGTGAGGCCCAGCTGGTCTATCCCCAGTGCACCGGCACCGACTGCTTCGCCGACAAGGGGGTGATGTATGCGGAGGTGATCAAGGGGGGCAAGGCCTGGCACCTGTTCGCCACCCACACCGCCAGCTTCGACACCGACGAGGCGCGCCGGCTGCGCCAGATCCAGTTCGGCCAGATGCGCACCCTGGCCGCCAGCCTCAATATTCCCGCCAGCGACACCGTCATCTACGGCGGCGACTTCAACGTCAACAAGCGCAAGTTTGCCGATGACTACGCCGGCATGCTGGCCAATCTCGACGCCGACGAGCCGGCCTACGGCGGCTACACCGAGGCCACCTTCGATCCCAGGATCAACCCCTATGCCGGTGGCCCGCTCTCCGGCGGCGCCAACGTGGAGTACCTCGACTATCTGGTGGTGAGCCGGGAGTACGGCGCCGCAAGCCACAACCTCAACAGCGTCTGGATCCCGCGCAGCAGCGACGGCAGCCTCTGGCCCGCCAGCAACCTCTCCGATCACTTCCCGGTCAAGGGAGAGATCAGCCGATGAAACGCCGTTACGGCTTGCTGGCGCTGGCGCTGCTGGCCTTGTTGCTGCTCAACCTGGGCGCACAGGAGGAGCCGGCGCGCCCGGCCTCCACCAGCCAGCCCCCATCGGGCGCCGCTGCCCCCGTGCCGGCACAGCGGCCAGGCTCCCCGGCGCTCGCCTCGCCGGTTGCCGCCAAACAGACCGGCTCCGAGCCACCTCCCGCCAGCTGGCGGGCCATGCCGGAGGCGCTGAGCCAGCAGCTCGCCAGCGAGGTAAGCGACAGCGATCTGCCGCTGGCCGAGCGGCTCGCCAATCTGGAAGGCGCTGAGGCCAGCTGGCTTGGCGAGGGGGAGAGCCTGTTTCGGCTGCAGGGGCGCTACGCCCTGGCGCTCGAGCAGCTGGCGCAGGAGAACGAGCAGTTGCCGCTGGCCGAGCGGCTGGATGCCCTCACCCGCTTGCAGGATGAGTGGGTGGCGGAGCACCCGGATCTGACGACTGAACTGTTCAACCCGGCGGCCCGGCTGCAGCAGGCACGCCAGCTGTGGGGGGACGAGGAGCTCGCCACCCTGGCCCGCCACTTCCTGCCGGCCGCAGAGGCCGAGGCGACCCTGCAGTTTGCCGCCAGCCGCCAGCAGCAGCTGGATCAGCGCAGCCGCTACCAGCAGCAGTTGACCGAGCTGGAGCAGCAGCTGGCAGCCAGCCGGGGCAACATGGACGAAGCGAGCTGGCAGCAGCACAGGGAGGCGGTGCTCGGCCAGTTCCGGCGCGACTTCTTCGCCCGTGACACCGCCACACCAACGCAATGAAAAAAGGGCCCTGACGGGCCCTTCGCATCTCCCCGGCCATCAGGCCAGCGGGTAGCTGGCCGCCAGGCCGTTCTCGCAATGCCAGTTGGCCCACAGCTTGTCGTCACTGCCCATCAGCAGGGTGGCGAAGTTGCGGGTACGCAGGTAGACGGGGGCGCCGAACGGCTTGATAAGCTCGGCGCGGATCAGCCGGCTCTCGTCGAGGTATTCGGGATCGTCGTTGGTCATGGCGAGGATCCCCATCCACTGGAACTGGGTGGGACAGGGGTGGACGATGCCGGAGGAGACCAGCTGGTGTACGTTGAGCCCCTCCCGCTTGTCCTGAATGACCCCGAGGCACCCCACGTGCACGTCGCCTGAGAGGATCAGGGTCTTGCAGCCAGGCTCCTTCTGGCGCCGCTGCCTGGCGTTGTCCAACAGCCGCATGATGAGGCGAGCCCGCTCCCCCTGATGGGCCTGGGCCCGCCAGTGATCCTTGAGATCGTCGGTCAGCTCCTCCTCCCAGGGGGTGGCATCGAACGCCGCCTCGGTGAAGGAGAAGTCGCGATAGACCACGGGCACCCCCGCCAGCACCAGCAGGTGGCCCGTGTCGCAGGCCGCCAGCGCGGCGTTGACCTGCTCCCACTGGGACGGGCTCATCACCTGGTCGCGGGTGCGATTGGCCCGGTTGTCCAGCGCCAGGATCTGGTAGCCCCGAAAACCGAGCCGCCAGGAGTGGTGATTCAGCGTCTTGTCCAGCAACGCCCCGTTGGCGCCAGTGCGCAGCTGGAACAGCCGGAAGTACTTGGTGGCGGCGGCATAGATGGCCTGATAGACCTCACAGTGCTGCAGATCCTCGGGGTAGCTGCCCCAGCCATCGAAGATGTCGTGGTCGTCCCACATCATGGCGCTCGGCACCCGGGCCAGCATGAAGGCAACCTCGAGGCGGCCCCACTGTTTGCAATAGAGGTCGCAATAGAAACGGTCGAGCTGCTCCACCATGGCCCGGGCCGCCTTGCGCTTGACCTTCTCCGCCCGGTCCAGCTCGTTCCAGGCCTTGAGGGTCGGCACGCTCGTCCAGAGGGAGTCCGCATAGACCTGATCTCCTCCCATCAGCAACAGGGAGAAGGGATGGGCCTTGTGCTCCGCGGCCAGCTTGTCCCACATGACGTAGGGGGCCGGAGTGGAGGTGAGCAGCTTGAAGTCGGAGAAACCGTTGCAGGAGGCGTAGCCTATCCGCACCGGCTCCTTCTTGCCCGGCAGATGGAACTGCCACTTGTCGTATCCCGCCAGATCCTGCGCCGGCTGCTTGTCCAGCAGGATCTCGTAGTCGACGGGGGTGCCGGCCTTGCTTTTGGGACTGGCCTGCCAGACCAGCCGCCAGAAGCCGCCTCTCGGGGTATCCGCCTGTTTGCTGGCGGCCTGCAGCTCGCCGTTGATCCGCACGGCTGCACTCTGGCAGCTGGCCTGCGCCATAAAACAGATGCTGTACTCGGTCTCTGACTCGAGGCCCAGCAGGGGGCCCATTACCAGACTGGTCATTCGTCATCCCTCCATGGTGAAACCCATGGAGCATAGCGAAGCGACCGCTGTTTGATAGTGACCAGGTGGGCAAACAGAAAGGGTCAGGGTTTGGCCCCGACCCTTTCACTGTTTGGCGCTGCGATGAACCGGCCTGTCACACCGGTCATGGCGGGGGGCGCTACGCCTTGCCCTTGAACTGCTTGACGCTGCGCTTGGCCTGAGTGCGACGGTTGGCCTGCTTGTCGCGGGGGGCGCGCTTGCCCTCCCCGCTGGCTGGCTTGTCGGTCACCGGGAAGCCGGCGAGATCGGCCAGCGGCAGCTCGCGCCCGGTGAGGGTGCGGATCGCCGCCAGGGTGTCGGCCTCGCCATGGCAGGTGAGCGAGATGGCGAGCCCGCTGCGCCCGGCCCGGGCGGTGCGGCCGATGCGATGCACATAGACGGGGGCGCTGGCGGGCAAGTCCAGGTTGATCACCAGCGGCAGTGCCTCCACGTGAATGCCGCGCGCCATCAGATCGGTTGCCACCAGCACCCGCACCTTGCCCGCCTTGAAGTCGCCGAGCGCCTGTTCGCGCACCGCCTGCTCCTTCTCACCGTGCAGGGCCGCCACCGCGATGCCCGCCTTGGCCAGTTTGCGGGCCACCCCGTCGGCGTCGTCCCGCGCACTGATGAAGACCAGCACCTGCGGCCACTCGTGGGCCTTGAGCAGGCTGATGAGCGCCGGCACCTTGCTGCTCTTGTTGACCAGATAGAGCCGCTCTTCGATGTCGTCGGCCACGCTGTTGCGAGGATCCGCCTCCACCCGCGCGGGCTCTTTCAGCAAACCGGTTGCCAGCGCCTCCAGTTCGGCGGGCAGGGTGGCGGAGAACAGCAGAGTCTGACGCTCGACCGGCATGGCCTTCATCAGCCACTGAATATCGGGCCAGAACCCCATCTCCAGCAGGCGGTCCGCCTCGTCCAGCACCAGAGTGCGCAGGCCGGCCAGGGTCAGCAACTGCTGGCCCAGCAGATCCCGCAGCCGCCCCGGGGTCGCCACCAGCAGCTGCGGCCCCAGCGCCAGCTCGGCCTGTTGCTGCGCCTGTTCCACCCCGCCGCACAGGGTCACCAGCCGCAGACCCAGCCCGGCGGCCGGCCCCTGCAACGCCTCGCTCACCTGCACCGCCAGCTCGCGGGTCGGTACCAGCACCAGCCCCTGCACCTCTGCCAGGGCGGGATCCAGCCGATGCAGCAGCGGCAGGCCGAACGCCAGGGTCTTGCCGCTGCCGGTGCGGGCCAGCGCCAGCAGATCCCGTCCCGCCAGCGCGGCGGGGATGGCCAGTTGCTGCACCCGGGTCGGGTGCTGAAGATTGGTTGGCAGGGCCGCCAGCAGGGCGGGGGCAAGGGCGAGTTGGTCAAAGGTCATGGCACGGTACGGATAAGCAAGTGGGAGGGCGAAGTCTAGTGAGCGGGGGCCCATAAGTAAAACCCAATCCGCTCAGGTGCCGGGCCGCCGCGCCAGGGTGCCGCTGGCTACACTTCAGAAAACCTCTCAAGGCGGAGCGACCCGACCATGACCCGATCCCCCACCCTGCCCCTCTTGCTGCTGCTCGCCCTGCTGGGGCTGACCAGCCTGGGGCTCTCCCGTGCCGATCCCCAGGCCACCCCCGCCGCCAAACCGGTGCGCATCATCAACGCCCACCTCGGCGAGCTGCCGGGCCTGATCAATGCCGACAAGACGGGTCCCTTCGTGGATCTGGTACGCGCCATCGACGATCTCTATCCGGATATCAGCATCCGGATCACCATCTATCCCCTCGCCCGGGCCATGGCCGGGGTGATCGCCGGCACCGCCGACTTCAGCCTGCCCGCCATCCGCAACCTGCAGGATGCCGACCTGCTGCCCTATCGCTTCAGCACCCGCAGTTTCGGCAAGGTGACCCACGTGCTCTACAGCAATACCGACCACATCATCACCCCCGACATGGCCTACGGCATAGTGCCCACCAAGCGGGATCTGCTGATCGAGGCCACCCCCGGCTTTCTGCCCATTCCGCTGCAGCGGTCGATGAGCATAGAGCAGTCCCTGCGCAAGCTCTCCCGCGGTCGCATCGATGCCTTCATCTGGGCCCAGGAGGAGGCCGACCTGATGCTGCGCCGGCTCAAGCTCACCAACATCCATCGGGAACACCTGGGGGATTTCGAGGATGTCTTCATCATCGCCAAAGGGCCCGCCGGCGACGAGATGGATCGCTTCCTCGGCGAGGCGATTGACCGGCTCGCCGCCTCCGGCAAGCTGGCCGAGATCTACGCCAGGTTGCACCGCCCCTACGTGGAGTGGCAACCCAAGCCCCCATCGCAGCCGCTCGCCACCTCCCCCTGACGGCAGCCGCCCATAAAAAATCCCGCCGGGGCATGGCCCCGGCGGGATTTTTGTCGACCCGACGCTATTACAGCACGGCCAGGGCGGCGGCGTAGTTCGGCTCGTCGGCCACTTCGGCCACCAGCTCGCTGTGCAGCACCTTGTCGTGCTCATCCAGCACTACGATGGCGCGGGCAGCCAGACCCACCAGCGGGCCGGAGGAGAAGGCCACGCCGTAGTCCTGCAGGAAGGAGACGCCACGCAGGGTGGACAGGTTCACCACCTTGTCCAGACCCTCGGCGCCGCAGAAGCGGGCCTGGGCGAACGGCAGGTCGGCGGAGATGCACAGCACCACGGCGTTGTTCAGGCTGCTTGCCTGCTCGTTGAACTTGCGCACTGAGGTGGCGCAGGTCGGGGTATCGACGCTCGGGAAGATGTTCAGGATTTTGCGCTGACCGGCGAAGTTCGCCAGGGTCACGTCACAGAGATCCTTGGCCACCAGGGAGAAGGGCTTGGCCTGTTCGCCAACAACCGGGAAGTGACCGGCGACGGAAACCGGGTTGCCTTGCAGAGTAACGGTATTGCTCATGTTATGTCCTTGATTATCGAGGGAGGATCAGGGCCTCCAGTATAGGCCCGCCGGGCGGGGACAAACACCCGCCAATCACAGGGATATAGGATCGCCAAAGCACCCGTCTGGAGGAGCAGAGAGAAAGGGGGTTGACCTTGGACTTAACACCAAGGTTTACACTCGGCTCAGTCATCCAGGATCCCGCAGGGGCGGGGTCCCTCAAGAGGAACGCACCATGAGCAAATCCTGCTGCAGCCATCAGCACGCCGCCCCCATCAAGACCGTCAGCAAGGCGGCCGCCTCCCAGGCCGAGCACAGCCACACCAGCCACTGCTGTGACAACACGGCAACGGCCAGTTGCGCGGCCACCCCGGCTCCCCACGATCATCAGGCGCGCGGGGTCGCCGACGTCCCCGGTGACGAAGAGCCCCCCAGAGGGGGCTGCTGCACCGACACCAAACACGACCATCACCATGAGCAGGGTCATGCGCACGATCACGCCTCCGCCGCGGACGAGCCGCCGCTGGACGCCCCCGAGCAGAACAGCCGCCGCCACAGCTGGCAGGTGCTGGGGATGGACTGCCCCAGTTGCGCCCGCAAGATAGAGACGGCCGTCAGCCGGGTGAGCGGCGTGCAGCAGGCCCGCGTGCTGTTTGCCACCGAGAAGCTGGTGGTGGATCTGGCCCCCGGCCTCTCCCCCGATCCCGTCACCGCCGCCGTGCTGGCCGCCGGCTTCCAGCTCAAGGGCGAGCGCGCCGGCAAGCCGGAGTCCGGCCGCGAACGCGGCCCGCTGCAGACCCTGCTCGGCAAATATTGGCAACCGCTGTCGCTGGCCGGCCTGATGTTGGTGGCGGCCCTGCTGCCGAGCCAGATCGGTCAGCCACTGTTTACCCTGGCCACCCTCTGGGGGCTGTGGCCCATCTCTCGCAAGGCGTGGGCGCTGACCAAGAGCGGCTCCCCCTTCGCCATCGAGACCCTGATGACGGTCGCCGCCGTGGGGGCCCTGTTCCTCGGTGAAACCGCCGAAGCGGCCATGGTGCTGCTGCTGTTCATGCTGGGCGAACACCTGGAGGCCTACGCCGCCGGCCGCGCCCGCGCCGGGGTCACCGCCCTGATGGCGCTGGTGCCCGACAAGGCGCTGCGCATCCGCACCACTGCCGATGGCGAGGTGCGGGAAGAGGTGGCCGCCGATGAACTGCGTCCAGGCGACATCATAGAGATCGCCCCGGGCGCCCGTCTGCCGGCCGATGCCCGCCTGCTCGACACCCTCGGCGCCTTTGACGAGAGCGCCCTGACCGGCGAATCCATCCCGGTGGAGCGCCGCCAGGGGGACAAGGTCCCCGCCGGCAGTCTGGCGGCGGATCGGGTGCTGCGCCTCGAGGTGGTATCAGAGCCCGGCAACAACGCCATCGACCGCATCCTGCATCTCATCGAAGAGGCCGAGACCCAGCGCGCCCCCATCGAGCGCTTCATCGACCGCTTCAGCCGCTGGTATACCCCGGCCATGATGCTGGTCGCCCTGCTGGTGGTGCTGGTACCGCCACTCGCCTTCGGCCAGAGCTGGGACGAGTGGGTCTATCGCGGGCTGGCGCTGCTGCTGATCGGTTGCCCCTGCGCCCTGGTCATCTCCACCCCGGCGGCGGTCACCTCGGCGCTGGCGGCAGCCACCCGGCAGGGGGCCCTCATCAAGGGGGGCGCCGCGCTGGAGCGCCTCGCCCACATCGATACCCTGGCCTTTGACAAGACCGGCACCCTGACTCTGGGCAAGCCGCAGCTGACCGAACTGGTGAGCCTCAATGGCCAGCCTGAGGCCGAGTTGCTGGCGCTGGCGGCGGCCATCGAGCAGGGCTCCCACCACCCGCTGGCCCGCGCCGTGGTGATGGCGGCCGGCGAACGGGGCCTCAGCCTGGCCGCGGCCCAGGAGCTGCGCGCCCTGCCCGGCATGGGGGTGGAAGGTCGCATCGACGGCACCCTCTGGCAGTTGCTGGCACCGAGCCGGGTCGCCACCCTGGATGCGGCGACGCAGGCCCGGGTTGCCACCCTGGAGCAGCAAGGCAAGACGGTGGTGGTGCTCGGTCAGCCTGATGCCGCTCCAGCGGCCCTGCTGGCCCTGCGCGACCAGATCCGCCCCGAGGCGGCCCCGGCCCTGCGCGAGCTGAGCGAACTTGGTCTGCAGAGCATCATGCTGACCGGTGACAACCCCCGCGCCGCCGAGGCCATCGCCGGCGAGCTCGGCATGGGCTGGCGCGCCGGCCTGCTGCCGGAGGGCAAGGTCGATGAGATCGCCAAGCTCGGTCTGACGCAAAAGGTCGCGATGATCGGCGACGGCATCAACGACGCGCCGGCCATGAAGCGGGCCAGCATAGGCATCGCCATGGGGGGCGGCACCGACGTGGCGCTGGAGACCGCCGATGCGGCGCTGACCCACAACCAGCTCGGCGGGGTCGCCGCCATGATCCGGCTCTCCCGCGCGGCACTGGCCAACATCCACCAGAACATAGCGCTGGCGCTGGGGCTCAAGGCCATCTTCCTGGTCACCAGCCTGCTCGGCATCACCGGCCTGTGGATTGCGGTACTGGCCGATACCGGCGCCACCGCCCTGGTCACCGCCAACGCCCTGCGCCTGCTGCGCAAGCGCTAAGTCGGCCGTTAACGGCACAACCAACAGCCGTCCCCCTCGGGACGGCTTTTTTATTGCACCGCCTTCAACGACAAAGAAAAAGCGCGGCTGCCGGTCGGCAGTCGCGCTTTGCTTACTCTCTCGGTGTTATCCCACCCTTGGCAAGGTGGAATTCAACCCTGGGCTGCCGAGCCAGCCCCGGGCTCGATGGGAATGACTACTTGGCGCTGCACTCCTGGATCACCGCAGTGCCGGCCTTGGTGCCGGCCGGGTCAACCTTCACCAGCACGCTCCACAGCCCCTGCGGCAAGGTGATGCTGTTGTTGGCGCTGCCCGCCTGGGAGAAGGCTAAGGGGTAACCGGTCTCCGCCTTCAGCGCTCCGCCGCCGTTGAGCAGGTACTCCTTGCTCCAGTCCTCGTTGGCCACCTTGAACTCGGTGCTGCCGGTGTAGTTGAAGGCCGCCTGATAGATGGCGAGATCCCCATCCATCCCCTTGTAGCTCAACTGGTACTGGGGCTGAGCGGCCCAGCCGGAGAGCTCGCCTTTGACGAACAGGTTGTAGCCGAGCGGATTGCCCGCCACCGTGTCCAGCACCTTGCAGCTCTGCACCGGCTCGGTAAAGCTGACGCTCAGGGTGGGCTTGTCCTTGTTCATGGCGGTAAACACGAACTTGTAGCTGCCCGCCTTGGCCAGATCGAGCCCAATGTTGCCGGTATCGCCACCCTTGCAGAGGGTCAGCGGAGTGCCGACCACCAGCTTGTCACCGGCGTTGCAGCTGCCGTAGTTGAGGGGACCCCAGCTGGCGTCCGCGATCTTGACGTTGGTGGTGCCCAGCTTGTCGCTGCTCACCTCGGTGGTGAACTCGTACATGAAGTTGCTGCTGAAGATCATCTGGTTGGTGTTGCCCCACTCATCGAGGAACCCCTTCAGATAGACGGCGGTGTCACCGAACGGCGGTACCGTGCTCAGATCCGTCTTCTTGCCGACCGGCAGGCCGCTACCCTGGGCACCGCTCTGCGGCTTGACGAACACCGCCGCCGACCAGGCTCCCAGGGTCAGGGTACCACCATTGACGGCGGCATCGCGGGCGATGCTCTCGCCGCCGTGGTGGGCCGGGCTCAGCTGCAGGCTGGTCAGGTCGATGGGCTGATCGTTGCCGTCACGGAAGTCGCCGATGCTCTGGGGAGCATTGGTGGCGTTGATCATCACCACCAGACCGTCGATGGCCGGATCCAGATCCGCCCCCGCATTGACACCGTCATCCACCGTCATCACGATGAGGCCGGGCACCTGATCCGGGCCGGTATTGCGAAAATCGACCCGCTTGATCACCTCGGCGCCACTGCCCAGACGCAGCAGACGGGAGGATTGACGCAGCTCGGCCAGCTCCTGATAGAAGCCCACCATGGTCGCCATGTCGGCACCGCTCGGCTTGACGTGCTTGCCGAGCACCTGCTCGATCAGCGGATAGTTGTCGCCATCCTTGTCCTTGCGCGGCAGCCCCTTGTCGAAGTTGTTGTCGGCCAGGGTGTAGTCGACCCGGTTGTACCAGTCACCCGAGTCGTAGCTGTCCCGCTCCATGGACTTGGAGCGCAGCAGCTCGACACCGGCGTGGGTGAAGGGAATGCCCTGCCCCAGCATGGCGGTGGCGAGCGATACCCCCTGCATCCGCACCAGATCGGCCCCTTGCGGCGCCTTGTAGATCAGGTTGTCGAACAGGGTCTGGTTGTCGTGCTTGTCGACGTAGTTCTGGATTTCGGTCGGATCCTGGGCATAGCCCGCCGGCTGACCGTTGTAGTCGATGTCGGCCCCCTTCTTCGGCATCCCGTCCTTGTCGGTCAGGATGAACTCCTTCAGGTTGCCGGCCATGCCGAGGCGCACCAGGTCGCTCTGATGCAGGGCGGTGGCGCGATCGACGCCGTCCATCTCGTTGGCATCCACCAGGGCGCCGTTGCCAAAGCCCTGGGTCTTGCGAATGGTGTCGCCGCCGTCGAACGGACTGCCACCGCGCACCGCATCCCGTAGCCGGTCGGAGAAGGAGCCGATGCCGGTGCCGGCCAGGTGTTTCTGGGTCGCCTGCACGAAGCGCTTGTCATCCTGCACCTCGCCGAAGTTCCAGCCCTCGCCGTAGAAGTACATCTCGGGGTTGACCTGCTTCACCGCGGCCAGCGCCTGCACCATCTGATCTTTCGGGTGGTGGCCCATCAGGTCGAAGCGGAAGGCGTCGATCTTGTAGTCGCGCGCCCAGGTGACTAGCGAGTCATCCATCAGCTTGGCGAACATGGCGTGTTCCGGCGCCGTGTTGGAGCAGCAGGTGGAGTTCTCCACCGAGCCGGTCTCCGGATTGAGGCGCTGATAGTACCAGGGCACTATCTTGTCGAGCACCGACTTGGGCCCCAGGCCCGCCTCGTTGGTGTGGTTGTAGACCACGTCCATCACCACGTTCATGCCGATGTTCTGCTTGATGGCCTTGACCATTTCGCGGAACTCCAGGATGCGCTGGCTGCCCTCGGCGTTGGTGGCGTAGGAGCCTTCCGGGGTGGTGTAGTGGTAGGGGTCATAACCCCAGTTGAAGGAGTCGACGCCGCGCAGGTAGCCGTAGAGCTCCTGCACCTGCGGGTTCTCCTTGCTGTCGCTCCCTTGCAGATCGCCGAGCACGGCTTCGATGGTCTGGCCGCTGCTGCAGTAGCCGGCGAACTTGGAGTTCTGCACCTCGGGGTTGACCTGGCACAGCTTGCCGAAGTCGTCGCCGATGTTGGCGACCTTGGCCGGATCCTCGTTGACGGTGGCGATGTCGAACACCGGCAGCAGGTGCAGGTGGCTGACGCCGCTCTTGGCCAGCGCCTGCAGGTGCTTGACCGGCGCCGTGTCGGTATCGGTCAGACCGAGGAACTTGCCGCGGTGCTCGGCCGGGGTGGAGTCGTCGTTGCCGGTCAGATCGCGGACATGGGCCTCATAGATGGTGATGTCGGCGGGATTCTGCTGGCTGTGGGGCGCCTTCAGGCTGTCCCACCCTTCCGGCTTGAGGGCCGGATCGTTGAGATCCACCACCTGGCTGAACTCGGAGTTCATCGTCAGGCTCAGGGAGTAGGGGTCGGTCACCTGATAGGATTCCAGCTTGCGACTGACCGGGTGATAGACCTGGATGTCGTAGCGGTAGAACTTGCCCACCAGCTCGCTGCCGCCCTGCACGCTCCAGCTGCCACTGGCCTCGTCCAGGGTCATGGTGCGCTCGCCGATCGACTTGTGCTGCTCGTCGAACAGCGCCAGCTTGACCGATCTTGCGGTCGGCGCCCACAGCCGGAAGGTGACATGGCCCCCCTCCACCACGGCGCCATAGGTCAGCTTGGTGGCCGCCTCGCTGTAGAGGGCATCGAGGGCGCCGGCGCTCTGCACCAGGGTCGCCCCCTGCAGAATGCCGTCGGCGTCGGTGCCGATGGCCACCAGCTCACCCTTGAGCAGCGGCTTGAGATCTTTCCCGGCCGGCAGGGCGAAGGCGGCGGCATCCTTGAGATGCGGATACTTGGCCTGCTGCTCGGCGGTCAGGCTGGTCGGGGTGAGGGTAATGTAGGGGAAGTCGAACACCCCTTCCGCGTTGGCCTTGATGGTGCCGGAGTCGGTGTAATAGAGGCGGACATGGGGCTTGTCCTTGCCCCCTTGCCAGATCAGGGTGTTGCCGTCGATCAGGTGGGCACTGGCGCCTGCCACGCCGAAGGCGGCGGTGAAGGCCTCGGCCCGGCTGCCGAAGATCTCGTTCTTGCCGGCGACGATGGCCACGGTGCGGTCCGGATGATCGCTGAAGACCACCTTCATGTCGCTGCCGGTCAGGTTGGCCAGATCGCCGTTACGGGCGATAAAGTTGATGCACCCTTCCACCTTGCTGAGGGGCACCACCCAGCTCGGGCCGAAGCCGTCGACCGCGGCCGGGGTGTTGGCCTTGTCGTCCCAGCCTGCGTTGAGGCCGCTCTCGGCGGTGGCGTTGCAGGCGTCGTTGTTCCACAGGTGCAGGCTGTAGTTGGCGAAGGGGCCTGTGACTCCGCGGGCGGCGCTGGTCTGGGTATCCACCAGGGCTATCACCGCCTGATCGGGCCCGGCCACCAGCTGTTCGGCCGGGGGTTGTACATTGGGCAGACGGGCGACTGGGCCGTCCGAGGGTTCCGGGGTGGGGGAAGTGCTGTTGTCATTGCAGCCGGACAAAAGCGCGAGCAGTGAGGCTGTTACCAGCGCCACCTTGGTCTTTTTCATATCCATTTTTTTATAATTCCCGCTGTAGTTAGTCTCGATATTCGAGTACCCGGTCATTGCCGAGCGGGGCCATATTAATCAGCTGAAATCGTTTCAAATGTGAGCAGGAAGGCAAAAAAGTTAACCTCTTTCAACAAGATAACGTTTTCATAACGAAAATCGGATCGGGCTCACAGACCCGTCGTCCGTTTCGGCCCATACCAGCGGAAGGCGCGTCCAATTTCGGAAAAAAATATTTCCGATCAAATGGATAAGTGAACAAGAGCGAGCAAAGGAGCAACCGGAGATGAAACGGATTGAGGAGCAGGCCAGGCGGCTGGATCAGGAGTATCAGGGGATTGCCCAGCTGTTCGACCAGTTCTGCCAGCAGGCGGGCACCCTGGCCGAGCAGTACCACTTCTTCAACTGGCCGGATTACGAGGATACCCCGCCCCTCGCCCGCGCCTTCACCCTGCTGGGGGAGCCACGGGAGCTGCGGCTGCGCTGCCAGCCGGGGGAGCGCGGCAGCCTGAGCGGTCTCATCCAGGTGTGCGGCGAGGATGGCACCATCCACGCCAGCCTCGGCTTTCATCCCGACGGCCAGCTGCAGCTGGAGTCGGGCCGGCTGCTGGACAATCCACCCGGGCTGCTGCTCAAGCTGCTGCTCGGCGCCATCTGGCAGCACAAACCTGACGATGTGCAGGGCCCGCCCCACTGAGCCAGACAAACAGAAAGGGGCCTTGGCCCCTTCCTGCTGTTGCGGCCAACCGGTCAGGATCAGGGGGTGCCCACCTCTATGGTGACGTGCACCAGCTCCTCGTGGATGGCGAGCCGGGCGCGGATCTCGCTGGCGGAGAGCGGCGCCGCCATCAACAGGGAGAGCACGCAGGCATACTGCTGCTGCCCCACCCGCCAGACGTGCAGATCGCGGATCTCGGTCTGTGGCAGCTCGGCTATCACCTCGCGGATCTCTGCCACCAATGGGGCATCCATCTCGGCATCCAGCAGCACCCGGCCGGAGTCGCGCAGCAGCCCCCAGGCCCACACCGCCACCAGCACGGCGCCCACTATGCCCATCAGAGGGTCGAGCCAGTCGGCCCCCCACAGCATGCCCCCCACCAGCGCCAGAATCGCCAGCACCGAGGTGGCCGCATCCGCCAGCACGTGGATGTAGGCGGCGCGCAGGTTGAGATCCTGATGGCCGTGATGATCGGGTGAGTGATCGTGGTCGTGGTGATCATGATGGTGGTCGTGGTGATGATGGTGATGATGGTGATGACCGTGATCATCCTTGAGCAGCCAGGCACAGGCCAGGTTCACCAGCAGGCCGACGATGGCGATGGCGATGGCCTGCTGGTAGTGGATCGGGCTGGGATCCAGCAGCCGGAACACCGACTCGAACAGCATCATACAGGCCACCCCCACCAGCAAGAGGGCGCTGGTGAAGCCGCCAAGCACCTCGATCTTCCAGGTGCCGAAGCTGAATCTGTGGTCGCGGGCGAAGTGGCGGGCGGCGCGGTAGGCCAGCACCGAGAGGCCGAGCGCCAGCGCGTGGGAGCTCATGTGCCAGCCGTCGGCCAGCAGCGCCATGGAGTTGTAGAACCAGCCGCCACCGATCTCCGCCACCATCATGACGACGGTCAGCAGCACGGCCCAGCGGGTCTTCTGTTCGGCCAGCGGATTCCCTTCGTGGACGACGGGTTGGTGGCAGTGGGATGAGGCGAGGGATGACATGGATTTCTCCTGAGGACGACAATGCAATATACTATACCCCAGTATAGTTTTATTGATCGAGAGGATCCTGCATGTCACACACCATTCACGGCAAGAAGAAGCTGCTGGCGCGGGTGCGCCGCATCAAGGGGCAGGCAGGGGCACTGGAGAGCGCGCTGGAGCAGGAGAGCGACTGCGCCGCCATCCTGCAGCAGATCGCCGCCATTCGCGGCGCCGTCAACGGCCTGATGCTGGAGGTGCTGGAGGGCCACATGCGCGAGCATCTCGGCGCCGAAGAGGCGACCCCGGCCGAGCGGCTGGAGGATCTGGATCAGGTGGTGCGGGTATTGCGATCCTATCTGAAGTAAGGCCGGTGGAGGGGGCCGCGAGCGGCCCGCATCATCCCGTTTACGGCTGGGCGGCATCGCTCCGCCAGCCCGCGTCCCTTTCAGACTTGAGCCCTCGCCGGCTTTACGCCATGATGACCGCCGATCATTGATCGCCATATTCTGGATTCCATTTCGCAAGGACCCCCCATGTTTGAACACGTCGATGCCTATGCTGGCGACCCCATCCTGACCCTGGTCGAGACCTTCCACAAAGACACCCGCGAGCAGAAGGTGAACCTGGGGATCGGCCTCTATTACGACGAGCAGGGCCGCATTCCGCTGCTGGCCTCGGTACAGCAGGCCGAAGCGCAGCGCGCCGCCGCCCCGGCCCCCCGCCCCTACCAGCCGATGGAAGGCGCCGCCAACTACCGCACCGCGGTGCAGCACCTGCTGTTTGGTGCTGACCACGAAGCGGTCAAGGCCGGTCGCATCGCCACCATCCAGACCATCGGTGGCTCGGGCGCCCTGAAGATCGGCGCCGATCTGCTCAAGCGCTACTTCCCGACCTCAGAGGTGTGGGTCAGCAATCCCACCTGGGACAACCACAAGGCGATGTTCGAGGGGGCCGGCATCAAGGTGCACGACTACCCCTACTACGATGCGGCCACCGGCGGCGTGCAGTTCGACGCCATGATCGACTGCCTGAGCAGCCTGCCGGCCAAGAGCATCGTGCTGCTGCACCCCTGCTGCCACAACCCGACCGGGGTGGATCTCTCTCGCGCCCAGTGGGACCAGGTGATCACGCTGGTGGTCGAGAAGAACCTGATCCCCTTTATGGACATCGCCTATCAGGGCTTTGGCGACGGACTGGAAGAGGATGCCTATGCCATTCGCGCCATGGTGGCCGCCGGCGTCAGCTTCTTCGTCAGCAACTCCTTCTCCAAGAACCTCTCCTTCTACGGCGAGCGCTGCGGCGGCCTATCGGTCATCTGCCAGGATGCCGAAGAGGCGGGTCGGGTACTAGGCCAGATGAAGGCCACCGTGCGCCGCAACTACTCAAGCCCCCCCACCCACGGCGGCCAGATCACTGCGGCCGTGATGAACGACGCCAGCCTGCACGCCATGTGGGTTGGTGAGGTGACCGAGATGCGCACCCGCATCAAGTCGATGCGCGAGAAGCTGTTCGAGGTGCTGAGCGCCAAGGTGCCGGGCCGTGACTTCAGCTACTTCATCAACCAGCGCGGCATGTTCAGCTACACCGGCTTCACCCCGGAGCAGGTGGACAGACTGCGCGAGGAGTTCGCCGTCTACCTGGTGCGCTCCGGTCGCATGTGCGTGGCGGGTCTCAACAGCCGCAACGTCGACTACGTGGCCGACGCCATGGCTGCCGTGCTCAAGGGCTGATCCCCGCAAGCCCCGCTCAGGCGGGGCTTTTTGTTTGTCCCGTTTGCTCGTGGAACCGTTATGGATCTCATTGCCCTCTCCCGCCTCGGCGGCCGCCATCTGGTTACCCTGCACCTGCTGCTCGACAGCCAGAGCGTCACCCGCACCGCCGAGCGGCTCTGTACCACCCCCTCCACCGTCAGCAAGACCCTCAACCAGTTGCGGGATCTGCTCGGCGATCAGCTGCTCTACCGCCAGGGCAACCAGTTGTTGCTGACCCCGTTTGCCGAGCGGCTCGGCCCCACCCTGCACCGGCTGCTGAGCGAACTCAACGGCCTCACCGGCCAGGGCGGCTTCGATCCCGCCAGCTGGCAGGGGCAGCTGAAATTCGCCCTGCGCGAGAGCGGCATGGTCTGGCCCATGGGGCCCATCCTGGCGCAGCTGATGCGCGAGGTGCCGGGCCTGGTGCCCGACATTCGCAACAAGGATGAGCAGGGGCTGGCGGCCCTGGCGGCGGGCAAGCTGGACTTCGTGATCCTGCCCCACGATCAGAGCCAGCCGCTACCCCGCCAGCAAGGGCTGGTGTGGGAGACACTGCGAGAGGACAAGCTGGTCTGCCTGCTGCGTGCGGATCACCCGGCGCTGGCGCGGCCCTGGGATCTCGATGCCTACCTGAGCTGGCGCCATATCGCCATTCGTGATCAGGAGCTGGCCAACCCCTTCTTCGAACAGAGCCTGGCCCAGTTGCAGGTGCGCCGGCAGATCGCCGCCATCCTGCCCGATTTTGGCAGTGCGGCGACCCTGCTGCACCAGAGCGATCTGATCCTCACCGCCGTCAACGGCTGGGCCGAGCAGGCGGCCCCGCACGATCTGGTGAGCCGGCCGGTACCGTTTGATTACGGCGCCGTCACCCACAGCCTGGTATGGTACGGCCCGGCCGGAGAGGAACCGGCGCGACGCTGGTTTCGCCAGCGGATCCTGCAGCTGGCCCGCGCGCTGGCATGATGAGGGCCGTGCCCGGCACAGGCTGTGCCAGGCACGACTGTGCTCAGGGTTTCTTGGTGTAGATGGGGCCGGGGAAAGGAGAGACGTTGTTGCCCAGCTCGGTGATGCGGGCTGCCCCCTGCTTGCGCACCTGATCGACCCGCAGCACGTGGTGCATGGGGATCATGGTGCGATTGACGTCGGCAAACTCACTCTTCAACTTCTCGTGGCTGGGGTCGACGATAAGCGCCGTGTGGTTGTCCCACACGAAGTTGGCGATCTCGATAAAGCCGAACAGCTGACCCTGGCTCACTTCCCTAACATAGACTTCGTAACGCTCGTTGTGACAAATGAACTGCACTCGATATAAGGCGTTGGATTCACTCATGTTCGTCTGTTGATGGTGGGCGATTGACCCATTCTAGCCGCCCCCTCGCAGAGCTCAAATAGACAGCAATCACAGTTACGTCATCTCAAGACTCAGGCAGCAAAAAAGCCGGCCAGCTCGTCGCAACCTTCATCAATAAACATGAAACTCCTTTGCGATCAGTGCATTGAATAAATCTTTCAGAGCAAGGGCGGCAGAGTGACGGGGCCAAGCCCCGCCGCCGCCAGCGCCGCGGCCAGTTGCTCCAGCTCCTCTCGCGTCGCCTCTGGCCAGCCCTGCGCCGTCCCGCGCACGCCGTGATGGCGAAAGCCGTTGAGGCGGATGGGCACAGGCCCCAGAGAGTGCAAGAAGGCGGCGAGCCCGCCATCCAGCGTGCCGTCGGCGGCGAGATAATCGCTCTGCCCCGGCACCTGCAGCAGGCGCACCTCCGCCAGCTTGCCCGCCTGCGCCAGCAGTTGCAGCGAGGCCAGCACCCGCTCGCGGCAATAGCCGGTCAGCGTGTGATGCACAGAGTCGTGCCACCCCTTGAGGTCGATCATGGCGCCGTCCAGCACCGGCAGCAGCCGCTGCCAGCCTGCCTCGGCGAGCGAACCGTTGCTGTCGAGCAGGCAGCCGAGATGGGCCAGATCCGGCGCCCCCTTGATGGCCGTGAACAGCGCGATCACGAACGGCAGCTGGGTGGTGGCCTCACCGCCGGAGACGGTAATGCCGGTCAGCAACGGGCCGTAGCGGCGCAGCAAGGCCAGCACCTCGGCCACCGTCATGGTGGCGGTCTTGGGGCTGGCGCTGCGGGGGCACACATCGAGACAGGCATCGCAATCGGTGCAGCACGCCGCCTGCCAGCTGACCCTTCCTTCGTGCAGGGTCAGGGCCCCGCTCGGACAGCCCGGCACACAGTCACCGCAGTGATCGCAGAGACCGATGGTGTGCGGGTTATGACAGCCGGGGCAGGCGAAGTTGCACCCCTGCAGAAACAGCACCAGCCGGTTGCCGGGGCCGTCCACGCAGGAGAAGGGCAGCCAGCGGCTCACCGTCGCGCTGCGCGCCGCCCCTGCCCGCCTGCCGCACTCAGTAGTCACACAGGGTCGCCTCGCGCCCCACCACCCGCGGCGACCGCTGGCAGATCCCGGTCAGCTCGCTCGCCTCGGCGCCGAGGCAGGTGGTCTGCAGCCGCGAGCCCTCGGCCGCGAAGCGGGCCACGTCGCTCTTGCGGATCATGTAGCCGGTCACCCGCACCAGGTCGCTGTCCGCCACGTTGGCGGTGAACTCGCGCATGCCGATGGCAAGCGCCCCCTTGCAGAGCTGCAGCAACGCCTGCGGGTTCTGGCGGATGGTGGGATCCAGGGTGAGGATCTCGCTGATCCCGGAGTGATAGAAGCCGTGGTGAGGGGCCAGCGCCAGCACATGGCTGGCGGGATCCGGCTCCTCGCCATAGGGAATGCGCACCCCGGGGGTGACCCCGCGATCCACGCTGAGCCCGCCCTGGGAGTGGAGCAGGGCGCGGCCGCCCCAGGCGTGGCGCTGTGGCGTTTCGCTCACGTAGCGAGCGAGCTGGGCCGAGATGCGATAGCCCAGCTGGTTCGCCTCCTCGTCACAGCCGTAGCGCTCGGGCAGATTCTCCTTGTCCATCAGAAGGTTGACCGCCTCGGCCATGCCGTAGATACCAAACATGGGCACGAAGCGACCCTCCTCCAGCAGCCCCTCCTGCACCAGGAAGCTGTCGAAGAAGCCGGACTCCTGGTGCAGGAAGGCCGCGCGCGCCTCGATCAGGCGGGAGGCGAGGCGGCAGTAGTGGGGCAGCAGGCAACCCAGGAAGTCGTCGATGCCGTGGGCCTGCTCGGCCACCCGCTTGAGGGAGACCCGTACCAGGGTATTGGCGCCGCCCGCCTGGGGCAGGGCGTTGTAGCAGCTGACGATGCCGAAGCCGCGCTCGTCGAAGGTGTTGCGATGCAGCGGGTAGTTGGCGATGTGGGGCTTGCTGCAAGCCGCTATGTTCTGTACCCCCTGCAGCAGCAGGCTGTCCGGGGTCTGCGCCGGATCATGGAACAGGGTGAGGTTGGGGGCCACCTGCTTGAGCTCGCCGTCGATGCGCAGGATCAGGCGGCAGAGACGGTTGTCGTCCGGGCCGATATTTACGTGCATAAAGGCATCCGGCAGCACCCGGTCCAGGTAGATCCAGAACCCCTTCAGCTTGCGATAGAGGGTCTCGTCATCCAGATCCCTGACGAAGGGCAGCAGCAGGTGGTCGAGCCGGCCCAGCCAGACCGGCATGCCGGTGACGGAGGGCACGTGGTGGTAGAGGATGCGCAGAGCATCGAGCGCCTCATCGAAATCCTGCGGCGGTGCCAGCTCCAGCCAGGCAGAGCCCTGGCGCAAAAACTTCTCGTAATCCGGCAGCACATAGCGCGGCTTGTAGGGGGCGTGTCCCTCGAACATGTCGCAGACCAAGCCCTTGGCCATCGCCTCGCTCACCTCGGCGGGCAGCGCGGGATAGGGCAGCGCATTCTCGGCGGCCAGCGCCAGGGAGTGGCTCTTCTGGGCCGGTGACAACAGGGGATCGCGCACGATGCGCTGGCAGGTTTCGGTGAAGGACATGGCTCGCTCCTCGACGGATGGGAGCTAAATCCTCACACTTGAGAGGTGTTTTTTGAAGTGACATTCACAACATGGCGGATATCCAATGAAGACATCCGCCATGCAGGATCACGGGCCTAGCCCAGCCAGGGCAGCAGCTGTGCCACGCCCCCCTGCCAGCGCAGCAGGAAGAAGCCCCCCATGCCGACCACCACCACCAGCAGGGTCGGCAGCCGCAGCAGAGTCAGCGCCGTCACCAGCAGGGTGGCGACTAGGTAGTCCGGATCCCAGCTCAGCCCAATGCCAGGCTGGTAGCTGAAGACGATGGGCAGCCAGATGGCGGTCAACACCGACTGGGCCGAGAAGCTGAGGAAGGCCCCCATCTCGGCGCCCGGCTGATAGCGGGTCAGCCGCGAGAAGAAGGCGAAGCGGTTGAAAAAGGTGATCAGGGCCAGCAGGCCTATCATCAGCCAGCTCATGATTACCTCCTCATCCGGTGCAGCACATAACCCACCAGCATGCCGGAGAGCGCCGAGATGATGATGTAGACCTCCGCCAGCAGCGGCTTGGTGAGCAGCGCCATGGCCCCGCTCACCAGGGTGGCCGCCACCATGGGCAGGTTCTTCATGGCGGGAATGGTCATGGCGATGAAGGTGGCGGCGATGGCGAAGTCCAGCCCCATCTGATCCAGCCCGTCGATGTACTGGCCGGCGGCGATGCCGAGCAGGGTCGCCACATTCCAGAACAGATAGAAGACGAAGCCGGCGATGAGCGCGTAGGCCGGATCGAAGCGGCCGCTGCGCTCCCTGTCTTTGAGCGCCACCGCGAACATCTCGTCGGTCAGGAAGAAGGCGAGACTGGCGCGCCAGCGCAGGGAGAGCGGCAGCACGTCGCGGCGAAAAGTGAAGCCGTAGAGCAGGTGCTGAGAGGTGATGACGAAGGTGGAGCCCATGATGGGCAGCAGCGGCGTGCCTGCCCCGAACAGGGTGGTGGCCGACAGCTGGGCGGCGCCGGCATAGACCAGCAGCGACATCAGCTGGGCCTGCAGCGGGCTCAGTCCCACCTGCAGCGCCAGGGCGCCGCACAGGATCCCCCAGGGGATCACCGAGATGGAGAGCGGCAGAATATCGATGGAGGCGCGCCACCAGAGCGCACGGGTACTCTCGGCCCCGACGGACGGAGAGAGGGTTGCTGACGGCATGGGATCATCCTTGTTGCGGCCACGGCGAGCCGGAAAAACTAGCACAGCACGGGGACGGATACCAAGAGGCTGCGGGTAAAGAAAGGAGGGAGCCAAAAAACAGAACGCCACCCGAAGGTGGCGCGCTGCAGAGAGTCAGGGCTGAATGATGATGGGAGTGCCGGGTTCGATGGCGTTCCACACTTCGTCCAGATCCTTGTTGAGCATGGCGATGCAGCCATTGGTCCAGTTGGACGGCTGCAAACGGGTGTTGCCTATGCTGTTGCGCTGACCGTGGATCATGATCATGCCGCCCGGTCGCACACCCATCTCGTTGGCCGCCTTGATGTCGTCCAGATTCGGGTAGTTGATGTGGATGGCCTTGTAATAGTTGGAGTTGGTCTTCTTGTAGTCGAGGATGTAACGGCCTTCCGGCGTGCGCTGATCCCCTTCCCGCTGCTTGTGCCCCTTGGGAGCCGGACCCAGAGCGATCCAGTAGCGTTTGACCTCCTTGCCATCCTTCATCAGGGTCAGGCTATAACTCGATTTCTTCACCACCACCATATCGGCGGACAGGGTGGCAAAACTCAATGCGGGCCACAGCCCCAGCAAACACAGTAATACGGCTCTCATTCCATCCCTCGGCAAGCCTCTGGTAAGGGCTTTTCTGTTACCAAATCATCTGAACTGCACCGCCTGGTGTGGCGGGCGAGCGCCATCATATTGGATCGCCATCAATACTCAATATATCCAGAGAAACATATCCCGCGCCATCTTTTATAGATTGTTACAATTAACTGCCAAAACAACGGGATAACCCCCCTATCTCGGGATAGTCCCGGGTGGGACATTGGGGGAAGATAAGGCGCTTTTCACCTCTCAGGAACCTCACGATGCGATACCGACTCTCACTGCTGCTCCTGCTGCTCTGCTCCCCCCTGCAGGCGGCCGAGCCGCTCTGGCTGCGCGAGCCCGCCCTCTCCCCCGACGGCAAGCAGCTTGCCTTCACCTGGCAGGGCCGCGTCTACCTGAGTGCGGGGGATGGTGGCAGCGCCGTGCCCCTCACCGACGGCAGCTATCTGAGCCAGCGCCCGCTCTGGTCGCCGGATGGCAAGCTCATAGCCTTTGCCGCCAACCTCTACGGCAACGAGGACGTGTTCGTGGTGCCGAGTCGCGGCGGCGAGATGGTGCGGCTGACCCGCGACTCGCGCCCCGATCTGCCCCAGGCCTTCAGCGCCGATGGCAAGCAACTGCTGCTGAGCAGCCAGCGCCTGACCAACCCCGATGCCGATCACTTCGTGGCGGAGGGGTATCGGGCCAGCAACCTCTACTGGACGCCAGTTACCGGCGGTCCGCTAACCCCGGCCCAGCCCCTGCCCGCCACCCTGGCCCGCCCTCACGGCAACCAGCTGGCCTACCAGATGCCGGGCATGGATCAGCCGTTTCGCAAGCATCAGCACTCGTTCGCCGTCTCCCGGCTCTGGCTGTTCGACGGCAAGCAGCATCGCCAGCTGACCGAAGACAGGGTTGCCGCCAGCGATCCGGTCTGGGATGAGCAGGGCAAACAGCTCTACTACCTGAGCGAGCGCAGCGGCGATTTCAACGTCTGGCAACGGGATCTGGCCAGCGGCCAGGATCGCCAGCTCACCCGCTTCAAGGGTCACCCGGTGCGCGGCCTCAGTGCCTCCCGCCAGGGGGATCTGGTCTGGTCCTGGCAGGGGGAGCTCTACCGCCTCGATGCAGGCAGCGACACCCCGCACAAGCTCGCCATCCAGCCGCTGTTCGCCAAGGTGCCGGCCGAACAGAGCTGGCAGCCCGGCCCCGTCGACGAGGCCATCGCCCGCCAGGACGGAGAAGAGGTGATCCTGGTCAGCCAGGGGGATCTCTACGCGGTCGACACCCGGCGCGAGCGGGTACGCCAGCTCACCCGCCACCCCAGCGAACAGTCGGCGCCGCGCTATCTCGATAAAGAGCAAGAGCTCATCTACCTCTCCGAACAGGAGGGGCCGGCGGCATTGTATCGCCTCAAGAAGGAGCAGCCGGACACCCTGTTCAGTGCCCCCGGCACCCTGATCGAGGAGAAGCTGCTGGCCATCCCGGGCGCCGCCATCAGCGTGCCGACCCTCTCCCCCGACGGCAAACAGCTCGCCTTCGTGGTGGATGGCCAGGCCGTCCATCTGCTGGATCTGGCCAGCGGCAAGCAGCGCCAGCTGGTCGCCGCCGAGTTCAACCCTTCCCGCCATGCGGTGGAGCTGGCCTTTGCCCCCGATTCGCGCCACCTGGCGCTGACCATCCAGCCCGACTCCAGCCAGCAGGAGATCGCCGTCATCGACACCCGGGATGCCAAGGCCAAGCCGGTCAACGTCAGCCTCAACGGCTATCGGGATGGCGAGCCAGCCTGGAGTCAGGATGGCGGCATCCTCTACTGGCAGTCCACCAAGTACGGCGTGCTGGGGGCCGATGGCGAGCCCCTCGGCGGCAGCCTGCTCGGCCTCTACAGCAGCCGCGCCGCCAGAAGCGACTTCCTTGCCGAACAGGCGCCGCCCAAGGCTGGTTACGGCTTCGAAACCGACCGGCTGGCACACCGCGAGGCGCTGCAGTTGCAGCCAGAAGGCACCGTCCTCGCCAGCCGCATCGTCGACGATCACCTGGTCTATCTGGTGGAGACCAGCGGGGCCAACGGCGAGAGCGAGATCAAGGGCTACGCCCGGGATCTGCGCAAGGGCGAGACCAAGCTGCTGTTTGCCGAGCAGCCGGGGCCGGCGCTGGCCAGCCTCAACCAGGATGCCAGCCTCGCCACCCTGGTGCGGGAGGGGGAGATCGCCCTCATCGATACCCGCTCAGGCGAGGCCAGCAGCCACCCCTTCACTCTGCTGATCACCGCCAGCTGGCAGGATCGGATGACAGCTGCCTTCGACCAGATCACCCGCCTCACCCGGGACGAATTCTACCGGGCCGACATGAACGGGGTGGACTGGGACGGCTACGTGGCCGCCTATCGCCGCCTACTGCCCGGCATCAGCAACGAGCGTGACTTCGGCAACCTGCTGGCGGAGCTGGCCGGCGAGCTCAATGTTTCTCACACCTGGGGCAGCGTCCCCGACTCCTCCCTGCGCATGCCGGACGACACCGCCAGCCTCGGCGGCTACTGGCGCGAGCGGCAGGGAGCGGTCGAGCTGGCCGCCCTGCTGGCCGGCGGCCCGCTGGAGCAGGAGACGGATCTGGCGCCGGGCGCCCGCCTGCTGGCCATCAACGGCACCGAACTGCACAGCCTCAACGAGCTGGATGCCCTGCTCAACCATCAGGCCGGCCAGCGGCTGGCCCTCACCCTGTTGCCCAAGGGGGCCAAGGAGCCGCACCAGCTGGAGGTCACCGCCATCGACCAGCAGCAGGAGTATCAGCTGCAGCTCGACGGCTGGATCGCCAAGCGCCGCAACCAGGTGGAACAGTTGAGTCAGGGGCGGGTCGGCTACGTCTATCTGCCGGAGATGAGCAGCGCCGTCTATGAGGAGGTGGTGGCCGACGCCCTCGGTCGCCAGCGCAACCGCGAGGCGCTGATCGTCGACGTGCGCTTCAACAAGGGGGGTTATCTGGCCAACACCCTGGTGGAGTTCCTCACCGGCAGCGGCAGCGCCCAGGGCATGGCCAGCAGCTGGCCGCGCCTTGGCAAGGGTGAGACGGACGCCGCCACCCGCCAGTGGACCAAGCCCTCGGTGGTACTGGTCAATGCGGGCAGCTACTCGGAAGGCTCGGCCTTTCCCCAGTACTACCGCACCCTCAAGGTGGGCCCCATCGTCGGCGAACCGGTGCCGGGTACTGGCACCATGGTGTACGGCCACACCTCCAGGCTGATCCCGGGCCTCGCCTACGGCATCCCGACCCTGGGACTGCGCAACCCCGACGGCACCCTGTACGAGAATCAGGAGCTGATCCCGGACGTGCAGGTGGCGCTGACCCCGGCCGACATGCTGGCGGGGCGCGATCCCCAGCTGGCAGCCGCGGTGAAGGCCGCCCTCGCCCAGCTGCCGGCGGCCAGATAAGTCCGCCATAAAAAGAGGAGCCGGCCGGGCTTGCCCGGTCGGCTCCGTCGACTCCTATGACAGACATCAAGGGCGCCCCGCCTGTTGCGGGGCGCCCTTGTTGCATCAGGCCGGCTGCGTCTCGGCCGGCTGGCGGGCCAGCGCCAGCTGATACCTGTGCTCGGCCAGCTCCAGCTCACGGCGCGCCTCGTCCACCTTGCCGTCGGCACTCTTCACCGCTGCCACCAGCTGGTTATAGCGATCCCAGCTGCCGTTGTACTCCTTCACCTCGGCCTGGTAACGCTGGCTGATCTCGTTGGACTGGCGAATGATGGCGTTGTTCTCATCGTGCAACTGATCGATGCGGGTGCTCAGGCCCGCCTGGATGGCGCGGATCCGGCGATACTCTTCCGGGCCGTAGCTGCCGCTGTAGCTGTTGTACTCGCGCACCAGCCGGTTGATCTCCTGCACCGTCTGGCGGTTGCGCTGGTTCAGCTGGTTCAGCTCACGCTGGTAGCGATCAAAGTTGCCCTTGAGTGTCTGCTGGCGATCCTGCAGGGCAGTTCTGGCCGCCACCTGCTGGCTGTAGTGCTCCTGAGCCGCCGCCAGGTCCTGGCGCCGGGTTTCGAGGGAGCGTTCCAGCTCGCCCAGATCCGGCAGCGCTTCCGTCACCATGGTGGGGTAGAAGGCGGCGATCTGCGGCGTGGTCACCTTCAGCGCCCGCACCGCATCGGCCCCGTTGGCCTGATCCCGGTAATCCACGCCGCACGGCTGCCCCTTGCAGACCAGGTCCGGGCTGGAGAACTTGTACTCGTGGCTGTAGACCCCGAAGCTGGAGGGATAGGCCATCACGGTGGCGAAGGAACCCCGCACCCCGTGCCCCAGCGCATAGTGGTAAGTGCCCCCTGTGCCATCTTGCAGGCGGGAGTGGTTGAGCCCCATGTTGTGACCCAGCTCGTGCGCCAGCACCACGTCGCCACAGCCGGTGGCTGTGACATGACTGAACATGCTGCCAGCATCCTGGGAGACATCCCCGTCGGCATACGCCTTGCGGCCATCGCTATAGGTCGCGGAACCACCAACCCAGGCCAGCCCGCAGCTGCCGTGATCACCTGTCTGGGGGCGCATCAGCACCACCATGTCGGCGCCATAACGGGTGCGCAGGGTCGGTACCTGCTTGAAAGCCGGATCCTGCTGGTAGGTCACCGCGTTGAGCGCGGATTCGTCGGTGCCGCCATCCGGGTAATTGACCTGCTGGTCGTGCACGCTCCGCACCGTCAGATCCAGGCCGCTGGCGGCATAGATCTGGTTGGTGACGTTGATCATGTGCTGGATCCGGGTCTGCGCATCCCCCTGATAGCGGGCCGCCAGCCCCGGGCTGTGCAGCACCATCAGGTCGATGGTTTCCGCCAGCACGGGGGTCGCCCCGAGCAATCCCGCAATCATGATCCCCAAGGTAGTTTTCTGCATGTGATCTTCCTTTTCTGTTGTTATTGGTGAGTCGGGATCAGGGCGTCATCGCCGCCATGACCCAGATCCAGCGGCGGGTTCTTGTAAACCCAGCCCTTGCCTCCCAGGGTCTCGACGGAGTAACTGCCTTGCGGCGTGCCGATGAACCCGAAAGTCGCTTGCTTGCCGACGGTGAAATTGACCGGATAGCTGTCACCGTCGACCCGAATCTCCCCTTGCCAGTTGCGCTCCCCGCCCCGCTGCAGCTCGACCTTGGTCACCCTGGCCTGCAGGGTACTGCCATCCGGCAGCGGCAGGGCTACGCTGTCACCCACCTGGGCCCGCTCCAGATCGCTGCCCTGCAGGGCGATCGGCTGGGGTTGCTCGACCGCATCGCCGGGCTCCGCCAGCGGAAAGTCCGCATCCACCTCGGCCGCCTGCCAGGGGATCTCCAGCTGCTGGCTGCCATCTTCCCGCAGCCGATCCGGCTTGGCGGGGGGCGTGACCGGCGCCGGCTTGAGCGCGGGTGCCGGCATGGCGGCGAGTGGCGTCAGCTCCACCAGCGGGGCCGACTCTGCCGCACGCGCCTCATCCCCTGCCATCATTGCGCCGGGCGCCACCGGCTGCGGCCACAGCCACCAGCCGATCACCCCGGCCAAGAGGGCGCACAATGCCAGCCCAAGCCCCCATTTCGCTCTCTTCATACTGATACTCCAGTCAAAAACAATCCTTATAAAACAATGAATTGCATTCAAAGTGAGGGGGCATGCTAGAAACTGGCGACAAGGCTGGCACCCCCCTATATGGGGCGTCTGAAAAATCGACGGTGGTGTTTGCGCACATCCATTTGAGTCGACAAAGCCAGCGCTGGCGGGGGCTGAGGAAGGGTTCGAATGATGCTTTTTTGCTGCAATAAAACGTCCGTGAAAGCGACCGGCATGACTCCCTTCACCCCATATGGGTTAAGCAAATTTGGCTGTACCGGGAGGCGGGCGGCGGCGTACCCTGATGGCATTGATCAGGTCAAGGATGTTGCATGAACGGTTTGCGGATAACGGCGCCAGCACTGGGCTGGCTGGCAATTTCATGGCTGGCGGCGCCGCTCGCCGCCGCCCCCCTGACCCTGCAGGGCGGGACTCAAAGTTACAGCATCGATCCCGATACCCTGGCCATTGCGGTGAACCGGATCCCGGTCAGCGCGGGCCAACCCGCCCGCCAGGTCGATCAGCTGCAGCAGGATGACCAGCAGGCCAGCTGGCGCTGGCCCGCCCAGGAGGCCAGGGTGGAGGTCAGACTGGATGGCGACGACCTGCTGCTGACGCTTGCCAGCGACAGTCCCCGTCAGCTGACCTGGTACAGCCTGCCGAGAAACCAGACCCACCTCTCCCTCGCCATCGGCGAGGGCAGCCGCTTCTCGGTGCGCGACAGCGACTGGCTCGGCTATGTCGGCGACGAGCTGGCCGAGCTCAACACCCACTACGACCTCAAGCTGCCGCTCTGGAGCCAGGATGCAGGCAAGCAGACCTACAGCTGGATCCTGCAGAGCCCCTACGACAACCGGCTCAAGTTCAGCCGCCAGGGGGGCCGGCTGCAGCTGAGCGCCAGCCACGAGTTCAGCAGCTTCAACGCTCAGGCGCCCATGGTGGTGCGGCTGAGCGTGGGGGATGACTGGCTGGCAGGGGCGCGCCGCTACCGGGCATGGTTGCAGAGCGAGGGGGCCTGGCAATCCCTGGCCGACAAGATTGCCCGCGTCCCGGCCGGCCGGCGACTGATCGGCGCCAGCCATGTCTACCTGTGGGGGGATGCCCTGCTCGATCGGCAGGACGTGAAGGCATGGCCCGCTCTACAGGCCAGATTGCAGCAAAAGCCGGAGTGGCTGCAGACCTTCAACGCCGAGGAGCGGGAGGCGCTGGCCGCCGCCCATCCCGAGATCTGGCAGCAGAGCCTGATCATGGCCGGCCTCAACCGGCTGATTGCCAGCCAGCTGCCGCTGCCTGCCCAGCAGGGCCCGCAGGCCCAGAGCAAGGTGCTGGCCCTGCGCCAGCAGTGGGTCAAGGGTCAGCTGGGGGATCTGCTGGTGCCTCAGGAGCGCTGGGGCCAGGGGCTGTCGCTGCCGGTGATCGAGGCACTGCAGCAGGCGGGACTGCGCAAGCTGTGGCTCGGCACCCCGCAGTGGACGGCGGCCCTGCAGCAGGGCTATGCCCTCACCGCCGCCCAGCGCCAGGGCTATCTGGTGGGCAGCTATGACTCCTACGACACCGCCATCGCGCCCGGCACCAACGACAGCTGGCTCACCGCCCAGCTGCCGCCGGAGATCGGCAAGCGCTGCGCCATCGTCGAGGCCAACGGCAAGCCCAAGCCGGGCTTTGGCGGCGAGGGGGTCTATCTCAACCCCGGCTGCACCCTGCCCTTTGCCAAGGGGCGCATGAGCGAGCTGGCCAAGGCCAGCGGCATCAACAGCCTGTTCCTCGACGTGGATGGCACCGCCATGGCCTCCAACGACTACAACCCGGCCCACCAGCAGGGCAGTCAGGCCATGGTCGCCGACCGCAACGCCCGCATGAGCTGGGTGGGGGATCACCTCGGCCTGGTGCTGGGCTCGGAGGATGGCAACGCCCTCACCAGCAAGCCGCTGCTGTTTGCCCACGGCATCCAGAGCTGGGGCTTTGGCTGGGAGGATGCCGCCATGCGCAAGCAGGCCAAGTCCCCCTACTACCTCGGCAAGTGGTGGCCGGACGAGGCGCCGCAAGTCTTCTTCCAGCCCGCCCGGCTCAAGCCGCGCTACCTGAAGACGGTGTTCAATCCGGCGGATCGGCTGCCCCTCTATCAGGCGGTATTCCACGACTCCGTGCTCAACAGCCACCACTGGCTGCTGGACAACCTGAAATTCCCCGGCATCAAGGAGGAGCGCGCCCTGCTCGGCCTGCTCTACAACACCCCGCCGCTGGTCAACCTGAGCCGCAGCACGCTGGCCAGTCGCCTGCCGGAGCTGACCCGGCTGAGCGAGCAGTTCGCCCCGCTGCACGAGGCGCTGTGGGACAAGGCGCTGGTGGGCTTTCGCTGGCGTGACGGGGTGGGCCGGGTGCAGGAGACCCGCTTCTCCGACGGCAGCCGGCTGGTGGCCAACTTCAGCCACAACTCCATCATGATCGACGGCCACAAGCTGGCGGGCCGGCAGCTGCTGGTGGCGCTCAAGGGCAAACCGGTCAGCGTGCTGAAGATCCAGGGCTAGGCCCGGCGGGGTGACGGGGGATCAGAAGGGAGCAGCCCCGCCGAGCGAGACGGTGGGCTGCGAATGGAGGTTGAGCCAGCGCCGGCGCAGGGTCTCCAGCGAGCCATCCTGGCGCATCTGGTCGAGGGCCTGCTGCAGGGCCTGCACCTTGGCCGGCTCCGTCGCCAGGTTGAGGGCAAAGTAGTACTGCTCGCTGTCGTCATAGACGAACAGCGGGGTGAGCGCCTCGAAGCCGTGCCCCAGCTGGTGCATGTGGAAGGCCGCCCCCAGATCCAGCGCCGTCACCAGCTCCACCCGACCGCGCAGCAGCATGCGAAACTTGTCCTCCTCACTGTTGACGCTGACCGGCGCCAGCCCCTGGTGGATCAGCTGCTGGGCCGAGGCCGAGTTGCGTACCACGGCGATCCTGTAGTCGCTCGCCTCCTGCAGGCTGCGGGGCTGGATATCGGTGCGCGAGCTCAGCCGCCACACCCTTATGGTGCGCGGCCCGACCGGCCCCACCCACTGGAACTGGTGCTCCCGCTCCGGGGTGCGCGCCACCGAGAAGAGGATGCTACCCGCCCGATAGCGGGCATTCTGATAGGCCCGCGCCCAGGGCAGCAGCTGGATGTCGCCGCGCAGCGCCAGGCCGCTGCGCGCCAGCAGGGCGTGCAGCAGATCCACCGAAAAACCGCTCACCGGCTGGCCGGCCAGCTGGTAGTTGTAAGGGGGCATCTGCTCGGTCAGCGCCTGCAGTGCCCGGGCCGGCTGCGCCAGCGACCCCGTCAGCAGCAACGTGGCCAGCAGCCACCTCCACCGCGCTCTTGTTCCCACCCTCGACTCCTTCCCATGAAAAACAGACCCCTGCCGTGGCAGGGGTCTGACATAACGCATGTTCACCGGCTTGCGCCTCAGTGACTGGTGGCCGCCTCCTGATAGTGGTGGCGGATCCAGCGTTCGAAGCCGGCCAGCATGGCTTCCTCTGAGTCGCTATTGTCGGCGATAAGCTGGTCGCCGTGAACTACCCGAATGCGGGCATCGAGCGGTGCCCCCTCGCCAGCCGGCGGACGCTGACGGGCCGCCGCCATGCAAGCCTCGGCCTGCTGCCACGCCTCGGCCACGCTCTGGTTGCACACCGCGGCCAGCGGGCCGGCGCTGAAGCCCTTGCCGGTGAGGCTGCGCAGGGTCTCGTCATGGGTCATGCCGTTGCCCGGCCCCCAGTAGTGGGCGGCCAGATCCGGCCCGATGCGCGGGTTGTCGGTGAGATAGCCGTCGCGCTTCAGGAAATAGGCGCGGGTCTGCTCCACCGCCATCAGGGCCAGCAGGTAGCCGTGATAGGCACAGGCCGACTCCTGGTTGAGCAGGTGCGGGATGGCCAGCAGCGGACGCGGGCTCTCCACCCCCAGGATCTGGCGCTCCCAGCGGCGGGCCAGCGCCAGCACGGCGGCCGGGGTGCGCTCGGCCTCGTCCATGGCGTAGAGATCCCGCTCGAAGTAGGCCACCAGCGCGATCTGGCGCTCGTTGAAGGCGCGAAACGGCTGACGTGCCTCGATCATCGCCTGGATCAGCGCATCCGGGATCGGCTCCCCCGCCGCATTTCTGGCATAGCGCTTGAGCCAGTCCGCGTCATCCAGCAGGCTGTCGCAGAACATGGACTGGGTCTCGGCGTAGGCCATGGAGGTGGGCGGGAACTCCTGGGAGAAGCAGGGGGCGTTGCCGGTGACGTTGGCAAAGTGCGCCGCATGGCCCCCCTCGTGGAACAGGGTGTTGAGCCCGCTCCAGCCGCTGCCCACTTGGGCCGGGTCGGCCAGGCTGGTGAAGTTGACCACCGCCGGCACCCACTCCCCCTCCTGCCAGAAGCTCGGCACCGGGCCGTGGCAGAAGCCGTTCTCGTATTTCCCCTCCCGGGTCAGCAGATCCAGAGTGAGGCTGGCGCCGCGGTACTGGATGCCGAGGCGGCGGAAGCTCTCGACCCAATCCTGCAAGGCGCGGGAGAAGGGTACGTAAGGGTCGAGCTGGCGGGTCACGTCGCCGCTCACGCTGTAGCGCAGGTTGTGGGGCAGCAGAGCCGCCTCCCCCTTGGCCGCTTTCAGCTCGGCCAGGCTCTGGTGCAGCCGCTGCTCGGTGCCGGCGATGAAGTCGTCGAGGATGGCGAACAGCTGCGCCGGGCTCATCTGCTCGTTCTTGTGCACCTTGTAGTCGAAGTAGTCGCGATAACCCATGGCCCGGGCGAAGCGGTTGCGCAGCGCGACTATGGCCAGATAGCCGTTGTCGACCACCCAGTTTTCCAGGGTGTGGAACATGGCGAGCGCGCTCTGGCGCACCGCCTCGTTGCTACTGGCAGCCAATGCCGTGCTGGCGGCGGGCAGACTGCCTGCCACCTCGCGGCCCTGCTCGTCCAGCAAGGTCAGCTTCAGCTCCCGACGGCGGGCAAACAGCGCCGCCTCGGCGGCCACCAGCTCGTCCATCAGGGCGGCGGCGGCCGGCGCCTCGATGACGTTGCATTCGAAGAAGGCGATCCAGCCTGCCAGACCGCGCTTGAGCTCGGTCTCCTCGGCCATGGCATGCATCTCCCGCAGCACCGGCAGGCGCGCCGGGTCGGCGCAGAAGGCCTTGTAAGCCTGCTCGGCGGCGGTGAAACCGGCCTGATCGTCGCTGGTGCCCATGTAGGTGGACCAGAACAGATCCTCCTTGCGCCTGTGCACCTGCAGGTAGTCGGCGTTGAGCTGGTTGAGATAATTCCTGGCAATGGAACTCATAAATTCCCTCTTGTTATGGGGCAGCACGGGGTGCCCACTCCTTTATTGGTGAAATGCCGACTCATTCACATTTTCTGCAAATAATCCGGCAAATGGTGCGCCGGGATGCGCGCGAACACGCTACCAAAAGCGAGGGTTTCTGTCTGCTGGCTATACTGGTGTCAAACTTCTCAATTGGCGTGCTGTCGCGCCAAGCCTTTGAAAGTTAATTAAATGTTAAATGAAAAATAATCAGGGCCAGCCGACAGACTGGTCACCACCAGACCCGCATGGGAAAGTTAAGGAAGAGACTATGTTCAAGCTCGGTGATATTGCCGTGAGCCGCAAATTGATGCTGTTGCTCTCACTGGCGCTGGTCGGCTTCATCGCACTGCTGCTCATCTCCGCCAGTGCCCTGCAGCGCAATCTGATGAGTGAACGGGAAGCCAGGCTGCAGGCTGTGCTGGATCTGGCCATGAGCCGGATCCAGGCGCTGGCAGCCACCCTGCCCGCACCGCAGGCGCAGGCCGAGGCCAGGGCCATGCTCAACAGCATGCGCTTTGACGGTGACAACTACCTGTTCGTGCTGGACGAGAACCGCCGGATGCTGGTGCACCCCGTCCGGCCCGAGCTGGTCGGCCAGCAGATGGGCGAGAGCGGATCCGCCACCGCCGGCGCGCACTGGCAGCGGATGGTGGATCTCGGCAGAGGGGGTCAGCAGGGTCGGCTGGAGTACCAGTGGGTCTCCCCCTCCGGCGAATCGGCCCAGAAACTGTCGCTGGTGGCCGGCTATCAGCCCTGGGGCTGGATCCTCGGCTCCGGCGTGCTGCTGCAGGACATCCAGGCCACCATCTGGTCCCAGTATCAGCTGATGGGGGGTGCCACCCTGCTGGTGACCCTGCTGATGGGGCTGCTGGGCTTTGCCATCAGCCGCTCCATCGTCAACCCGCTGGCCGAGATCAACCGGGCCATGCAGCAGGTGGCCGCCGGCGATCTGGTGGTGAGCATCCCGGTGCACGGCAAGGACGAGCTGGGGGCCGTCGCCAGCTGCACCAACCAGGGGCTCAGCGCCATCCGGCACGCCCTGCTGGAGGCAAGCCAGGGGGCCGGCAACGTGGCGGATGCCGCCCTGCGCATCGCCGCCTCCGCCGAGCAGACCAACCAGGCGGTCAACAGCCAGCGGGATCAGCTGGCCCAGCTCGCCACCGCCATGAACGAGATGAGCGCCACCATCGCCGACGTGGCCGGCCACGCCGAGAACACCGCCCGCGACACCCAGGATGCCACCAGCGAGGCCGGCCTCGGCAACCGGGACGTGCACGCCAGCGTGCACGGCATCCAGGCGCTGGCCAGCGAGGTGGAGCAGGCCACCCTGCAGGTCAACCAGCTCAAGGAGGGGGTGATGCAGATAAGCGAGGTGACGGCGGTCATCAGCGCCATCTCGGAGCAGACCAACCTGCTGGCCCTCAACGCCGCCATCGAGGCGGCCCGGGCCGGCGAGCAGGGCCGCGGCTTTGCCGTGGTGGCCGACGAGGTTCGCCAGCTGGCAAGCCGCACCCGCCAGTCCACCGAGGAGATCCAGAGCACCATAGCCCAGCTGCAGCAGCGGGCGGTGAGTGCGGCCGACGCCATGGACGCCAGCCGCAAGCTGGCGGAGAGCAGCGTCGGCCAGTCAGAGAAGGCGGGCCAGGATCTCTCCCTCATCGTCAACCACATCCAGCACGTCAGCGACATGGCGACCCAGATCGCCACCGCGGCGGAGCAGCAGAGCATGGTGGCGGAGGACATGAACCGCAACGTCAGCGGCATCAACGACTCGGCGCTGGAGATGTCCCAGTCAGCCTCCCAGCTGGCTCAGGAGAGCGAGCTGCTGGCCGGACTCTCCCGCAGCCTGGACGAGCGGCTGGCCCTGTTCAAACTGGGCTCGGCCAGCCACCAGCCGGCAACCCAGCCACGGATGCCGCAACCGCCGCGGCAGGAGGATCACCCGCGCATCCGCCACTGATCCGTCCTGGCTTGTCGCAGCGCACGCCCCCGCCAGATCGGCTGGCGGGGGCGTTTTTCATTGCGAAAAAATGCCAAATATTTGCATCTTGTCGACCTGTTCGACGAACTTGATGCCGTGGCGCCGAGTTAATAGCCATTTAAAAACAGAAAGTTAAGTGTTTGCTCTACTCCGATGAGGTCAAGCTGTAAAGATTTACACTTAATTATTTAATCAAAAATAGTCATGATGAGTTGTCGCCAAACGCGACACCATGACCCTTTATGTAGTCATTTGGCAAACTGGTTGAAAGGCCAGGACGCAAAGCCTCCGGTCTAAAGACATGTCGTCCAGGATAGCGGGGTTGCCACACAGTGTTTCGGGGAACGCCCCTGCCAACTTGACTGCCCACATCTGTCGAACAGAGGAATGTATGGCAGCAAAAATCCAACTCAATCACGTCGCTGCGACGCTGGCCCTGCTGGTCAGTGGCAGCGTGCTCGCCCACGGCTACATCAGCCAGCCGGAATCGCGCAACTACCTGTGCAAGACCGGCGGCAACAGCCAGTGCGGCGCGGTGCAATGGGAACCCCAGAGCGTGGAAGGCCCCTCCGGCTTCCCGAATGGCGGCCCTGCCGACGGCCAGATCGCCTCGGCCGGCAGCGCCAGCTGGGGCGAGCTGAACGCCCAGACCAGCGACCGCTGGACCCGCCGCGAGGTACAAGCCGGCCCCTTCGCCATCAGCTGGACCTTCACCGCCAACCACGTCACCCGCAACTGGCGCTACTACCTCACCAAGCAGGACTGGAACCCGAACCAGCCGCTGACTCGCGCCTCCTTCGAGCTCACCCCCTTCTGCGTGGTGGACGGCAACATGACCCAGCCGCCCAAGCAGGTCACCCACCAGTGCAACCTGCCCGAGCGCACCGGCTATCAGGTGATCCTGGGGGTGTGGGAAGTGGGGGACACCAGCAACAGCTTCTATAACGTGATCGATGCCAACTTCAAGGGTGGCACCCAGCCACCGCTGGAATGGAGCCAGGGCGGCACCATCTACCCCTCCACCGAGCTGGCGGTCGGCGACAAGGCCAGAACTCTGGTGTTCGACGCCAACGGCGTGCGCCCCGATCTGCAGACCGAGCTGACCATCGCCAGCCCGGAGCAGGGCCAGAAGAACAACTGGACCCACGCCCTGGCGAGCAAGATCAATGCAGAGCAGAGCCAGATCCGCGCCGGCCAGCAGAGCGGTGAAGGCCAGTTCAACCCCGTCTATGGCCAGAACCCGGTCTACTTCAAGGCCGGCAGCGCGCTGGAGCGGGTCGAGATCCAGCTTGAGCAACAGCAGCCGCCAGTGAGCAACGGCGTCAGCGTGAGCGGCCTGGAGAGCGACTACCTGCTCGACGAGGGCAAACTCACCCTCAACTTTACCGTGGCCGCCGAGGGTGATCTGACCGTCACCAACACTCTGTATGATCACGGGGGGGCCGCCAAGGGACAGACCAGCGCCGACATCAAGGACAGCAGCCACAGCTTCACCATGCCGCTCACCGGGCTCAGCGCCGGTCACCACCAGCTGGTGATCGAAGGCAAACCCAAGGCCGGTGGCGATGCGGTGCAGCAGACCCTGGACCTGATGCTCAAGGATCCGGCCGCCGGCGGTGACTACCAGTTCACCTTCCCGGAGGGGCTCAAGTCCTACACCGACGGCACCAGGGTGCTGCAGCCCAAGAACGGCAAGATCTACCAGTGCAAGCCCTTCCCCTATCGCGGCTGGTGCAGCCAGTGGTCGGCCAGCGCCACCCAGTATGAACCCGGGGTCGGTAGCAATTGGCAGGATGCCTGGATCCTGGTCAACTGACCCGCAGGCGCAGCATGATGCCATCAACAAAACGGGGAGCCACTGGCTCCCCGTTTTCTCTGCTGTGACAGCTCAGATCTGGAAGTCGATGGCGGGCTCGCCACCCATGGCGCGGGCCTGAATGTCCGCCAGCGCCAGCTCAGGGTTGCAGAGCTGGATGAACTGCCAGGCGAAGTTGTGCTGGAACTGCCCCTGCTTAAGGCCGATCCAGGCGGTGTGGGGCGCAAACAGCCGGCTGCCGTCCAGCTGCACCAGTCCCTTGTCGCGCTGGGTGTCGAACGCCATGTCCGCCAGTATGCCCACCCCCATCTCCAGCTCGACATAGGTCTTGATAACGTCGGAGTCCTGCGCGGTCAGCAGGATCTGCGGGGCGATACCGGCCTCGGCAAACGCCTCGTCCACCCGCGCCCGCCCGGTCAGCCCGGCCTGATAGGTGATGATGGGCCACTGGGCCAGCGCCGCCAGGGTCAGCTCCTGCTCGGCACTGAGCGGATGCTGCTCCGGCACCACTATGTTGTGGTGCCAGCGGTAGTAGGGAAACGCCACCACCCCTTCGCTTTTGTCGAGCTGCTCGCTGCTAATGCCGATGTCCACCTCGCCGGTCTGCACCAGCCGCACTATCTCCTCCGGACCGCCCTGGCGCAGCTCCAGCTGCACCAGCGGGAACTGCTCGCGAAACGCCTTCACCACCCGCGGCAGGGCGTAGCGGGCCTGGGTGTGGGTGGTCGCCACCAGCAGCCGGCCCGAGTCGCGGTTGGCAAAGGTGCTGGCCAGCTTGCGGATGTTCTCGGCATCCCCGAGGATGCGCTCTGCGATCACCAGCAGCTCCTTGCCCGGCTCTGTCATGCCGAGCAGCCGCTTGCCGTAGCGGATGAACAACTCGATCCCCAGCTCCTCTTCCAGCTCGCGGATATGGCGGCTGACCCCGGACTGGGAGGTAAACAGGGCATTGGCCACCTCGGTCAGGTTGTAATCCCGCCGTGCCGCCTCCCGAATGATTCGCAACTGCTGAAAATTCACGTCATCGCCTCCTGCGCTGACCGGCCGGTCGGGACCCTCCCCGCCGACTTGTTGTTATCTTGTCTGGCTGCCCGAGCCTGAACTCTGGCCGCCATACTGACCCTGTTGCATCCCAGGTGGGCAGACCCCGCCCTGGTCACGCTACTTGCCTGCGCGGCCCTCCAGGGGCCTGCCACTTAAATCTGGTAATCCGGGTAGAGCTGGGCCTGTCTGGCCACCAGCCGCACCCCCTGGCCCGGGCTGAAGGCGCGGGCCGCCTCCTTGCTCAGCTCGGCCTCGAAGTGTGCACCGTTTGTATCCCCATTGCCACGCAGTTCCACCCGGATGCGTGGCCCCATGGGCAGCAGTCGGGTGATGGTGGCGCTGATGCCACCCGGCGCATCCGCCGGCACTATCTCCAGCTCGTGGGGACGCACATAGGCGACGGCCGCGCTGCCCTCCGCCAGCTGGGAGCTGATGGGCCCGCCCAGCAGTTGCTCACCGATGCCGAGCCCCTGCCCGGCCACCCGGCCGCGAAACAGGTTCACGCTGCCGAGGAAGCTGTGCACGAAGGAGCTGGCGGGCTGGTCGTAGACCTCGGCCGGGGTGCCGATCTGCTCGACCCTGCCGGCGTTCATCAACACCACCCGATCCGCCACCTCCAGCGCCTCCTCCTGATCGTGGGTGACGAACAGGCTGGTGACGTGCAGCTCGTCGTGCAGCTCGCGCAGCCAGCGGCGCAGCTCCTTGCGCACCTGGGCGTCGAGGGCGCCGAAGGGCTCGTCCAGCAGCAGCACCTTGGGCTGCACCGCCAGCGCGCGGGCCAGCGCGACCCGCTGACGCTGGCCGCCGGAGAGCTGGGTCGGGTAGCGCGCGGCCACATGGCTGAGCTGCACCAGATCCAGCAGCTCCTTGACCCGGGCGCGGATCGCCGCCTCGGCCGGTCGCTCGCGGCGCGGCTTGACCCGCAGGCCAAACGCCACGTTCTCGAACACCGTCATGTGGCGAAACAGGGCGTAGTGCTGGAACACGAAGCCGACGTTGCGCTCGCGCACGTGCAGATCCGAGGCATCCTCGCCGCGGATGATGACGTGGCCGCTGTCGGCCTGCTCCAGCCCGGCGATGATCCGCAGCAGAGTGGTCTTGCCGCAGCCGGAGGGGCCGAGCAGCGCCACCAGCTCACCGTCGTGAAAGTCGAGGTTGATGTCGGCCAACGCCGCGTACTGGTTGAAATGCTTGTTGAGTCCTTGTACCTGAATGCTCATGGCAGCCTCTTGAATTCGGTGATCAGTGAGAGTGAACGGGCTGGGCACGCAGCCGGGCCAGCAGGGTTTCCCCCAGCAGGGTGAAGATCCCGAACAGGGCCAACAGGCTGGCTACCGCGAAGGCCGCGCCGGTCTGGTACTCGTTGTAGAGGATCTCGATGTGCAGCGGCAGGGTGTTGGTCTGGCCGCGAATGTGGCCGGAGACCACAGACACGGCGCCGAACTCCCCCACCGCCCGGGCGGTACAGAGCAGCAGGCCGTACATCAGGCTCCAGCGGATGCCGGGTAGAGTGACCCGCCAGAACATCTGCAGGCCGCTCGCCCCCAGCATGATGGCCGCCTCCTCCTCTTCTGGGCCGCGCGTCTCCATCTGGGGCAGCAGCTCGCGCACCACGAAGGGCACGGTGATGAAAGTGGTGGCCAGGATGATGCCGGGAGTGGCGAAGATCACCTTGATGTCGTGCTCGCTCAGCCATTCGCCAAACCAGCCGCGGCTGCCGAACATCAGCACGAACATCAGGCCCGCGATCACCGGCGACACGGAGAACGGCAGATCGATGAGGGTGATGAGCAGTTGCCGGCCCGGGAAGCGGAAGCGGGCAATGGCCCAGGCGGCGGCGATCCCGAACAGCAGGTTGAGGGGCACCGAGCAGAGGGTCACCAGGGCGGTGAGGCCGAGGGCACTGAGGGCGTCCGGCTCGCTGATGGCGTGCCAGAAGAAGTTCAATCCGGGGGACAAGGCCTGGATAAAGACGGTGGCCAGCGGCAGCAGCAACAGGGCGGCAAACCAGCCGAGGCCGACCGTGATCAGCAACCACTTGACCCAAACCGGCTCGCGGATGACGGGGGGCTGGCGCACCGAGGTGGTCGGCGCCACCTCACCCGTGGCCAGCGCCAGGCTTGCGTTGGATGCGTTCATATCCGGCTCCCCCCGATACGGGCCCAGCTCCAGGCCTGCAACTTGTTGATAAGCAGTAACAAAATGAAAGAGATCAGCAGCATGACCACGGCGATGGCGGAGGCGCCGGCGTAGTCGTACTCCTCCAGGTGGCTCATGATCATCAGCGGCGCGATCTCCGACACCATCGGCAGGTTGCCAGCGATGAAGATGACGGAGCCGTACTCCCCCACCGCCCGTGCGAAAGCCAGGGCAAAGCCGGTGAGCAGAGCCGGCACCAGGGTCGGCCACAGCACCCGGATGAAGGTCTGCCAGCGATCGGCCCCTAGGCTGGCGGCGGCCTCCTCCTGCTCGGTTTCGGCTTCCCGCAGCACCGGCTGCAGGGTGCGCACCACGAACGGCAACCCGATGAAGGTGAGCGCGATCACCACGCCGATGGGGTTGTAGGCGAGCTCGATGCCAAACGGGGCGACCCACTGCCCGATCCAGCCGTTGGGGGCAAAGATGGCGCACAGGGCGATGCCGGAGACGGCGGTGGGCATGGCGAACGGCAGATCGATCAGGGCATCCACCAGTCGGCGGCCGGGGAAGGTATAACGCACCAGCACCCAGGCCAGGATCAGGCCGAACAGGGCGTTGAGCAGCGCCGCCACCAGGGCGGCCCCGAAGCTCAGACGAAAGGAGGCGAGCACCCGCGGCGAACCTATCACCTGCCAGAACTCGGCCAGGGTCAGATTGTTCACCGCGAACAGCACCAGCGCCGAGAGCGGCAGCAGCACCAGCACGCCCAGATAGAGCAGGCTGAAGCCGAGGGTCGGGCCAAAGCCCGGCAGCACGGAGTAAGAACCAAATCGCATAACGCATCCGTTTGTTATGAAAAACATTAGATACAGCGATTCTGCGCACTCCTGTCAGAGGCAACAAACACCAATAACGCCTTTGCTAAGCACTTTTTTATCTAACAACGACATACAAGGCTTTTAGAGCCATAAAATGAAAAAAAGGTCTTTTATATAAATAAAAGACCTAAAAATGGAGCGTCGTGCAATGTACCAAGCTATCCAAATCAGACTGTGGTGGTGTCGAGTGCCTGCCCTCCTTCTCTATTCCAAATCAGTGTGTTCAACGCTCGCCGCTCAGCGAAAACTCAAGGCCGCCCGCCGCTCCCACACCGCCGGCGTCGGCGCCACCACCATCTCGGCCCGCCGATAGAGGGTGCCGAGCAGGTTGAGCCCCTGGTGCCACTCACCGTGGCCGGACTGGGCATTGAGGTGGCCCACCTCGCCGGCATCGAACAGCGGCACCTGCCATTGCCGGCTCCAGTACTCGGCCCGCTCGAAGCTCATCCAGGGATCGTTGCGGCTGGCCACCAGCTGGGCCGACACCTTGAGCGAGCCTGCCAGCAGCTCGTCTGGCAAGCCGAAGCGGGCCGGATCCGCCGGCGCCACGATAAACAGCGAGGCCACCTTGTCGGGCTGCCGGCGCGCCGCCGTGATGGCTGCCAGCGCGCCGAAGGAGTGGGCCACCAGGTGAGCCCGCCCGCGCCGGCTTTTGAGCTTGCTCGCCAGCTTGGCGCTCCAGACCGTGAGGTCGGGCCGATCCCACGGCAGCCCCACCATCCGCTGCCAGTGGGGGAACTGTTGGTGCCAGCGGCTCTGCCAGTGATCCGGCCCGCTGTTGTGCAGACCGGGAACCAGGAGGATCTTGTTCATCTTGGTGCTCCTATCAGCTGGCACAGGGGCCAGTTCAGTTGACGATGGCCGGCCGCTCAGCGACCCGGCTGGTAGATCTGGTCAAACAGGGCGCCCTGGGCGAAGTGCTTCTTCTGCGCCTTGTCCCAGTCCCCTTCCAGATCCTTGACGGTGAACAGGGTCAGCTGCGGGAACTGGGCCGCGGTCTCCTTCAGGATCGCCGGGTTGCTGGGGCGATAGTGATATTTGGCGACGATGCGCTGCCCCTCGTCGGAGTAGAAGTAGTCGAGGTAAGCCTTGGCGACCGCCTCGGTGCCGTGCTTCCTGGCCACCTTGTCCACCACCGCCACCGGCGGTTCGGCCAGGATGGAGACCGACGGCACCACCAGCTCGAACTTGTCGCGATTGCCGGGCTGACCGAGCACCAGCAGGGCTTCGTTTTCCCAGGCCAGCAGCACATCGCCGAGGCCGCGCTCGATGAAGCTGGTGGTGGCACCGCGGGCGCCGGAGTCCAGCACCCTCACGTTCTTGTAGAGATCGCCGACGAACTGCTTGGCCCCCTCCTCGCTGCCGCTCTTCTTCAGGGCGTAGCCCCAGGCAGCCAGGTAGTTCCAGCGCGCCCCGCCGGAGGTCTTGGGGTTGGGGGTGACGATGGCCACGTCCTTGCGCACCAGATCATCCCAGTCCTTGATCTGCTTGGGATTGTCCTTGCGCACCAGGAAGACGATGGTGGAGGTGTAGGGCGCCGCATTGTTGGCCAGCCGGCTCTGCCAGTCGGCGTCAATCAGCCCCTGCCTGGCCACGGCATTGACGTCGTAGGCCAGCGCCAGCGACACCACGTCCGCCTCCAGCCCGTCCACCACGGCGCGCGCCTGCTTGCCGGAGCCACCATGGGACTGGCTGACCACCACATCGTCGCCGGTCTTCGCCTTCCACTCCCTGGCGAAGGCGCCGTTGTACTCCTGGAACAGTTCGCGGGTCGGATCGTAGGAGACGTTGAGCAGGCGGATCTCGGCGGCATTGGCCTGACCGAGGGCCAGCAGGGAGAGCAGGGTCAGGGCGGTCGTTCGCAGTTTCATGGGGATACTCCATATCTCGTTGGGTTGAGTTCAGCATGCCGCGGGCTTGTTATGCCGAGAACCAAGAAATAACGCTTTGCTTATCTCATTTGCTCATATCAGGAGGCCGTAGGCGCCATTCGCGCACTCTGTGAGCCAGGCCGCGCTGGCCCGATGCCGGCTGTGCCATCATGGAAACAAGGCAGGCTGATGACGAACAGGAAGTCGTTATGTGGATCAACGCAGAACCCGTCAATGGTGCCCTGGTGTCGCTGGCCATCGGCCTCATCATAGGGCTGGAGCGGGGCTGGCAGGTACGCCAGCTGGGGGACAACCAACGCATCGCCGGGATGCGGACCTACGGCCTCATCGGCCTGCTCGGCGGGGTCTGCGCCCTGCTGCTGCCCACCCTGGGCCCCTGGCTGCCGCTGCTCGGCCTGCTGGCGGTGGTGATTGGCTGCGGCCTCTCGGTCTGGCTGGCCCAGCGCTGGCAGGGGGAGTTCGGCCTCACCAGCTCGGTGGCCATGCTGCTCACCTATCTGCTGGGGTTGATGTCGGTGCTGCTGAGCCCGAGCGAGGCGGTGGCCTGCGCCGTGCTGGCGGCCCTGCTGATGGGGCTCAAGGGCAAGATCCAGCAGGGGATGCTGTTTCTGAGCGAGACCGAGTTTCACGCCACTCTGCGCTTTTTGCTCATCTCGCTGGTGCTGCTGCCGGTGCTGCCCAACGAGGAGATGGGCCCGCTCGATGCCTTCAACCCCTTCAAGATCTGGCTGATGGTGGTGGTGATCGCCGGCATCTCGTTCTGCGGTCACTTCGCGGTGCGCCTGCTCGGCACCCGCGCCGGGCTGGTGCTCACCAGCATGCTGGCCGGGCTTGCCTCCTCCACCGCCCTCACCCTGCAGTTTGCCCGCCTCAACAAGGAGCAGGGGGGGCTGGAGCGGCTGCTGGCCACCGGCATCCTGCTGGCGGGAGCCACCATGTGGCTGCGACTGCTGGTGCTGGTGCTGCTCATCCACAACGAGCTGGCGATGCGCCTGGCGGCGCCCCTGCTGCTGCTGGCGGCCACCGTCTACGGCTTCGCCTTCTGGTTCTGGCGCCAGCGCGAGGAGCTGACCGACGGCCCGGTGCAGCCCCAGACCAGCAACCCGCTCGATCTCGCCACCGCCATCAAGTTCGGCCTGCTGCTGGCGCTGATCGGCTTCATGGCCACCCTGTTGCAGAACAAGGTGGGCAACTCTGGGGTCTATCTGCTGTCGCTGGTCTCCGGCATCACCGACGTGGACGCCATCACCTTGTCGCTCTCCCAACTCTCCCACAAGGAGCTGGCGCTGGAGGTAGCGGCCCGCGGCATCCTGTTGGCCGGGCTGGTCAACTCGCTGGTGAAGGGGCTGCTGGCCCTGGGGATCGGCGGCCGCCGGCTGGGGCTGCGGGTGCTGCTGCCCTACTTCGTCTCGGCCCTGCTGCTCCTGCCGCTGATCTGGCCGGGCGCCTGAGGTTGCAGCAAGTGACAGCCTGACGCCGCCAAAGTGCTCGCGTATACTGGCTCCTCTTGGCACATGAGAGGAGCGGTAGCATGGCAAGCGATTGGGACAAGGTTCTGGCGGGCGGCGCCCTGGACAGCCAGAGCGAGGAGATAGCGAACGACCGGATCCGCGGTCAGGCGCTGCTGGCACAACTCAACGCCTCCCCGGCCGGTGACCAAGCCCTGCGCCAGCGCCTGTGCGGTGAGCTGTTCGGCCACTGCCCCGACTCCTGCTGGATCAGCACTCCCTTCACCTGCGAATTCGGCCGCAACATCCACATCGGCGAGAAGACCTTCTTCAACTTCAACATCACCATTCTCGACGTGGGCGAGGTGCACATCGGCAGCCATGTGCTGCTGGCCCCCAACGTGCAGATCTACACCGCCACCCACACCATGGACTATCTGGAGCGACGCAACTGGACCGCCTACAACAAGCCGGTGCGGATCGGCGATGACTGCTGGATTGGCGGTGGCGCCATCATCTGCCCCGGCGTAACCATAGGACCCCGTTCCATCATAGGGGCCGGCGCCGTGGTCACCCGCGACATCCCGGCCGACTCGGTGGCGGTGGGCAACCCGGCGCGCGTGATCCGCAGCCTGAGCCCGGACGCCCCCCGCGGCTGGGAGCTGGCCCTGTGATCTGGCTCGCCCTGCTTCCCCTGCTGTGGACGGCCTGGCTCGGCCTGGCCGACGCCAACTGGTGGCCGCTCGCCATCGTCACTACCATGAGCCTGCTGACGATGCTGGCCTACGCCCACGACAAGCGCCAGGCGGTGCGCGGCGGCTGGCGCATCCCCGAGTCCCGGCTCCACCTGCTCGAGCTGTTCGGCGGCTGGCCCGGCGCCCTGCTGGCCCGCCACTGGCTGCGCCACAAGACCCAAAAGGGGAGTTATCGCAGGGTATTCTGGTTCATCGTGCTGCTGCACCTGACCCTGTGGGGGCTCTGGCTCGGCCGTCCGCTCTGGCAAACGGTCTGACGCGGGCAAAACGGCCCCTCGACATTCCCGTCCCCCCCCTTGCCGGCCATTGCAGCCGGCAATCGGGTATGAGACAACAGATGGCAACAAGGCTGTTTTCTCGTTTATTCATCGGCAAGGAGTCATTCATGACCATGTGGACCGGTATCGTGCTGATCGTCTTCATCAGCGCACTGTTCGGCTTTCTCAGCAAGCGGGCCCGCTACCAGTTGGGGGATGCCCGCATCACCGATCGTCTCGGCAAGCAGGACATGCTCATCAACGAGCTGCAGGAGCGCATCGCCAATCTGGAAGCCATCGTCATCGAGGAGGAGAAGCGCCGCCCGTTCAAGGAGCTCTGATCCGGCAAGCCGGGCGGCAACCCGCCAGCCCGCGGGCTGCAAGGGTTTGCCGCCGCCCTATCTCGCACTCGCCCGCCCTCTGCCTGGCAAAAACTAAATTCACCGCAGGATCAGTCCCCTGCCACTCTAAGACTAAATTTTCGCCAAACTGGCCCGTTCCCTGCTCCGTCATGACATCAGTAGTACGGAGAGTGACATCATGATCGCCATCGGCACCCTGCTTCCCCTCGCCTCCCTCGCCCTCAAGCTCGGCAGCAAGCTGCTTGGGGACAGCACGCCACCGGCCCAGACCGAGCCCCCCGTGCAGGAAGAGCGGCTCGCCCCCACGGTGCAGAGCCTGTTCCAGCGCCTCGGCGTCAAGGAGGCAAACAGCGAGCAGAACCGTCCCGCCATCAACCACTTCATGGGGGCGCTGATGCAGACCCTGGGGCAGGAGTACTCGGGCCAGTCCCTGCCCCAGGCCATCGACGCCGCTCGCACCCAGCTGGCAAACGGCACCCAGAGCACCCGCCTCGACGCCCTGCAGGGCGAGCTCGACACCCTCAAGGGCTCCCTTGGCAACAGCGACCTCAGCCTCGATCAGCTGCTCTTCGCCTTCAAGCAGACCCTGCCCAACGGCAAGGGGGAAGGCGTCGGCAAGCTGCTCAATGCCAGTGCGTGAACGGCGGTGAGCAATAAAAAAACGGCAACCTCCTGGTTGCCGTTTTTGCCGGGCCGGACCTCATGTTAGCCGCGCCAGGGTAGTGAGGAAGGTGGAGTCAGCATCGCCTCTGCCAGCGCGCTCTGCCCACGATCCTGCAAGGCATTGGCCGCCCCCAGGCGATCCGCCGCCTCCTTGTTCTGACCCAGCTTGAACTTTCCGACCAGCCCGGTTATCTCGATTTCAATGCCGACGACCGCCTGCACCATGGCCTCGAGATAGTCTCGCGGCGCGTCCGCCATCTTCCAGGGAGTTGGCTCTGCGGCTTCATGGGTGCGGGTCAGATTTGCCAGCAGCCGGCGCACGAAGCGGGCATCGTCACGGATCTGGATGCGACCGTGAGCATGCACCACGCTGTAGTTCCAGGTCGGCACCAGCTTGTGATGCTCCTGCTTGCCCGGATACCAGCTGGGAGAGATGTAGCCATCTGCAGCCTTGAAGATCACCAGCACCTCATCGCCGTCTTTCACCTCCTGCCAGAGCGGATTGTTGCGGGCAACATGGGCACGCAGGACGCCATGCACCCCTGCTCCAGCATCGAATTCGAACGGCAGGTGGTTGGCATCCAGCCCCCCTTCACCATGGGTGATCAGGGCCCCCAGCGGATATGCCCGGATCAGCTGGTGCAGAGTCTCGGAGTCGGTGACGGCAAAATGGGGTGGCAAGTACATGCAGGTTCCTTCTGGTTGGCGCTGAGTTCCATTCAGCCTGGTCAGGGATTTATGCCCGCTTTGCCACCCTCGGGGCAAGCGAAACAGGCTGATAAGCCGACATAAAAAAGAGGGCTGACGCCCTCTCTTGATGTTCCTGTGCACTTAGGCGCGTTTGGCCAGCCACTGTTCGGCGGTGGTGAGAGCCGATTCGATCTGCTCGCGGGCGACGCCGCCCTTGGCGACCCGCTTGGCCAGGGTCGCCTCCAGCTCCAGGTTCGGGTAGACATCCTCCCCCACCACGGGGCTGAAGCGCTGGAACTCAGGGATAGAGAGCTCTTCCAGCGGCTTCTTCATCTGGATCGCGTAGACCACGGTCTCGCCGACGATATGGTGCGCCTCACGGAACGGAATCCCCTTGGCCACCAGATAGTCTGCCAGCTCGGTGGCATTGGCGTAGCCGCCCTGGGCCGCCGCCTTGGTGCGCTCGCCATTGACCTTCAGATCGATCAGCACCAGCGCCGCCATGTCGAGGCAGTCGTGCCAGGTGTCGAGGGCATCGAACAGCCCCTCCTTGTCTTCCTGCATGTCCTTGTTGTAGGCCAGCGGCAGCGCCTTGAGGCTCATCAGCATGCCCAGCTGGGCGCCGACCACCCGGCCGGTCTTGCCACGAATAAGTTCCAGCGCATCCGGGTTCTTCTTCTGCGGCATCAACGACGAACCGGAAGTGACCGCATCGGAGAGCTCGACAAAGCCCGCCTCGCCGGTGTTGTAGAAGATAAGGTCTTCGGCAAAGCGCGACAGGTGGGTCATGGACAGCGACGCCACGTGCATCAGCTCCACCACGTGATCCCGATCGGAGACCGAATCCAGACTGTTGCGGGTGGCGCCGGCAAAACCCATGTCGAGCGCCAAGGCTTCTCGGTCGATGGCGTAGGCGGTGCCTGCCAGCGCGCCGCAGCCGAGCGGGCTGGTGTCGAGGCGCTTGAGGGCATCCTGCAGCCGGGAGTAATCCCGCTCCAGCATCTCCACATAGGCCAGCGCCCAGTGGGCGTAGGTGACCGGTTGGGCGCGCTGCAGGTGGGTGTAACCCGGCAGCACCGCGGCCTGATTGGCACGGGCAGAGGCGACCAGCCCCTGTTGCAGGGCGGTGATGGAACCGAGCAGCAGCTCGCCCTGGGCCTTGCACCAGAGTTTCAGGTCGGTGGCGACCTGATCGTTGCGCGAGCGGCCGGTGTGCAGCTTCTTGCCCAAATCGCCGACGGCGGCGATAAGCTGGCTCTCGACCCAGGAGTGGATATCTTCGGCATCCGAGCTCAGGATCTGCTGAGGATCCTGCTCCACCGAGGCGAGCAGCACTTCCATCGCCTGCTGCAACTTGCCCTGCTCATCGCCGGTCAACACGCCCACCTTGACCAGCGCTTTGGCCCAGGCCATGGAGCCTTGAATATCCTGCTCCGCCAGCCGGTAATCGAACCGCAGCGAATCGTTGAACTGCTTGAACCGGCTATCGGCTCCCTGACTGAAGCGTCCACCCCAAAGTGCCATACTGCTCTCCTTGAATGCGTTGTCGGTGGCGCCTTGCGCCTGCCGTACTCGCGCGGCCCCTTGGCCTGCGCGCAGAAATCTTGCCCTGTATTTTCCTGTATAACAGTGCGGTGGTGAGGAGTGCTGTTGCCGTTAAACACGTCACATCCAGCAACTACGAACCGATCCCCTCTCCCTCTGGGAGAGGGCTAGGGTGAGGGGAATGGCCAATGACCTCCCCTTCATCCCCAACCCTTCTCCCCCTGTTTTCCACGTAAGCGGGAGAAGGGGGCAAAGCACACCCCTCATTGAAAGCCGCCCCTGTTATCTCATAGACATGTCCCAGGCGCAGCCCCTCTTGTCACAGCTCATCGGTTATCCTTCCCCTGCTCACAGGCGAGGGAATCAGGTCGCCGCTTATGAGTGAGGGGGCCAAGCCCCCTCACCTGTTTCTGCGGCTTGGAACCTATAGGGTTAGCCGTGGGTGTGATCACCACCGATGGCCTGATGCTGCTCTTTCATGGCGCGGATCCGGCTCGCCAGGGTGTAGAGACGGATAAAGCCTTCGGCATGGCTCTGGTCGTACACCTCGTCGGCGCCGAAGGTGGCGAAGTCTTCGGAGTAGAGGCTGTTCGGCGACTTCTTCTGTACCGCGGTGACCTGACCCTTGTACATCTTCAGCACCACTTCACCGTCGAGATCTTCGGCGATGGCGTTGGCAGAAGCGACAATGGCCTTGCACAGCGGGGTGAACCAGCGACCGTCATAGACCAGGTGGGAGAACTCGGCACCCAGCTTCTCGCGCCAGGCGCGGGTCGGTCTGTCCAGCACCAGCTCTTCCACGGCGCGCAGTGCAGCGACCATGACGGTGCCACCCGGGGTCTCGTAGCAGCCACGAGACTTCATGCCCACCATCCGGTTTTCGGTGATGTCGATGCGGCCCACGCCGTGCTTGCCAGCACGCTCATTCAGGGTCATCAGGATCTGGTGCGGGCTGAGCGGCTGGTCGTCAACGGCCACCACTTCACCCTGGGCCACGGTCAGCTTGACGTACTCCGGCTGATCCGGTGCCTGTTCGGCGGAAACGGTCCACTGCCAGACCGCTTCGGACGGCTCGTTCCAGGTGCTCTCCAGCTCGCCACCCTCGGTGGAGATGTGCCAGGCGTTGGCATCGCGACTGTAGATCTTCTTCAGGGTCGCCTTGCAGGGGATCTGACGGGCTTCCAGGTAGGCCAGCAGATCTTCCCGGGAGCGCATGTCCCACAGACGCCAGGGGGCGATCACTTTCAGCTGGGGCGCCAGCGCGGCCACCGCACCTTCGAAACGCACCTGATCGTTGCCCTTGCCGGTGCAACCGTGGGAGATGGCGTCGGCCCCTTCCGCCAATGCGGCCTCGACCATCGCCTTGGCGATCACCGGACGGGCCATGGAGGTCCCCAGCAGGTAGGTGCCCTCATAGACGGCACCGGTCTTCAGGGTCGGGTAGACGTACTCTTTGACGAACTCTTCCCGCAGATCCTTGACGATGCACTTGGTGGCGCCGGAGGCGATGGCTTTTTGCTCGATCCCTTCCAGATCGTCACGCTCCTGACCGACGTCGGCGACGAAGGCGATGATCTCCGCGTCATAGTTTTCCTTCAGCCAGGGAATGATGGCCGAGGTATCCAGTCCGCCCGAGTAAGCCAGTACGATCTTGTTGATTCCGCTCATTTACTTCTCTCCATGATGATTCGATAAAAGGGTGTGATTTGGGGTCGGTTGCCGTTATTTGTGCCCAAGCAGGGTCAACAGCACGGCGTTCTGGATATGCATCCGGTTTTCTGCCTCGTCCATGATGAGGGAGCCAGGCCCGTCCATGACCTGAGAGGTGATCTCCAGCTCCCGGTGCGCCGGCTGGCAGTGCAGCACGTGCTGGATGCCGGTGCGGTCGAGCAGGGCCTGGTTGATCTGATAAGGCATAAAGATATCTTTTACCTGCTCCATTGGCGTGTTGTCACCCATGGAGACCCAGGTATCCGTGTAGGCCACGTCAAACCCTTCGATGGCCGCCACGTCGTCGCTGATGTGGATAGTCGCCCCCGACTGGGCCGCCAGCGCCTGGGCCTGCAGGAAGATCTGGGTATCCGGACCGTGGCCTTTCGGGCAGACCAGGGTCACGTCGGTGCCGAGGGTCGCCCCCAGCAGCAGCAACGAGTGGCTGACGTTGTTGCCATCGCCGAGATAAGCCAGCTTCACCTTGGACAGATCGCCGTAGTGCTCGCTGATGGTCATGAAGTCCGCCAGCCCCTGGCAGGGGTGGTAGAGGTTGCAAAGGCTGTTCACCACCGGCACAGTGCCGTGCTCCGCCAGCTCGACCAGAGTCTGGTGATCGAACACCCGGGCGACGATGGCATCGCACCAGCGCGACAGGTTGGCGGCGAAATCCTTCACCGATTCGCGCTTGCCGAGCGCGCCGTTCTGCTGATCCAGATAGACGCTGTGGCCGCCCAGCTTGGCGATGCCGATGTCGAAGGTGACCCGGGTGCGCAGAGAGGGTTTCTCGAACAGGGTGACCACGCTCTTGCCCGCCAGTGCCTGGCCGTACTTTTTCGGATCGGCCTTGACCGATTTGCCTAGCGCGATCAGCGCCTCGATCTGGGCCTTGCTCAAGTCGCTGTCTTTCAGAAGATGTTGCATCGGATGTTCCTTGTTCCGGTGGAGATCAGAGAGATACCTGGGTGCCGACGGCACCGCCAGCCAGCAGCTTGAGCAGCTGATCCGGGTAGCGCCAGCTGGCGACACAGACCGGTTTGCCCAGGGTCTCGGCGGCATGCAGGGCGGCTTTCACCTTGACCGCCATGCCGTCGCTGATCACCCCCTTCTCCATCAGATCCAGCGCGGTCAGCTTGTCGAGCTGGGGCACCAGCTTGCCCTTGCCATCCAGGATGCCGCTCACGTCCGACAGCATCACCAGATCGGCGCCGAGCGCCTCGGCAATGGCGGTAGCCGCCTGATCCGCGTTGACGTTCATCAGCTGCCCCTCGGCGGTGATGCCGATGGAGCTCACCACCGGCAGGAAGCCCTGAGCGAGGATCCCCGCCACCAGTGCCGGGTTGCCCGGTTGGCAGTCACCGACCGCGCCGAGTGCCGGGTCGAGCTGGGTCACCTGGCACAGACCGCCGTCCGCCAGACAGAGCCCCACCGCCGGGATGCCGGTGGCGATGGCCTTGGCCATCATCTGCTTGTTGGCGGTACCGGCTAGCGCGCCGGCAATGAACGGGATCTGCTCGAACGGGGTCACCCGCAGGCCGTTCTTCTTGGTGGAGGTGAGACCCAGCCCCTTGAGCAGGTCATCCACCAGGCAGCCACCGCCGTGCACCAGCACCAGGGGTCTGTGCTGCTCGTCCAGAAAGCTTTTGAGGGTGGCGAACAGGGCGGTCAGCGCCTCGTCGTTCTCGATCAGTGCGCCGCCCAGCTTGATTACCAGAGTCTGCTTGTTCATCGTTGCGATCCTTCCTTGAGTCCTTAAATCAGGCCGGTGGCCGGTTCAAATCCGAATTTGATATTTATGCACTGCATGGCCTGGGAGGCGGCACCCTTGAGCAGGTTGTCGATGGCGGAGACCACCACCAGCATGTTGCCCTGCTGTTGCCAGGCGAGGTCGCAGTAAGGGGTGCCCGCGACGCCGCGAATGGAGGGCATCTGGCCGGTCAGGCGCACCAGCGGCTTGCCCTCGTAGGCCTTGAGGTAGGCCTGATCCACCTGGGTCGGCGTCACGCCATCCGCCAGCTGCACATAGATGGTGGCCAGGATGCCGCGCACGTAGTTGCCAAGGTGAGGCTGGAACAGCACCTCCTTGCCGAGGTGGTGGCTGATCTCCGGCTGATGCCTGTGATTGAAGGTGCCGTAGGGGTTGAGGCTCACCTCGCAGAAGCTGGTGTTGATGGCCGCCTTGCGACCGGCCCCGGAGACCCCGGAGACGGCGTTGATGATGGGCTGCCACCCCTTGGCGATGAGACCAGCCTGCTGCAGCGGCTTGAGGGCGCAGAGGGAGGCGGTCGGGTAGCAACCGGGCACGGCTATCAGCTGGGCCGCCTTGACCGCTTCAGCATTCCACTCGGCCAGGCCGTAGGCGGCCTGATCCAGCCACTGCTCGCTCTCATGGGTGAAGCCGTAGTAGGAGGCGTAGAACTGCTGCTCCCTGACCCGGAAGGCACCGGAAAGATCGAACACCGGCAGCCCCTTGGCCAGGAACTTGGGCGCCAGCTCGGCGCTCACCTCGTGGGCGGTGGCCAGCAGCACCAGATCGGCCTGGGTCAGGATCCGGGTCATGCCATCTTCGTCCAGCGGCAGCAGCGGCTGATCCAGGGCGCCGACCCACTGGGGATGCAGAGAAGAGAAACGCTTGTGGGCGTCCTGGCTGCCGGCGGAAACATAGAGGCCGAACAGCTTGAGTTGTGGATGGTTCTGGACCAGGGCGGCCAGCTCGGCTCCCGCGTAGCCACTGGCACCGACGATAACGGTGTTAAGCATGTTGAGTATTCCAAGTCAGAGTTCGAGATTCACAGCATGGTGCTGCGGTGCACAAGGGGGTTCGATGCCCCATGCACGAGTGCGGAGGGGCAATTCAGGCGGGTGTGTGTCGTCGGTTATAGATCAGGTGACAGAACATTAACTTTCCCTTACAACTAGAAGCCTTGTCGATGAGCCACGTATTCAGGCAAACCTACAGAATATTCATGCACTCACTTTGCATTTGTATTTTCTAACAGAAACATTCCGGGGAAGCAAGGAGGAGCAGGTGGCCAATCTGGATTTTTTTTCACTCTACAAGAATATTATTGCGATTCCGTCCATCAGTAGCACGGATCCCCGCTGGGATCAGAGCAATGAGGCGGTGATCCGGCTGCTGGCCGACTGGTTCGCTCAGCTCGGCTTTCAGTGCGAGGTGACCGCCCTGCCCGATCTGCCGGGCAAGTTCAATCTGGTGGCGACGATAGGCCAAGGCGAAGGGGGGCTGCTGCTGGCGGGCCACACAGATACGGTGCCGTTCGACGAGGGCGCCTGGCGCAAGGATCCCTTCAAGGTGACCGAAGAGGGCAACCGCTTGTACGGGCTGGGCACCATCGATATGAAGGGCTTCTTCGCCTTTATCGTCGAGGCGCTCAAGGAGATCGACCTCAAGACCCTCAGCAAACCGCTGCGCATTCTGGCCACCGCCGATGAAGAGACCACCATGGCGGGGGCCCGCGCCATCGCCGCCGCGGCCGAACTCAAACCCGACTACGCGGTGATTGGCGAGCCGACCGGGCTGGTACCGGTAGTGGCCCACAAGGGGCACATGTCGGAAGCCATCCGCATCACCGGCAAGAGCGGCCACAGCTCGGATCCCGCCAACGGCGTCAACGCGCTGGAGATCATGCACCAGGCCATGGGCCAGGTGCTCAAGCTGCAGCACAGCCTGAAGGAGAAGTACGCCGATCACAGATTCGCCGTGCCGCAGCCGACCCTGAACCTCGGCTACATCCAGGGGGGCGACAGCCCGAACCGCATCTGCGGCTGCTGCGAACTGCACATCGACATGCGACCCACCCCGCAGGTGGGCCCCGACGAGCTGATGGGCATGCTCAAAGAAGCGCTCTCCCCCATCGAGATCCACCAGCCGGGCTGCCTGCACCTGCAGCACCTGCACGAGCCGATCCCTGCCTACGCCTGCGCCGATGACTCCGAGCTGGTGCGCGAGGCCGAGCGGGCCAGCGGGCGGGCCGCCGAATCCGTGAACTATTGCACCGAGGCCCCCTTCATCCAGCAGCTCGGTTGTGAAACCATAGTGCTGGGCCCCGGCCACATCGCCCAGGCCCACCAGCCGGACGAATATCTCGATCTGTCGTTCGTCAAACCGACCACCAGCGTATTGCAGCACCTGATCCGCCGTTTCTGCCTCTGAACTGACGGGAATGTAAGTAAGTTACATGACATCGCACCTCGGGACAGGTGATGGAAATACATGTTCTGAATCGGCCTGTTATTTGACCTTGCGCAGACAATCTGGGTAGATTGTCACCCTAAGATGACGGAGCATATGTTGTAATCGCACAACAATAAGTGAGGTCGTCTCGCACCCCGGATGGGTGTCAGGCACCAACAAGATAAGGATGTGGAATGAACGAAAAGTACGCCGCACTACGCGCCAACGTAGGCATGCTGGGTCAACTGCTGGGCAAGTCCATCAAGGATCATCAGGGACAGGCCTTCCTCGACAAGATCGAAACCATTCGCCAGCTGGCCAAATCCTCCCGCAAAGGCAATGAGACGGACCGGGAACGTCTGCTCGACACCCTGCGCAACCTGAGCGACGACGAGCTGCTGCCGGTGGCCCGCGCCTTCAGCCAGTTCCTCAACCTGGCCAACGTGGCCGAACAGTTCCACACCATCTCCCGTCGCTGCGAAGAGCAGGTCTGCACCCCGGATCCGCTGGAGCAGATGTTCGACAAACTGAAAGCCTCCAACCTGTCGCAGGAAGCCATCATCCAGGCCGTGCGCGAGCTGGACATCGATCTGGTGCTGACCGCCCACCCCACCGAGGTGACCCGTCGCACTCTGATCCACAAGCACGTACAGCTCAACGACTGCCTCGAGGCGCTGGAGCTGTCCGATCTGCTGCCCCGCGAGCGGGACAAGATCCTCAATCGCATCGAACAGCTGGTCAACCAGGCTTGGCACACCAACGAGATCCGCGAACAGCGCCCGACCCCGGTGGACGAGGCCAAGTGGGGCTTCGCCGTGGTGGAAAACAGCCTGTGGCCGGCCATCCCCGAATTCATGCGCAATCTGGACGAGCGGCTGCAACACCACCTGAGTGTGCGGCTGCCGCTGGATGCCGCGCCGGTCAAGTTCACCTCCTGGATGGGCGGTGACCGCGACGGCAACCCCTTCGTCACCGCCAAGGTGACCGCCGAAGTGCTGGAGCTGGGCCGCTGGATGGCGGTGAGCCTGTTCTACAAGGACATCAAGGAGCTCACCTCCGAGCTCTCCATGTCCGACTGCACCGACGCCGTGCGCGAACGGGTCGGAGATCACCCCGAGCCTTACCGCGCCCTGGTCCGCGAGCTGCGCGAACAGCTGCGCGAGACCCAGGAGTTCCTGACCGCCAAGGTGCAGGGCCAGGCGAGCGAGAGCCGGGATCTGGTCAAGACCACCGCCCAGCTGCGCGAGCCACTGGAGCTCTGCTACCACTCCCTGCACGCCTGCGGCATGGGCAACATCGCCGACGGCATGCTGCTTGACGTGCTGCGCAAGCTGGCCTGCTTCGGCATCCATCTGGTCAAGCTGGACATCCGCCAGGATGGCGAGCGCCACGGCCAGGTCTTCTCCGAGCTGACCCGCTACCTCGGCATGGGCGACTACGCCGAGTGGAGCGAGGATGACAAGCAGGCCTTCCTGCTCAACGAACTCAACTCCCGCCGCCCGCTCATCCCGAGCGACTGGGCGCCGAGCGACGAGACCCACGAGACCCTGGATACCTGCAAGGTCATCGCCCAGCACGACCCCGATGCGTTCGGCATCTACATCATCTCCATGGCTGGCGCACCGTCCGACGTGCTGGCGGTGCAGCTGTTGCTCAAAGAGGCCGGCTGCAAGTTCCGCATGCCGGTCGCCCCGCTGTTCGAGACCCAGGAAGACCTGATGGCGGGCACCGCCGTGATGGAGCGCCTGCTGTCGGTGGACTGGTATCGCGGTTACATCCAGGGCCGTCAGTACGTGATGATTGGCTACTCCGACTCCGCCAAGGACGCGGGCATGATGGCCGCAGGCTGGGCCCAGTACGCCGCCATGGAATCCCTGGTGGCGCTGGCCGAAGCCAACAACCTGCGCCTCACTCTGTTCCATGGCCGTGGCGGTACCGTCGGCCGTGGTGGCGCACCTGCCCATCAGGCGATCCTGTCGCAACCGCCGGGATCCCTGCGCGGTGGCCTGCGGGTGACCGAACAGGGCGAGATGATCCGCTTCAAGTTCGGCCTGCCCAAGGTGGCCATCCAGAGCCTCAACCTCTACACCAGCGCCGTGCTGGAGGGGAATCTGCTGCCGCCGCCCAAGCCCAAGGAGTGCTGGCGCGCCGTGATGGAGCAGCTGGCGTCCGTCTCCTGCGATCACTACCGCAGTATCGTGCGCGGTCATCCGGACTTCGTGCCCTACTTCCGCGCCGCCACCCCGGAGATGGAGCTCGGCAAGCTGCCGCTCGGCTCGCGCCCCTCCAAGCGCAAGCCCAACGGCGGCGTCGAGAGCCTGCGCGCCATCCCCTGGATCTTCGCCTGGACCCAGAACCGGCTGATGCTGCCGGCCTGGCTCGGCGCCCACAAGGGGCTGCAGCAAGCCATCGCCGACGGCCAGAAGGGCGTGCTGGAAGAGATGAGCCGTCAGTGGCCCTTCTTCCGCACCCGCCTCGAGATGCTGGAGATGGTGTTCCTCAAGGCTGACGTCTGGCTGGCCGAATACTACGACACCCGGCTGGTGCCCAAGGAGCTGTGGGGCCTCGGCAAACAGCTGCGCCAGGAGCTTGCCGACTCCATCCAGGTGGTGCTGGAGCTGCGCCCGCAGGGCGACTTGCTCGACGACCAGCCCTGGATCAAGGAGTCCATCAAGCTGCGCAACCCCTACACAGACCCGCTCAACGTGCTGCAGGTCGAGCTGCTGGGCCGCTCGCGCAACCATGCCGAAACTCTGCATCCCGAGTTGGATCAGGCGCTGATGGTCACCATCGCCGGCATCGCCGCAGGTATGCGCAACACGGGTTGATAGTCGGGGCTATCAAGCTCCCCTCAATGACAAAGGGCGCCTCGGCGCCCTTTGTTATATATACAGGGCCCGCAGGAGCCATGTTGCCGGAGAATCCTTGGTCGTTAGGCGTTGCCATGGAATCGCAGGGTCGATTAACTATCAGGGGCAATCGCCCGCTTTACAGCTTTAGAGGATGGTGGATGCAAGCCTGCCGGTCTTGAAGGGGTTTCGCCCGCCCTTCGGGCTGGGGCGAGTGACTTTGGAAAGACCCAAAGTCACCAAAGGTCTTCTCCCCCACTTCTTCGCCCGACTACGTCGGGTACCTTCGGCTCACCCGCATGTCCGACGGCACGCGCCGACGGGCCATCCATGGCCCGGCGCCACTCGCTCGACATCCTGTCTCGCGACCTGGACAAGCGTACTCGCCTCAGCGAATAAGAGGGGGAACCAATACCGTGCCCATTCTTGGCCAGTCTGTGCGGGAGTAGTGCCCGTTCATGCTACCTGTGCAAGTCCGGTTATTACCTGACTCTTGCCTGCAACCTGTTGAAGAAGCTAAAAAACCGGCCGCTTACGAGATAGGGAAATCAGCCCGTAGACCTAAAAACCTGACGCTAAACAATAAAAAGAGGCGCCACTGGCGCCTCTTTGACTGAACGGCTTGTCCGCTGTTACAGGCTGGCACAGATCTGCCAGAGGTCGTACTGGATGGCGGCGGCCGTCACTTCTCGGCCGGCGCCCGGGCCCTGAATGACCAGCGGGTTGGTGCGATAGCTGTCGCTCTCGATGGCGAAGATGTTGTCGCACGGCAGCAGGTTGGCGAACGGGTGGTGCGGCTCCAGCGCCTCCAGCCCGACCCGCGCCTTGCCGTCGTGCTCGAAACGGGCGACGTAGCGCAGCACCTTGCCGACCCGGCGCGCCCCCTCGAAGGCGGTCTGGATCGGGTCATCCAGCTCTTTCAGCCTGTCCATGAATTGATCCGTGCTCACCTTGCGCAGGGAGACGGGCACCAGGTTCTCCAGCTCGATGTCGGCGGAGTCGAGCTCGAAGCCCGCCTCCCGCGCCAGAATCAGCAGCTTGCGGCGCACATCCTGGCCGGAGAGATCCTCGCGGGGATCCGGCTCGGTCAGGCCGTGCTGCCACGCCTCGTCCACCAGCTCGGAGAAGGGGCGTGTGCCGTCATACTGCTGGAACAGCCAGGAGAGGGTGCCGGAGAAGATGCCGGAGACCCCCTGGATGCGGTCGCCGCTCTGGCGCAGCATCTGGATGCTGGACTGGATCGGCAGCCCGGCGCCGACGGTGGCGTTGTAGCGCCACTGCACCTGATGGTCGCGGCAGGTCTGCTTGATGCGCTGGTAGAACTCGCTGTCGGCGGCGCCGGCAAACTTGTTGGCGGCGATGATGTGAATGCCGAGCTGGGCAAAGTCCGGGTAGTAGCGGCTCACCGTCTCGCTGGCGGTCATGTCCAGCGCGATCAGGGTATCGAAGCCGTGCTGCTCCAGCTGGGCCAGCAGCTCGGGCCAGATCAGCGGCTTGGGATTGAAGTTGTCCTGTACCTTGAGGGGATCCAGCCCCTCTTCATCCAGCAGGCCCCCTTCCGAGCTGAACACCCCGTAGAGGGTGAGCGCCAGGTTCAGTTCATGCTCGAGCCGCGCCTTCTCGCGGGCATAGAGGTTGAGCCAGTGACCGCCGATGTTGCCCTTGCCGAACACCACCAGCCCGACCCGGTTCGGGCGGCTGAACAGGGCGCTGTGCAGGGCGATCAGCAGCGGCTCCAGCACCACCTGGCGCAGCACGGCCACCAGGCTCAGGCCATCTTTGGCCACCTGGACGAACTCCAGCGGCTGATCCGCCAGCAGCTGGTAGAAGCGGTGGCACTGCTCGGCATTGTCGGTGACGCCAGCCCCCACCAGCGCCACCAGGCTGTAGCCTTCGCGCTGGATAAGACCGGTGAAGCTGCCCTGCAGCTGGAAGTCGCGCAGCAACTCGAACGCCCCCTGCGCCACCTCGAGGGTGTAGGCGAGGCGCAGGATCCGGCGATCCGGCTGGCGCTGCAGGGTAAGCGGATTGAGGCGGTGACGGGCCAGATGGGCCTCGATGGTGGCTACCGTCTGCTCATAGTTGGTCTGTGGCAGCACCTTCAGCTCGATCAGTGCGATCTGATCCACCGAGGAGACGATGCGGGCTCCGCCGGAGCGAGGGGCGCGGCGCAGGATGTGGGTGCAGCCCTCGTCCGGGTTGTAGCTGCAGCGCAGGGTGAGGCGCTGACGACTGTCGGCCACCGGTTGCAGGGTACGGGAGTGCAAGACCGAGGAGCCGAGGCGGGCCAGCTCGTTGGCTTCGGCTAGGCTCAGGCGCTCCAGCAGACGCGCCTCCTTCACCCGGCGCGGGTCGGCGCTGTAGACCCCGGCCACGTCACTCCAGATGGTGGTGGATTCGCCGTCTGCCAGCAGCGCCAACAGGCTGGCGCTGTAGTCGGAACCGTTGCGGCCGAGCAGCAGGGAGCGGCCCTCCATGTCGGCAGCGATAAAGCCGGTCACCACGATGCGACCGGCATGCTCCGCAAGTCGCGCCTTGAGCAGTTCGCTGGAGAGCGCAGTATCCACCTTGACCAGAGCGCCATCCTCGGCACGCAGGAAGCTGCGGGCATCGAGCCAGATAGCCTTGTCGCCGCGGCTGGTGAACAGGGCAGCCAGCAGGCGCGCCGACCACACCTCGCCAAAGGCGAGCAGGCCGTTGCGGGCGAAGCGGTCAAACTGCCCCTCAAGCGTCTTGGCGATGAGCTGCATGTCGTCGGCCAGCTGCTTGCTCAGATCGAGCTGCAGTTCACCTTCCAGCAGGCCGTCGATCAGCCCCTGCTGATAGGCGTGAAGGGCGGAGATAGCTTCACCAGCGGCTTCATCACCTGCTTCGGCCAGCTCCACCAGCTGGATCAGCCGGTTGGTGGTCTTGCCGGCGGCGGAGACTACGATCAGTTCATCCCCACCCACCTGTTGTTCAACGATGCTGGCGACCCGGCGATAACAGACCGGATCCGCCAGACTGCTGCCACCGAATTTGTGGACGTGACGTCGCTTCAAGCCTGCTTCTGTTGCCACCGCGATCTCTCCTTGTTGCTGCTGTTCCATTACTTCGCTACCTGTTCTGCCTGCTGCGCCTGTGCAAAAGCCTGTGCCAGATCGGCCACCAGATCTTCACCGTGTTCAATACCGACCGACAACCGCAGCAGCTGGGCGCTGATGCCTGCCGCCTGCTGGGCGGCCGGGGTCATGGCCCTGTGGGTCATGCTGGCCGGATGGGCCACCAGACTCTCCACCCCGCCAAGGGATTCGGCCACCGAGAAGAGGGTGAGGGCCGCCAGGAAGGCGCGAATGCCCGCCTCGCTGCAATCGAGCTCAAAACTTAGCATGGCGCCGAAACCGGACTGTTGACGGCGCGCAATATCGTGGCCCGGATGGCTCGGCAGGCTGGGGTGATAGATGCGTCTAACCAGCGGTTGCTGCTGCAAGAAGGCGAGGATGCGGTCGGTGTTCTCCTGATGGGTGCGCAACCTGGGGGCCAGGGTGCGCAGACCGCGCAGGGTGAGGTAGGAGTCGAACGCCCCGGAGGTGAGCCCCAGACAGTTGGCCCACCACACCAGGGAGTCGGCCAGCTCGGGTTCCTTCGCGATCGCCACCCCGCCCACCACGTCGGAGTGGCCGTTGATGTACTTGGTGGTGGAGTGCACCACCAGGTCCGCCCCCAGCGCCAGCGGCTGTTGCAGCAGCGGCGAGAGGAAGGTGTTGTCCACCGCTACCTTGGCCCCCGCCGCGTGAGACGCCTCGGCGATGGCGGCGATGTCCACCACCCGCAGCAGCGGGTTGGAGGGGGTCTCCACCCACACCAGCGCCGGCTTTTGGGCCAGCGCTTCGGCCAGTGCCGCCGCATCCCCCTGATCGACAAACTGCACCCGGTAGTGGCCCTTGGCCGCCAGGTACTCGAACAGGCGCCAGGTGCCGCCGTAACAGTCGTGGGGGGCGATCAGCAGATCCCCCGCCTTGAGCAGGGCGGTGGTGACCAGATGGACGGCCCCCATGCCGGTGCCGGTCACCACGGCGCCGGCGCCCCCTTCCAGCGCCGCCAGCGCGTCCGCCAGATTGGTGCGGGTCGGGTTGCCGGAGCGGGCATAATCGTATTGACGGGGCTCGCCAAAGTCGGCAAAGGTGTAGTTGCTGGAGAGGTAGATGGGCGGCACCACGGCACCGTGTTGCTGATCAGTCTCAATCCCGGTGCGCACTGCCTGGGTGGCCTTGTGGGTCATGTCACTCTCCTTGATGTCTCTTCACACGCTGGCATCTTGCTGCCACGCGTCATCCCGCCATTGCAGGCTCATGGTGAACCACACTACGCCAGCTTAAAAAGGCCGTCAACACTTCCAGACGTCTAAATGGCTTTGCTGTTGGATTGCCATTAAATTCCTTAAGGGTTAAAATCCGCGCTCACGGCTAAACGAGAACAGGTGGATCATGGGTACAGAGTGGAACGGCGACTACGTCAGCCCCTACGCGGAACACGGCAAGAAGAGCGAACAGGTCAAGAAGATTACCGTCTCGATCCCGCTCAAGGTGCTGAAGGTGTTGACTGATGAGCGCACCCGCCGTCAGGTGAACAACCTGCGTCATGCGACCAACAGCGAGCTGCTCTGCGAAGCCTTCCTGCACGCCTTCACCGGTCAGCCGCTGCCCTGCGACGAAGATCTGCGCAAGGATCATCCGGACAGCGTCCCTGCCGAGGCGCGTGCCATCATGGAAGCGCTGGGCAAAGAGATCGAAGATTTCGACGCCGAGTAATCCAGCAGCAGATGCCAGACAGCAAACCCCCTTCGATGACGCGGCCCCAGGCCGCGTCATCGCTATCCGCCCCTTTCAGCCTGCGTCGCTACCAGAGCGACGTCTGCAGCCACAGCCACGACCATGCCCAGCTGGTGATCCCCCTCGACGGTCCCATCGAGATCGAGGTGCAGGGCCAGGGGCGGCGGCTTGCGCCCGGCTTTGCCTGCATCATCGCCCCCGGTGAGCGGCACGACTACGCCGCCGATCCGGCGCTCTCGTTTCTGGTGCAGGAGAGTCACTGGCTGCCCGGCGAGCTGGGGGAGCGCCCCTTCATCGAGCTGGACGAGGCCCAGCGCCACTACCTCGCCTTCCTGCACCGCATGGTGGCCGAGGGGCGCCACGTGGCCGGCATGGAGCAGGTGTGGCTGGGTCTGCTGGCAGAGGCGCAGCAGGCAGGCTCGCGCGGCCGTGCCCGCCTCGCCCCGCGCATCGGCAAGGTGCAGCGCCATATCGAGGCGCATCTCGCCGAGCCCCTCAGCAACGAGCGGCTGGCCGCCATCGCCTGCCTCGGCCAGAGCCAGTTCAAGCACGCCTTCCAGCAGCAGGTGGGGATGAGCGTCTCCCAATACATCCGGGCGCGGCGCATGGCATTGGCGCGTACCCTGCTCGCCCACACCGCCCTGCCCGTCGGCGACGTGGCCAGCCGCTGCGGTTACCAGAATCAGGGGGCCTTCGGCGAGCGCTTCCTGGCCGAAACCGGAGTGACCCCTTCCCTCTGGCGCCAACAAAACGGCCGCTTGCCGTAACCGGGCGGCCGTTTGCCGAAGACGGCACAGGTGGTTTCGAGGCATGCTGAGGCTCATGCAAGGTATGGGTAACGAGGAGCCAAGATGCAGACCATAAGCTGGCAGGATTTCGAGATGGTGGAGCTCAGGGTGGGCACCCTGGTGCGGGTCGAACCCTTCCCCGAGGCGCGCCGCCCGGCCTACAAGGTGTGGGCGGATTTCGGCCCCGAGCTCGGGGTGCGCAAGAGCAGCGCCCAGATCACCGACCTCTACCAACCGGAGGATCTGGTAGGTCGCCAGATCGTCGCCGTGGTGAACTTCCCCCCCAAGCAGATAGGGCCGATCCAGTCGGAGTTTCTGCTGACCGGCTTCTACCGGCCGGACGGCGCCGTGGTGATCGCCATCCCCGAGCAGGCGGTGGAGAACGGCGCCAAGCTCGGCTGAGGCCACCACCGGACGGATACAAGAGAGGCGACCCAAGGGTCGCCTCTCTCTTTTGCGGCTGGTTGCTCGCCGTTACTTCAGCAGGCTGAAGATCAGCGCCGACACCGCCAGCGAGCCGGTCAGCAGGATGAAGCCGTTGGCCCAGCGCTGGCGGAAGCGCGCCAGCGCCTCCACCTTGTAGATGGCCACCACCGGCATGATGAACAGGATCATGGCGATCACCGGACCGGAGAGGGTCTCCATCAGCCCCAGGATCCCCGGGTTGATGATGGCGGCGCCCCAGATGGAGAAGAACATCAGGGCGATGCCGAGCTTGTCCGCCTTGGCCAGCGACAGGCCGGTGGGCTTGGCGATCAGGCTTTTCAGGCTCTCGCGGGCACCGAGGAAGTGACCAAGGAAGGAGGAGCTGATGGCGATGAAGGCGATGAGTGGCCCCAGAGTCACGATCACCGGGTTGTCGGTGATGTTGGCAAGATAGGAGAGTACCGAGACGTTCTGGGCCTTGGCCTCGGCCAGCTGGGCCGGGGAGAGGCTCAGCACGCAGGAGAAGACGAAGAACAGCACGAAGCCCACCAGCATGACGGTGGTGTTGCGCAGGATCAGGCTGCTCTTGGCTTCCGCCTGCTCGCCGTACTCCCGGCGCTGCACGTTGGCAAAACCGGAGATGGCGGCGGCGTGGCTGAAGGCGAACACGGTGACCGGCAGCGCCAGCCAGACGGTGTTGAGGAAGCTGCCGCCCCCCAGGCTGCCCAGCTGTGGCCACTGCCACTGGGGAATGAGGTAGCAGGAGAGCGCCGCCAGGATGGCCGCCAGCGGATAGACCATGACGGCAAAGGCGCGCAGCATCGCCTTCTCACCGGCCAGCATCACGGCGATCATGGCGAACACCAGCATGCCGGAGAGCATCACCCGGTTCGGGGTCGCCATGCCGAGCTGATTGATCATGAAGCTCTCCACCGTGTTGGTCAGCCCGACGCCGTAGATGAGCAGGATCGGGAAGATGGAGAGGAAATAGAGCGCCGAGATGAGGCGGCCGGCCATCTTGCCGAAGTGCTCCTGGGCCACCTCGGTGAAGTCGGCGTGGGGGCGCGAAGAGGAAAGCACGAAGCGCGCCAGCCCGCGGTGGGCCAGGAAGGTCATGGGGCCGGCCAGCACGGCGACGATGATGAGGGGCCAGATCCCGCCCAGACCCAGGTTGATGGGCAGGAACAGGATGCCGGCACCGACGGCGGTACCAAACAGGCTGATGACCCAGTGGGTGTCGTGGCGGCGCCAGGGGGTGGCGCTGACGGTGGTGGAGCGGGAACCGGACAGCTCCCCTGTGACGTCTACAGATAAACTCATTACTAATTCACTTTTTGTCAGTGTTTTAATCTGAGTTCATTGTGGTTTATCGGGATTTAATTCTCAAAAATCCCCCCTGAAACATATCACTACCATTACGGGCTTCAGCCAGTGAGATTGGGAATGGAATTGGGATCACATAAATAAGTAAAACTAAATTCGGTGAAATTAACAAAATTTAAAACCAAATTTTCATTCATGGTCAATTTTTTATTTTGGCCAAATGATCGTTTGCAGAATTACCTGAAAAATCGTGCCATTCCGCCGCCCTCTCTTGTGATGATTCACTGTCATTCCCGCGCTTTGCCAGCGGATATTCCTGTTCATCCCCGATAAAACCAGCGGATCACACCATGCAATCAGGCGGCCATGGGGCCGCCTGATTGCCGTCAACGATGACCTGTTTACCCGCTCAATGGGCCAGAATGCTGCCCCAGGCGAGATCCGGATCCCCCATCACGATGAAGTCCGGGTTCTCCAGCGACTCCGTCTCGTTGTAGCGCAGCGGCTGCAGCGCCAGGCTGAGGATGCGGCCACCGGCCGCCTCGACGATGCACTGGGCGGCGGCAGTGTCCCACTCGCCGGTAGGGCCGAGCCGCACGTAGCAGTCGGCCGCTCCTTCCGCCACCAGACAGGACTTGAGGGAACTGGAGCCGAGCGGGATCAGCTCGTAGTTGATGGCCGGGTTGAGGCGGCGGGTCAGGTTCTCCAGCTTCTGGCGGCGGCTGATGGCCACCACCAGCGAATCGGGCTGATCGTGCTCGTGGTGCATGGCGCTGATGGGGTGCACCTCGCCGTTCGCCTCCTTGAAGGCGCCATGACCGCGCACCGCCCAGTAGAGCACGTCCGATTCGGGGGCATAGATGACGCCGAGTACCGGCACGTTGTCCTGCACCAGGGCGATCAGGGTGGCGAAGTCACCGCTGCCGGCGATGAACTCGCCGGTGCCATCGAGGGGATCCACCAGCCAGTATTGCCGCCAGTTGGCGCGCTGGCTGAAGGGGATGTCGGCCGCCTCTTCGGTCAGCACGGGCACGTGGGGAGTGAGCGCCGACAGCGCCTGTTTGAGGTAGGCATCGGCAGCAAGATCGGCACTGGTGACCGGGGTCGCATCCTCCTTCAGCTGACGCTCGAACTGACCGCCGTGATAGATTTCGTGAAGGATCCGGCCCGCTTCGCGCGCGATCTCCTTGACCCCCGGCACCCAGGCCAACAACTCCTGCATCTTGTTATCCTCTGTATTCAAACTGCCCCTGCGGGCTACTCTGCCTGCTCCGCCAGCCAGCGTTGGGCCAGCAGCAGCGCACTGATGCTGCGCGACTCCGTGAAGTCGGGGCGCGCCAGCAATTCGTCGATCCGGTTCAGCGGCCAGGGGATCACCTCGAGGGGCTCGGGCTCGTCCCCCACCCGCTGCTCGGGGAAGAGATCCCGCGCCAGCAAGATGTCCATCCGGCTGGAGAAGTAGCCCGGCGCCAGCGACACCTGCTTGAGCAGGGTCAAGCTGTTGGCCCCGAAGCCCGCCTCCTCCATCAACTCACGGTTGCCCGCCTCGAGGGCATCTTCACCCGGGTCGATCAGCCCCTTGGGAAAGCCCAGCTCGTAGGAGTGGGTGCCCGCCGCGTACTCGCGCACCAGCAGCAGGGTGTGGGCATCGAACAAGGGCACCACCATGACGGCGCCCCGGTTGCCGCCACGCATCCGTTCGTAGACCCGCTCCTCGCCGTTGGAGAACTTGAGGTGGAGCGACTCCACCTTGAACAGCCGGCTCTCGGCCACGATCTCGGCCTTGAGGATCTCCGGCTTGCTCTTGTCGTGCGCCATGGTCTCGACGCTGAGGTGGACGGGTTTGCGTTGGTGGTGATCACTCATCGGGGCTGGCTGCTCGTTAAAAAATCGTGTTTCAAGAGTAAACGACTCCCCTCTCGAACACCACGGGGCAAGGGTGGGAAAGCGGCGGGAAAAATCCGTTATAATGCCCGCCCGTTTCGACCCGACCACCGAGGCCCCATGCCGACCCCACTGCCCTGGCACCAGATAGACACTGTCCTGCTCGATATGGATGGCACCCTGATCGACCTCCATTTTGACAACCACCTCTGGCAGCAGCTGGTCCCCGAGCGCTATGCCGAACGACTCGGCCTGCCGCTGGCCGAGGCCAGAGTGCAGATCGAGGCGCACTACCAGGCCGTCAGCGGCACCCTCGACTGGTACTGCGTGGATTACTGGAGCGAGACGCTCGGGCTCGACATCCACGCCTTCAAGCAGGAGATCCTGGAGAAGATCCAGTGGCGCCCCAACGTCATCCCCTTCCTGGCCGCGCTCAAGGCCGCCGGCAAGCAGCTGGTGCTCTTCACCAATGCCCACCCTGCCAGCCTGTCGGTCAAGGATGCGCACCTCGGCCTCGCCGAGCACCTCGATCTGATGGTGAGCACCCACGAGCTGGGCTGGTCGAAGGAGAGCCAGCACTGCTGGCAGGCGCTGGCCGAGCGGCTGGCGTTCGACCCGGCCCGCACCCTGTTCGTGGATGACAGCGAGCGGATCCTGCGCGCCGCCGCCGATTACGGCATCGGCTACCAGCTCGCCATCCAGAACCCGGACAGCCGGCAGCCCGAGCAGCGCATCACCGCCTTCCCGGCGATCCGCGACTACGCAGAGCTGTTGCCCCTCGGCACCTGATACGCTCAAGGCCCTCATCGCGAGGGCCTTGTCATATCGGCTCAGCAGCCAGTCCGCTGATTAAAGCCTTCAGGCCGCATCGCGCGGGGCCAGTACCCCCATGCCGGCCAGGTAATCGAGGGCGTTTGGGGTGAAGCCGATCTCCGCTAGGTGCGCCGCCGTGAAGGGGGCGCGCTGCAGGGGCAGGCCGCGGCTCACCCGTTCCATCCAGTCCGGATTGCCGATCGCCGCCGTGCCCACCGCTACCAGGTCGGCACCGCCGGCCAGAGCCAGCTCGGCCGAATCTGCGTCGTGGATCTTGCCCGCCACCATGAGCGGCACCCGCCCGGCCAACCCGACCCGCACCGCCTCCAGCAGGGCGCCGCCATCGGGATCCCCCGCCACCGCCTTGAAGCTGTCTCCCATGGAGAAGTGCAGGTAGTCGATCCCCTCGTCAGCCAGCAGGCGCGCCACCGCCAGCTGATGGGCCAGTTCGATGCCCTGGATATGGGCATAGCTCTCGGGGGAGAGACGCACCCCGACCAGAAAGTCCCGGGGCAGGCGGGCGCGAATGCCGCGCACTATCTCCACCAGGATCCGCGCCCGGTTGGCGAGGCTGCCCCCCCAGCGGTCGGTGCGACGGTTGTGCAGGGGGTTGAGGAAGTTGCAGAGCAGGAAGTTGTGGGCTGCGTGCAGCTCGACCCCGTGCAGGCCGGCGCCATGAGCCCGCTCGGCGGCGCCCACGAAGGCCTCGATCAGCGTAAGAATCCCCTCCTCACTCAGCCCCTTGACCCCGAGGGGGTAGCGCCCGCCCGGCGCCAGCTCGCACGGACCGACCGGCGCCCCGTCGTTCAGCTCGGGCAAGGCCCGCATCCCGCCGTGATGCAGTTGCACTACCGCCAGCGCCCCGGCCTGCCGCGCACTGTCGGCCAGGGCCGTGAAGGCCTGCTGCTGGGTGTCGGTCATCAGGGCTGGCTGCCCCGCCCAGCAGCGTCCGCCAGGCTGCACCTGGGTGGCGGCGGCGATGAGCAGACCGAAGCCGCCCCGGGCGCAGCGCGCCAGCCAGTCGAGCTCGGCCTGAGCGGGATCGCCGCCTGCACCGCTCATGTTGTGGGTCAAAGGGGCCAGCACGGCCCGGTTCTTGAGCCGCAATCCGGCCCGTTCGAAGTGGAAGCTGTCGCCAAGTGCCTTGTTCATCGCCCTCTCCCGGGATCGCAATGGAATGTCGCCACTATAATCCCGGGCATTCAGGATATAATCAGGCACACAAGCAAGGCATTCATTCCCAGCAAGACACAATAGGCCACCCCTCATGCGTCACCACAAGCTCGACACCCTCTACCTGATGCGCCTGCTGGTCGCCATCGTCCGCTGCGGATCCTTCGCCGCGGCAGCAGCCCAGCTCGGCATCACCCCGAGCAAGGCGTCCAAGGATCTGCGCCACCTGGAGCAGAGCCTCGGCAACACGCTCCTGAGCCGCACCACCCGCCGGGTGCAGCTGACCGACGCGGGAGAGCTCGCCTACCGCCAGGCTGACCAGATGATCGCCCTGCACGAGCAGTTGCTGGACGGCCTGCAGCGCCGCCGCTCGGCCCTGTGCGGGGAGCTGCGCATCACGGCGCCGGATCTGTGGGGCGAGGTGGTGCTGACCCCCGTATTGCTGCGCTTTCGCGCCGACCACCCCGAGGTGCGGATCATCGCCGACTTCAGCAATACCCCGGCCGACCTGCTGCGCGACAACCTGCACGTGGCGTTTCGCAGCACCGAGCTTGGCAGCCAGCCCTATCTGGCGCGCCCCATCGGGGTGGACGATCTGGTGCTCTGCGCCAGCGCCGACTACCTGGACCGCCACCCGCCCTTGAGCGAGCCACAGGATCTGCAGCAGCACCCCCTCATCACCCGCTGCCAGGAGTACAGCCGCCACGAGCGCTGGACCCTGCTTGCCCAGGGGCGCGAGATCCCGCTGGAAGTGGCGGGCGAGCTGGCCTTCAGCAGCAAGAAGGCGATTCACCAGGCGATGCGCCAGGGGCTGGGGATCGCCCGCCTGCCGCGCTACCTGGTGGCGGCCGAGCTGGCCGAGGGGGTGGTGCGCGAGGTGCTGCCCGACTACAGTCCCAAGGGGACCGGCTTCTATGCCCTCTACACCCAGCGCCGGGCCGAGTCTGCCCTGGTCGGCCACTTCCTCGACTACGTCATCGAGGCGCTCACCCCCTCATGAGCGGATCACCAGGTGGTACTGCTTCTTGCCCCGGCGCAGCAGCAGATAGCGGCCGAACAGCCAGTCGCCGTCGGTCACTTGCCCATCCTGGCGGATTGCACCGTTGAGGCTGACCGCCCCCGCCGCCAGCAGCTCGCGAGCGATGCGCCTGGAATTTGCCAGGCCGCACTCCACCAGCAGGGTCACCAGATCCGTTTCCCCCTCGATGGGGCTGCTCGGCAGGCCATCCTGGGCCAGCTGGGCCAAATCGCTCTCGCCAAGGCGTGCCACGTCACCGCTGAACAGCAGCTCGCTGATGCGCCGCGCCGCCGCCAGCGCCCCCTTGCCGTGCACCAGCTCGGTCAGCTCGTCCGCCAGCACCTGCTGGGCCAGTTTGCGCCCTTGCCGCTTGGCATCCTCCGCCTCCAGCGCCTCAATCTCGGCCAGCGCCATAAAGCTGTAGTAGCGCAGGAAGCGGTAGACATCCTCGTCCGCGGTACCGAGCCAGAACTGGTAGAAGGCGTAGGGCGAGGTGAGCGCCGGTTCGAGCCAGATGGCGCCCCCCTCGGTCTTGCCGAACTTGGTGCCGTCCGCCTTGGTGATGAGCGGCAACGTCATGCCATAGACCTGGGCCTGATTGAGCCGGCGGGTGAGATCCATGCCGCTGGTGATGTTGCCCCACTGGTCGTTGCCGCCGATCTGCAGGGTGCAACCGAGGCGCTGGTTGAGCACCGCGAAGTCCTGGGATTGCAGCAGGGCGTAGGAGAACTCGGTAAACGAGATCCCCTGATCCGGTCGGGCGAGGCGCTGGCGCACCGACTCGCGGGCCAGCATGGCGTTGACCGAGAAGTGCTTGCCGATGTCCCGCAGAAAATCGAGGGCCGACATCTGCCCCATCCAGTCGACGTTGTTGACCAGCAGCGGCGCCGCCAGCCCGTCGCTGGCCGGCAGCAGCGCTTTTATCTGGGCCGACAGGCTGGCTACCCAGCCCTGCACCGTCTCGGCGCTGTTGAGGCTGCGCTCGCTTGCCTTGAAGCTGGGATCGCCGATCAGGCCAGTGGCACCGCCCACCAGCGCCACCGGGGTGTGACCCGCCAGCTGGAAGCGACGCAGCATCAGCAGTGGCACCAGATGGCCGATGTGCAGGCTGCCGGCGGTGGGATCGAACCCGCAGTAGATGGTGCGCGGGGTGGCTAGATGATCGCGCAGCGCCGCCGGGTCGGAATTCTGGGCCACCAGGCCGCGTCGGGTCAGCTCATCGAGCAGGTGGGGGTTGATCATGGGTTCTCCAACAGCAGGGGGAAAAGGCCACATCCTCGCCGCTCTGGCTCGCGCCGAATATGTCCCCCAGGGGACAGTTTTGCCACTCCGTGCTAGCATCCGGCCATAGTGTGACCATCGCACGACCATTGCGGGGAGCCCGCCCGCCATCCGGAACTTATCGCCATGACCCAATGCCCATGATCCAGCCACTCGCCACAGAAGCCCTGACCCGCAGCATGACCGAGGTGGTCGATGCCCTGCATGGCAGCGGCTTCCCGGCAGCCCTGGTGCGCCTGATCCAGCAGCAGGTGGCGTTCGACTGTGCCCTGCTGCTCGGGGTGGGGCAGCGCCCCGTCTACCTCTACGACAACCTGCACCACCAGCGGGCGCTGCTGTTCGACCACTACCTCACCCGCCACTTCAGCCAGGATCCCTTTATGCAGGCGCTGGAACAGGGGCTGGGGGCCGGGGTCTGGACCCTGGCGCAGGTGTCGCGGGGGCGGCTCGACCCCGAGTATCGCCACCACTTCTATCAGGCCACCGGCTGGCAGGAGGAGGTGGGGCTGATCCTGCCGGTGCGCGGCGGCCTCACCCTGATGCTGTTTCTGGGCCGCCTCGACAAGCGCAGCTCCCTCAGTCGTGACGAACTGGCCCGACTGGATGCGCTGTTTCCTCTGATGCATTCGCTGTGCCGCCAGCACTGGCGGGAGGGAGCCGCGTTGCTGGCCCAGAGCCCGGCACTGCCGGGTGGCGCCGATCTCAAGGCGACGGTGGAGCAGGCCATCGCCAGCGTAGGGGGCGCAAGCCTCACCCGCCGCGAGCGCCAGGTGGCGGGATTGTTGTTGCAGGGGCTCGACACCGAGGCCATTGCCGGTACGCTTGGCATCGGCAGCGGCACGGTGAAGAATCATCGCAAGCACCTCTACGCCAAGCTGCACCTGCATTCGCGGGCCGAGCTGTTCCGCTTCTTCCTCAATCACCTCATCACGGCGCCAGCCGCCGCGGCCCCATAACGACACCACCCCGCCGGGGCGGGGTGGTGTTGATGCTTGCCAGCTCAGACGGCAACGCCGTCAGATACGGCCCTGGTAGCGCAGCGGGAAGCGCCCCTGCCCATCGGGCTGGCCGAGGAAGGGCAGCCCCTGCTTCATCTGCTCAGGCAGTTCAGGCCCGGGTTTCAACGTGCCCTGGAACAGGTACTGGCGATTGGCCTGCAGCTCCAGCTTGCCCTGCACCTGTACCGCCTCCGAGCCCTGCTTGAGCTCGGCCACCAGCCGGGAGTCGATGCAGGTCAGCTTGATCTCGGGATCCCCCAGCACCAGCTTGCCGGCCGGGGTATCGGCATCGGCCCCGTACCAGTAGAGGTTGCCGTAGAGGTTGTCGCACCAGGGGTTGCCCTGGGCAAACTGATCGAGCTTGAGCTGCAACTGGCCAGCCACCGTCACCGGCACGGGCAGCTGCATCGGCACCCGCGCCAGCAGCCAGGGGGCCGGCACGTTGAGGGTGATGTCGCGGCCAAAGGCGGCGCCGCTCCAGCCGACCACCCCCTGCCCGTTGAGGCCGCTGCGCTCACCAAAGCGCAGGGAGACCTCAGGGGCAAAACGCAGCAGCGACCAGCCGTTGAGCTCCCAGCGCAGCTGGGTCAGCGACTCGCTGGCGTATTGCAGGCGGGCAACCTGGCCGCTCCAGAGGGTGCCGCTCACCCCTTCCAGCTGCACCAGGGGCGGCAGCGGCAGATGGCGCACCACCAGAGAGGCCGGCAGCTTGGCCAGCAGGAAAACCAGATAGGCCGCCAGAAACAGCACGGCAATCAGCACTCTTTGCTTCATAGAAAACGACTCGACTGCAAACGCCCGTTCAGGCGCGAGGCCCTGCTCGGGACGCGTGGTTTCATTGGGGACGGCTCAGTTGCAAGCGGCGTACCTTGACCAGACCGGGCGCCAGATTCTCGCTGGCCAGCTCGATCACCTGTACCTGCACGCCATGGCGATCCGCCAGGGTCGCCAGCCAGATCAGCAGATCATCGAACGCCACCGTGTCGATCCATACCTGCAGCTCCTGGCCCTGGGGCTGCAGCCGGGCAATCTTGATCTTCTGGTTGAAGGCGGTGCGGTTGACCACCCCTTCCAGGGTGCCACTGGTATCGAGCTGGCGGCCCTGGCCACCCTGCAGCGCCAGCACCTCTTCACCCTTCTCTTTCAGCCAGGCGAGAGTCTGCTGCTGGCTCAATACCTGCCGCTCGCGCTCGTCGATGCGGTTGCCGATGGGCTGCCAGATGACCCAGTAGCAGAAGCCGATCAACAGTACGCTGCCACCCACCGCCACCAGCCGCTGCTCGCGGGCGCTGATGCTCCGCCACCAGCCTTGTAGTTTGTCCATCATGATGATTTACCCTTCAGCACCAGTGCCCCTTCGACCTTGCCTTCGGTGCTGCGCACCTCTCCCTGTTGCACCTCGAAGCGCTTGCCGGCCAGCTCGCGAAAACGCTCGATCTCGGCAAAACCGGGGGCCGTCACCTGCAGCCTGAGCTCGCCGCGTGCCGCGTCGAAACGCAGTACCTCTGGCTTGAGGCCGGGCACTTCGGCAAAGGTGGGGGCCAACTCGGTCAGTACCATCAACACCCCGTCCTGGGGCGTCTGCCCCAGCTGCTGGAGGTGCTGGGTCATCTGGCTGCGCACGTTGACGATGCGGCTCTCCCCCGGGAAGATCCGGGTGTAGACCTGCCGGATCTCCGCCTTGAGCGCCTTGTCCTGCTCCGCCAGCTGATAGAGCTGCACGCCGCGCTGGGCGAACGCCACCACCAGCAGCGCTCCGGCCACCACCGCCACCTTGCGCCACTGCTGCCAGTAGCGGGAGTATTCGGTCTGCGGCCGGTAGGGCCCCTGCAGCAGGTTTGCCTGACTGGCGAGCGCGCCCCGGGCCAGCAACAGCATGGGCAGCTCGGGATCGGCCGCCTGCCAGCTGGCCGCCGCAATGGCCGGCGGCGGGGTATGGCTGTGAATGGTCACCGGCGCCGGCTCCGCCGCCAGCAGCATGGCCAGCAGCGGCTCGTCGGCGACGATGCCCTGACAGGGCCCCTGGCGCAGCAGCCACTCCTTGCCCAGCTGCAGCGCCGACCAGCCCTCGCTCGCCTGCGGCAGCGCCAGCACGTCCGGCAGCAGTTGCCGGCTCTTGAGACCGGCCTGCTCCAGCCAGCCAAGCCAGGTCTGCATCTTCTCCTTGTCGACCGCCATCAGGTCCACCTCATGACCCTGATGGCCCAGCACCACCAGGTGCAGCTCATCCACGTCGGAGGCGATTTGCTCCTCCAACAGATAGGGAAGCGCGGCCGCACTCTGGCGGCTGTATTTGCCCGGCAGGCTCACCCGCCGGAAGATAAGATCGCTGCCGGGCACCAGCACCACCGCCGGGCGGCCGCCGGCCCGCTCCTGCAGCTCGCCCAGGGCATGGGCCGAGGCCAGGGTACCGGAGGCAATCACCTCCTCCTCCCCGCCCGACCACACCAGCCACTCGACCGGCTGCTGCGCATTGGTCCCCAGACGGATGACCAGACTCTCGCTCACTAATGTCTCTCCTGCCATGCTCGCTCGCATCCCTCGGGATGGGCGGGCGCGCAGCCATGGGCTGCAGTCCAATCGAGGGATGGCGCGGGCCGGCCAACGACCGTCACCCGCCTCCCTTGTTATTCGGCGCCGCCGTTCAGACGGCGCAGCATCACCAGCTTGTTGTCCTTGCCGCGCACGAAGACGCTCTCCAGCCTGGCCCGGGTGTCACCCACCTCGGCAAGCAGCCTGGCCTCGAAATAGCTGCTCTTGACGTCCAGCGCCGCATCCAGCCCCTGGATGTTGCCCACCTGCACCGGCATCTGGTCCGTCATCTCCTTCTTGTTCTTCCACCCCTTCTGGGGACGGCTGGTCAGCACCCGCTTGGCATCGTCCAGCCCCACCTTGTCCAGATAGAGCGCCACCAGCAGGGCCGACTGCTCCGGCCGGATGGTGTTGACGTTCACCACCAGCTTGTCGTTGGGCAGGGCGCACACATAGGGCGCCAGCCGGGCATACAGTTTGGCGCTCACCCCGCGCACCGCTCGCAGCTCGTCGGTGCCGAGCATCCACTGGTTGGCGGTCAGATAAGGGGGGGTGAGCCCTTCGTAATAGGCATCCTCGGCGCCGTAGCTCGACACCAGCACGGTATCCTTGTCGGTCCAGTCGCGGATGGCATCGGTCAGCTGCACCGCCTCGTAATCTTCCACCTCGAGCTGCTTGAGCAGCGCCTTGAACACCTTGACCGGATAGGGCTGCTTCTCCAGGTCGTCGCCGCTGATCCCGTCCTTCAACGGCACGCTCAGGCTGTTGAGGTTGAAGCAGGATTGCAGATCCCGCACCCGGCCGGTGAGCTTGCCGTCATCCACCGGGAAGACCGCATCCTGGCGCGCCCAGTTCTGCCCCAGGCTGACCACGTTGGGGTCGTCCTTGAAATCCTGAGCCAGCACCTTGCTCACCAGCGCCTCCGCCGACATGGCATACCACCAGGCCTGCTTGCCGGCGGTGAGGTTAGCGGTGCGGCGCAGCTCCAGCTGCAACCGGCCGCTCATGTTGCTGGCGATGATCACCATCACCGACAGGATGAGCAGCACCACCAGCAGGGCCATGCCCCCCTGGCGGCCCGGAGTGGTGCGGGATCGGCCCCGGCCGCGCTTAATTGCCATTGTCCGCTCGCTGGCCGCCTGCGCCGATCAGGAACTGGCGGCGTCGAATAGTGCCGTCATCTTCCATGACGGACAGGGGAAACTGACGATCAGTTACCATTATCTGCCCTCTGACCACCGGCACCGATCAGGAACTGGCGGCGAATGGTACCGTAGTCTTCAAGATCCAGCTCCACCGCCAACCCGTAGGGCAGCACGTTGCGCTGGGTCCACTCCTCTTTCCAGCTGCCCTTGTCGTAGAAGTAGAGTCGCAGCGCCGTCACCCGATCCAGCATCGGCTGAATGCGCGGCTCGGTGCCGATCACCGGATCCGGGTAGAGGTAGCTCAGCCGCTCCAGCTTGTGATCCTTGAGCCGCCAGCCGACCCGCTGCAGGCCGGAGCGCGGCAGCATGCCGTCCGGGTTGAGCCAGCCGCCGCGCATGAAGGCCATGCCCCAGTCGTCGCTCTGCTGGCCGAAGCGGGAGGCCGCCAGCAGCACCTTGTTGCTCTCGCCGTCGATGCGGCCGCTGCGCGGCACCATCTGGGTGACGTCCCGCTCCAGCACGGAGAAGGCCAGCTGCAGTTCGGAGAGACGTGCCTCCTTGCGCTTGGCCACCTCGTCGCTGGTGAGCACTCCTTGCAGCACCTGATAGGCGCCCAGGCTCAGGCCAGCGAAGATGGCGATGGCCACCAGCATCTCCAGCAGGGTAAACCCCGCCTGACGCCGGCTAATGGAGAGACGTTGGTGAATGTTCATCGGCTGATGCCGGCTCCGGCTTATGGAGACACCTTGATGCAGGTTCATCGGCTGATATAGGTCCGGATCATGGCCACCGGGCTGTCGGCCTTGGGCGCAGTGCGCACTTCCATGTCCAGCGCCTTGAAGTTGCTGTCGGCGGTGGCGACGCCGCGATAGCGCCAGTACCAGGTCTGGCCCGCCATCTGCTCGTCCCCCTCCACCCAGCTGTCACCTGGCCACTTGGCTTCGAGCTTCTGCTGCACCAGCTGGTTCTCCACCACCCAGGTTGCCAGGGTCTTCTGTTCCAGATAGTTGAGGCCGGAGAGGTGCTCGCTGGCGGTCTTCATCACCGCCAGCCCGGCGATGGCGAACACCGCCAGTGCCACCATGACTTCCAGCAGGGTCATGCCGCGGGCGTTCATTCCTCTTCCTCCTCGTCCTGCAGCAGGCGCAGGCGGCCGAACTCGTCCGCCTTGACCGTGCGCACATAGCGCTGATCGTCGTCCTGCTGGGTCAGGGTCAGCACGAAGGGGGTCAGCTCGCCACCGGGAAAGATGAACACCTGGGGCGTGCGCTCCTTCTCGTCGCGCCCCTTCTCGTACTTCTCGTCGGAGTCGGTCCGCCAGCTGAAACCCTCGAGCTCGATGGCCAGCTGCATGTTGTCGGGCAGCTCGACCCGATCCAGCAGCTTGTCGCCGCTCATCACCTGCCACTTGCGATCCTTGGCCGCGCGCTGCATGAACTGCCAGCCGTTGTCCTCGACACGCAGGCCCACCAGCCGGCCATCCATCACCGAGTACTCCTGCGCCTGCTGCAGCACGGCCATGAAGCGGCGCGCCTGCTTGTCGAGCTCTCTATCCCCCCTGGCGCCGCCCATGCTAAGGGTGACGGCAGTGGCCACCAGACCCATCAACATGGCCACCAGCAACACTTCCAGCAGGGTAAAACCGGCCTGGCGACGGGCAGAAGAGGCCACCTTCATTCAGGCAGCCTCGGCATGTCTCGGTGAGCGCGACGCGGCGAGATCACTTATTGGAAGTCCTTCAGGTTCCAGTTGCCGATGTCGTCATCGGTACCGGCTTCGCCATCCAGCCCCATGGAGAAGATGTCGATCTTGCCGAACTGGCCCGGGCTCAGCATCTGGTACGGGTTGCCCCAGGGATCCTGCGGCAGGCGCTTGATGTAGCCCCCTTCCCGGTAGCTGCGCGGCTCAGGTGCGGCGGTCGGCTTGTTGACCAGCGCATCCAGCCCCTGCTCTGTGGTCGGGTAGCGGTTGTTGTCCAGCTTGTACATGTCGAGGGCGTTTTCCAGCGCCACTATGTCAGAGACCGCTTTCTGCTGGTCGGCCTTCTCCTTGTTGCCCATCAGGTTGGGCACCACCAGGCTGGCCAGGATCCCCAGGATCACGATGACCACCATCACTTCCAGCAGGGTAAAACCCGATTGACGACGCTTTTGCATGACTTACTCCCTCACGAAATGAGATGGCATGAACCATCAACGATTAACTGTTAAACCGCGATCGTTCGATTACGCCTGTCGGCTAATCGAACCTACGGGTTCGACTGGGTTTGTAGGTTCGAATAGCGAAGCGTATTCGGACACCCTCACCTACAGATTCACCATATTGTTGAGCTCGAGGATCGGCTGCAGGATCGACATCACGATAAACAGCACCACCCCGGCCATGGAGACCACCAGCATGGGTTCGAACACCCCGAGGGCGATGTTCACCTGGGTTTCGAACTCCCGATCCTGGTTGTCCGCCGCCCGCTCCAGCATGTTGTCGAGCTCGCCGCTCTGCTCGCCGGAGGCGATCATGTGCAGCATCATGGGCGGAAAAATTTTGGTTTCATCCAGCGACTTGCGCAGGCTGGTCCCCTCCCGCACCCGCTCGGTGGCCTCACCGATGCGCATGCGGGCAAAGTCGTTGGAGAGCACTTCGCCGGAGATCTTCATCCCCTCCAGCAGCGGCACGGCGCTGGCGTTGAGGATGCTCAGAGTGCGGGCGAAACGGGCGGTGTTGAGACCGCGGCTGACCCGGCCGATCACCGGCAGGCGCAGGATCAGCTGGTGCCAGTGACGGCGACGCTTGTCGTCGGTCAGCCACCAGCGCCAGACAAAGCCGCCCAGCAGCAGCAGCAACAGGAACCAGAGGCCATAGTGCTGCATCAGCTCGCTGGTACCGATGAGGAAGCGGGTGGTGGCCGGCAGTTGCTGGCCCATGTGTTCAAACTGGGCCACCACCTTGGGCACCACGGCGGTGAGCAGGATGGAGATGACGCCGATGGCGACGCAGGTCAATACGATGGGGTAGATCATCGCCTGCAGCAGCTTGGTGCGCATGTGCTGGCGCTGCTCTGTGTAGTCGGCGAGGCGGTTGAGCACCTTCTCCAGGTGACCGGACTTCTCGCCGGCCGCCACCATGGAGCGGAACAGCTGATCGAACACATGGGGAAAGGCCGCCAGCGAATCGGCCAGCGAATAGCCCTCCACCACCTTGCTGCGCACCGTGGCCACCATGCTGCGCAGGTGGGCCTTCTCGCACTGCTCGGCGACAGCCTTGAGCGCCTCCTCGATGGTGAGGCCGGCGCCCACCAGGGTCGCCAGCTGGCGGGTGATCATCGCAAGCTCAGCGGTGCTGGCACCACGGCGGAACAACACGAAGCGGTTCGCCTCGCGCTTGGCCTTCTCGGTGGTCTCGTTCACCTCGAGCGGGGTCAGCCCCTGCTCGCGCAACAGCTGGCGTACCTGACGGGCGGAATCCCCCTCCAGTACGCCGCTCTTGTTGCGTCCCTTGCCGTCGAGGGCCTTGTATTCAAATGCCGCCATCTCAGTCTTCCCGGGTCACGCGCAGCACCTCTTCGAGGCTGGTCTGCCCCTTGAGTACCTTGTCGATGCCGTCGCGGCGGATGCTGGGGGTATGGCCCCGGATCAGCCGCTCGATGGCCAGCTCGCCGCTGGCGCTATGGATCGCCTCGCGCACCGCTTCGTCGATCACCACCAGCTCGTGGATGCCGGTCCGGCCGCGATAGCCGGTGTGGTTGCACTGCTCGCAGCCCACCGGCCGCCACACCTGCTGATCCGGCGCCAGCTCGATGCCCATGGCCAGACGCTCCTGCTCGGTAATGGGGCGCGGCGCGCGGCAATCCGGGCAGAGGGTGCGCACCAGCCGCTGGGCCAGTACCGCCAGCAGTGAGGAGGAGAGCAGGAAGGGCTCGATGCCCATATCCCGCATCCGGGTGATGGCACCGATGGCGGTGTTGGTGTGCAGGGTCGACATCACCAGGTGACCGGTCAGCGACGCCTGCACCGCGATCTGGGCGGTCTCGAGGTCACGAATTTCCCCCACCATCACCACGTCCGGATCCTGACGCAGGATGGCGCGCAGGCCGCGGGCAAAAGTCATGTCCACCTTGCTGTTAACCTGGGTCTGGCCCACCCCTTCGAGGTCATATTCGATGGGGTCTTCGACGGTCAGGATGTTGCGATCCCGAGAGTTGATCTCGGAGAGGGCCGCGTAGAGGGTGGTCGACTTGCCCGAACCGGTCGGGCCCGTCACCAGAATGATGCCGTGAGGCTTGCGAATGAGTTCGCTGATGATGTTGCGGTTGGCCAGCGTCATGCCGAGCTGTTTGAGTTCCAGGCGCACGTTGTTCTTGTCGAGCAGTCGCAGCACCACTCGCTCGCCATAGCTGGACGGCATGGTGGAGACCCGCACGTCCACCGCCCGGCCGCCGATGCGCAACGAGATGCGACCATCCTGCGGCACCCGCTTCTCGGCGATGTCCATCCGCGACATAACCTTGATGCGCGACACCAGCAGGGAGGCGAGCTTGCGATGGGGGCGCAGGATCTCCCGCAGCACCCCATCGATGCGAAACCGGATCACCAGGGCCCGCTCGAAGGTCTCGATGTGGATGTCGGACGCCTCTTCCTTGATCGCCTCGCTCAACATGGCGTTGATGAGGCGGATGATGGGGGCGTCGTCGTCGGCGTCCAGCAGGTCTTCGCTCTGGGGCAGCTCTTCGGCCAGCGCGAAGAAGTCCATCTCGTTGCCAAGATCCTCCATCAGCTGGCGCGCCTCGGAGGAGTCACGCTGGTAGTGGGCCATCAGCAGCTCTTCGAAGACCTCGCCATCCATCTGCTCCACCGTGAAGGCACAACCCGCCACCCGCCGCACTTCCAGCAGGGTTTGCGGCGTCACGCCCTGGCGGCAAAGCAGCACCGGGGCCCCCTGCCGCTCGGTCAGGATCACCCCGAAGTTGCGGGCGAAGGCAAACGGCAGCTCGGGCAGGGCTGCCGGCATGTCGACGCCATCCAGCTGGTATGCCGCCATTACTTGTTACCCACGAATGGCTGGGATCCGCCGCTCGTCTGCGGGGCCGACTGTGTCTGCTGGAGCTGTTTCTGCACCTCGGGCGAGACTGTCACGTCCTGGCCGTACTGGGGCAGCACCTGGCGCTTGGGCGAGGTGAGGTAACCCTCCTGCGCCGCCGCATCCAGTTGTTCGGAGCGGAACTGTGAGTACTTGTTGCCGGAGATGCCACTGTAAACATCGGAGTCACGCAAGATGGTGGGCCGGATAAACACCATCAGGTTGCGTTTGGAGGTGGTATTGGTAGTGGAGCGGAACAGGTAGCCCAGCACCGGGATGTCGCCCAGCAGCGGCACCTTGGAGACCTTCTCCTGGGTCTTCTCGTCCATCAAGCCGCCCAACACCACTGTCTCGCCACTCTTCACCAGCACGGCGTTCTTGATGGTGCGGGTATCGAAGGTCGGGCCCAGAGTGGCGGTCCCGGTCGCCTGGGTCTGCGCCACGCTGGAGACCTCCTGCTCGATGTTGAGCAGCACGGAGTCCCCTTCGTTGATCTGCGGCGTCACCACCAGCTTGGTCCCCACCGTCTTGCGTTCGATGGTGTTGAACACCTGATCGCTGGTAGTAGAGCTCTGGGAGCCGCTCTGCACCGGCACTTCCTGGCCGACGTTGAAGGAGGCTTCCTTGTTGTCCATGGTGACGATACTCGGGGTGGAGAGAATATCGTTCTTGGTGTTGGTCGACAGGGCCGTCACCAGCGCGGCCCAGTTGCCTTTGTAGAAGCCGGCCGCCATGCCGTTGAACTCTTTGGCCAGCGAGGCCAGGCCTGTGGTGGTCCCGTTGTCCTGGTAATCCTTGGCCGCGATGGCCACCGAGCCGATGGGCAGGTTGGTGTCGGTGAACTGGGTGCCACCGCCATTGGTGTTTGCCCACTGCACCCCGAGGTTGAGGCCGTCGCCATCGGCGATCTCGACGATGATCGCCTCCACCAGTACCTGGGCACGGCGGATGTCGAGCTTGGCCACCACCTGCTCCAGCTCGGACATCACGTCCGGCTGGGCGGTGATCACCAGCGCATTGGTGGTCTCGTCGGCGGAGATGGCCAGCTTGCCACCGCCGATGCTGGCACCGCCACCGCCTGTGGTGGTAGCCGCGCCGCCCTTCTTGTCGGCCTCGATGCTGGAGCTGACGCCCTTGAGCACCTCTACCAGATCCTTGGCCTTGCCGTATTTCAGATAGAAGACCCGGGTGTTGCCCTGGCTCTGCAGGTCACGGTCGAGCTGGTGCACCATCTGGATGATGCGGGCGCGCGCCTTGGGCTCGCCGCTCACCACCACGGAGTTGGTGCGCTCGTCGGCCACAACCTTGGGGGCCAGCAGCAGGGAGGTGTTGGCCCCCTGGTTGTTGCCGTCCTTGTTGAGGTTGGTCACCAGCCGCACCATTTCACCGGCGGAGGCATACTTCAGCTTGACGATGTCCACTTCCTGGTCGCCCGCCTTGTCGACCCGGCGCACTACTTCCACCAGCCGGTTGACCACGGCGGCGCGGCCGGTGATCAGCAGCACGTTGGAGGGATCGTAGTGGACCACGTTGCCGCCGCCCGCGTTGTCATTGAGCTGGCGCAGCAGCGGCGCCAGCTCGCGCACCGAGACGTTGCGCACCGGCACGACCCGGGTCACCATCTCGTCACCGCTGCCGGGGTTGCTCTCGTCCACCACCGGGATGGCGGAGGTCTTGGCATCCTTGGAGCGCACCACCTTGAGCACGCCGTTGTCCATCGGGACCACGGCGAAGCCATAGACGTCGAGCACGCTCAGGAAGAACTGGTAGTACTGGTCTTCGTTGAGCAGATCATAGCTGCGGACGTTGATCTTGCCCCGCACCGACGGCTCTATGATGATGGTCTTGTTCAGGTTCTTGCCGACCGTGTTGATGAACTCTTCGATGTCGGCATTCTTGAAGCTGGCGGAGTATTCGGTGGCCCAGGCTGAGCCTGCCATCATCAACGCCGCGGCCACGGTGGCCAGACGCCAGCCCTTCCCTTTATTTGTCATTCTTGGTGCTACTCCAATTCATTATTCTGACAAGCCGACATAAACGTCGTAGAGCTGTCCTTGCCGCTCGACGGTGACGGTCATTTCCGTTGCGCCAGCCACCTGCTGCATCGCCTGCATGGCCTGAGCGTTATCCCGCAGATCCAGCCCGTTGATGCTGACCGCCATATCGTTGGCGACCAGCCCGAGTTGATTGAACAGTTCCGGATTGCGACCCGGATTGAGGCGATAGCCGACCATGCGACCATCGACCCGGACCGGGGAAATATTGAGGTAATCAGTGATCTTGCCGGGGTTGCCCATCAGTTCGTTGCGCACCGAGGAGAGCTTGTCGTCCTGCTTGCCCTGCTGGGGCAGCGGCTTGCCGTACTCCTCCCCGTCCAGCATCAGGGTCTCGTCGCGCCCGTCCCGCTCGATGATGACACGGTCGGCAAATACCTGGCGGACCTTGGCCTGGGTGCCGTCGATGAGGTCACCGATGCCATAGGAGTTCTGCAGCCCGTTGTGAGCGATGATGGCGATGGACTTGGCGGGATCCGAGCTCGCCAGCACGCCATTGAGCTGGGCGTTGAGCTGGGTCTTGGGAGCATCGGCTGCGACAACATCGGCCGCCTGGGCCTGCTGCTTGGCCTTGCCGAACAGCGCCAGCCGGCTGACGCCGCTCAGATCGAGGCGGTTTGAACCCTGGCCCTGACTGGCTACCACCGACGGCTGCCAGGGCTGACTGACGGGGCGGCTGCCGAGATCCAGCAGACGCCAGGTGAGACCGGCACACTGGTGGGCCAGCAACAGCAGCAGAAGCCAGAACAGAGGCTGGCTGAAACGGGAGAGTGGCACGGTTTTACAACGGGCCAGAAGGGAGCTCAACAAGTCATCCCTGAACGGTAGCGTCATGTTTATCAATATTTTCTGGCATCCAAATCGGTTGGCTATTGTGTACGGCAATGGACCCAGAGACAACCGACCGGATGGGAGTAAGCTGCGAAAATTGACATTCCGTCACACCCTTGGGCCCCCTGTTTCTATCCCGGGGCCTGCCTCTGGTATAATCAGGCACCCCTTTCAGCCATTCCGGAGTCGATTCATGCCGAACCCCGCAGAAATCCCAACCCAGGTCCGTCTCGACAAGTGGTTGTGGGCGGCACGTTTTTACAAGACCCGCAGCCTGGCCCGCGACCAGATTGAAGGGGGCAAGGTGCACTACAACGGCCAGCGCAGCAAGCCGGGCAAGCATGTCGAGGTCGGCGCCCTCATTCGTTTCTGGCAGGGCCAGGACGAGCGGGAGGTGCGGGTGGTCGAGGTTAGCGAGCAGCGCAAATCCGCCCCGCTGGCCCAGCAGCTCTATGAAGAGACCGAGGCCAGCCTGAAACGACGGGCGGAAAACAGCGAGGCACGCCGCTTCAACAGCCAGTTTGCCCCGAGCCCCGAGCGTCGTCCCGACAAGCAGGAGCGGCGCCAGCTGATCAAGGTCAAGCAATATTGACCCGCCAAGATGGCCCTTTTATGACGACAGATGGCGGAATAAGTTCCTAACCACCTGTTTATTAATGTTTTTATCTATTTACCCCACCGAAGAACCCAGGAATGCATGATGAGTAACCAAGATCTCCTGTATCGCTATCTGTTCGAAGAGTACGAAGTCCGGGGCGAGCTGGTCCAGCTGGACCACACCTACCGCCACGTGGTGGAGGCTCAGAACTACCCGGTACAGGTGCAAAAACTGCTGGGTGAACTGCTGGTCGCCACCAGCCTGCTGACCGCCACCCTCAAGTTCGAAGGCTCCATCACGGTACAGCTGCAGGGCAACGGCCCGGTACGGCTGGCCGTCATCAACGGCGACAACAATCAGCAGCTGCGCGGCGTGGCCCGCTACGAGGGTGAGCTGCCGAGCGACGGCAAGTTGCAGAGCCTGATCGGGGAAGGCCAGCTGGTCATCACAATCACCCCGGAGCAGGGTGAACGCTATCAGGGCATCATAGCGCTGGACGCCGACACCCTGGCCGGCTGCCTGGAGCAGTACTTTACCCAGTCCGAACAGCTGGCGACCAAGCTCTGGATCCGCACCGGCTACCACGAAGGCGCGCCGCGTGCCGCCGGCATCCTGCTACAGGAGCTGCCTGCCCAGAGCGAGGATCACGGCGACGACTTCGAGCACCTGACCCAGCTCACCAGCACCATCAAGGATGAAGAGCTGTTCGGTCTGGAAGCGGAAGAGATCCTCTACCGTCTCTACCACCAGGACAAGGTGCGGGTGTTCGATCCGCAGGCGGTCGAATTCCGCTGCACCTGCTCCCGCGAGCGTTGCGAAGGGGCCCTGTTGCAGATCGAGAAGGAAGAGGTAATGGAGATGGTGCAGGAGCTCGGCAAGATCGGCATGCACTGTGATTATTGTGGCGCCCAGTACGAATTTGACGGGATCGATGTCGAAACCCTGTTCAGCGGGGCTCCCGGTAATGATGCAAACAAGTTACACTAATTGAAGGCGGGCAAAACCCGCCTTTAACTTAAATAACAAAAAAATACCCTATTTTATAAAGTTTGATGGCGATCGCTAAACTCTACCACCTAAGTGATAGGATGAACGCCAGATAGAACCCTACCAACCTCTGAACCCAGGAGAATACAATGACAATCGTGGCAGAACCCACCCTGGCCCAACAATTAGGACTGGACCAGTACGGTATCAAGAACTCCACTGAAATCCTGCGCAACCCTTCCTACGACCAGCTGTTCGCGGAAGAGACTCGTGCCGACCTGGAAGGGTTCGAGCGCGGCGTGGTGACCGAACTGGGGGCCGTCAATGTCAATACCGGCATCTTCACCGGCCGCTCCCCGAAAGATAAATATATCGTCAAAGACGCCACTACCCAGAATACTGTGTGGTGGTCTGACCAGGGTAAAAACGATAACAAAGCCATCAGCCCGGAAGTGTGGTCACATCTGAAATCCCTAGTGACCAAGCAGCTCTCCGGCAAGCGCCTGTTCGTGGTGGACGGCTTCTGCGGTGCCAACCCGGACACCCGCCTGGCCGTGCGCATCATCACCGAGGTGGCCTGGCAGGCTCACTTCGTGAAAAACATGTTCATTCGCCCGAGCGATGAAGAGCTGAAAACCTTCAAACCGGACTTCGTGGTGATGAACGGTGCCAAGTGCACCAACCCGAACTGGAAGGAGCAGGGTCTCAACTCCGAGAACTTCGTCGCCTTCAACCTGACCGAGAAGATCCAGCTCATCGGCGGCACCTGGTACGGTGGCGAGATGAAGAAGGGGATGTTCTCCATGATGAACTACTTCCTGCCCCTGCGCGGCATCGCCTCCATGCACTGCTCCGCCAACGTGGGTCAGGACGGCGACGTGGCCATCTTCTTCGGCCTCTCCGGCACCGGCAAGACCACCCTCTCCACCGATCCCAAGCGTCAGCTGATCGGCGATGACGAGCACGGCTGGGACGACGACGGCGTGTTCAACTTCGAAGGGGGCTGCTACGCCAAAACCATCAAGCTCTCCAAGGAAGCCGAGCCGGACATCTACAACGCCATCCGTCGCGATGCGCTGCTGGAGAACGTGACCGTGGCGGCCGACGGCACCATCGACTTCGACGATGGCTCCAAGACCGAGAACACCCGGGTCTCCTACCCCATCTATCACATCGAGAACATCGTCAAGCCGGTCTCCAAGGCGGGTCACGCCACCAAGGTGATCTTCCTGACCGCCGACGCCTTCGGTGTGCTGCCCCCGGTCTCCAAGCTGACCAAGGAGCAGACCAAGTACCACTTCCTGTCCGGCTTCACCGCCAAGCTGGCCGGTACCGAGCGCGGCATCACAGAGCCGACCCCGACCTTCTCCTCCTGCTTCGGCGCGGCCTTCCTCTCCCTGCACCCGACCAAGTACGGTCAGGAGCTGGTGAAACGGATGGAAGCGGCAGGCGCGGAAGCCTACCTGGTCAACACCGGCTGGAACGGCACCGGCAAGCGCATCTCCATCAAGGATACCCGCGCCATCATCGACGCCATCCTGGATGGCTCCATCGAGAAGGCCGAGACCAAGGTGCTGCCGATCTTCAATCTGGAAGTACCGACCGCCCTGCACGACGTGAACCCGGCGATCCTCGACCCGCGCGACACTTACGCCAACAAGGCCGAGTGGGATGCCAAGGCGCAGGATCTGGCCCAGCGCTTTATCAAGAACTTCGAGCGCTTCACCGACAACGACGAAGGCAAGCGTCTGGTCGCGGCGGGTCCGCAGCTGTAACAGCGACCCCGTTCACAACCAATCTCATACCGGTCAGCCCAGCTGACCGGTATTTTTTTGAGCAGAGCGCGGCGTTTGACTCCCGCCAAACCTTGCCTTGTGGGCCCTTGCGCGTTAGATTCAGCCCAACTTTATACAATATACAATTTTGTAACGATTCCCCTGTGACCCGATCATGACCCCACCCTACAAGACCCGTACCCAAATGGTGATGGAAAACCTCCGTGGCCGGATCCTGCGCGGTGAGTTTCCCGCCGGCGCCCCCCTGCGCCAGGACGCCATCGCCAAGGAGTTGGCGGTGAGCCGCATCCCGGTGCGGGAGGCCCTGATGCAACTGGAGGCTCAGGGGCTGGTGAAGTTCGAGGCCCACCGCGGCGCCGTGGTCACCATGCTGGACGCCGCAGCCATCGAGGAGCTCTTTTATTTGCGAGCCCTGCTGGAAGCCGATACCCTGTTCCACGCCGTCGACCTGATGACGGAGGAGACCTTCGCCAAGGCGCAGGCGATCCTCGCCCAGTTCGACCAGGCCCTCGAGTCGGGCACCCAGATCGAACACTGGGCCGAACTGAACCACAGTTTTCACGCCACCCTCTATCAGGCCGCCGGCCGCCCCCAGGCACTGGAGCTGATCGCCCAGATCAATCTGAGCTGTGACCGCTATGTGCGCTTTGAGCTGCTGTTCGCCAGCGATGGCGTCGACAAGGCGGAGCGGGAACACGCCCAGCTGCTGGAGCTGTGCCGCGCCCGCCGCAAACACGAGGCGGTGGTACTGCTCAAGCAACATATTGAGGCGGCTGGCCAGTCAATCAAGCGGATCCTGGACAGCGGCCACAACCACTGAACACTCACATCACTACAATCTGGCATTAACGACATGAATCATTTCGAGATTATTGAAACCCGCGTCGCCCAGGTCAGGGCCGAACTGGCCATGATGGAGCTGGACGCCTTCATCGTCCCCCATGACGACGAGCACCTGGGGGAGTACATTCCCGCCTACGCCGAGCGACTGGACTGGATCACGGGTTTCAACGGCTCCGCCGGCCTCGCCATCATACTGGCGCAGCGGGCGGCCCTGTTCATCGACGGTCGTTACACGGTGCAGGCCCGCATGCAGGCACCGGCCGAGCTCTTCGAGTTTCTCCACCTGAACGAAGATCCCCACGTGCAGTGGCTGGCCGAGCAGCTGCCTGCCGGTTCCCGGGTCGGCTTCGATGCCCGCCTGCACAGCCTGGCCTGGTATCGACACGCCAAAGAGATCCTGACCGAGCGCGGCATCGAGCTGGTGCGTGTGGATCAGAACCCCATCGATCTGCACTGGAGCGATCGCCCCGCCCCCACCAAGAATCCGGCCATCCTCTACAGCGAGGCGCTGGCGGGCCAGTCCAGCCAGGCCAAGCGCGAGCTGCTGGCCAGCGATCTGCGCAAGCGCGGGCTGGATGCGGTGCTGCTGACCCAGGCCGAGCCCATCAACTGGCTGCTCAACCTGCGCGGTCGCGACGTGGAGCGGCTGCCGGTGGTACTCGGCTTTGCGGTGCTCTACGCCAACGCCACCATGGATTTCTTCGTCGATACCGACAAGATCGACTGCTTCGCCTTCAGCCAGCACGTGGGGCAGGATGTCTCCGTCTACCCCATCGACAAGCTGGGTGACGTGCTCAAACGCATCGGCGAGGATCAGCAGAAGGTGCTGGCCGATCCCAACACCGCCAACGCCTGGACCCAGCTGGTCATGGAAGAAGCGGGCGCCATCCTGGTGGCAGGTCAGGATCCGACCATGCTGCCGAAGGCGTGCAAGAACGAGGTGGAGCTGGCCGGCATGCGTGCCGCCCATCTGCGCGACGGCGTCGCCGTCACCCGCTTCCTGGCCTGGCTGGATCGGCTGATCGCCAGCGGCGAGTTCGACGGCGTGGATGAAGGCACCCTGGCCGACCAGCTGGAAGCCTTCCGCCGCGAGCAGGATCACTATGTCGAGCCGAGCTTCGACACCATCTCGGCGCTCGGCCCCAACGCCGCCATGTGCCACTACCGCCACACCAACGGCACCCCGCGTACCTTTGGTCAGGACAGCATCTATCTGGTGGACTCCGGCGCCCAGTATCTGGACGGCACCACCGACATCACCCGCACCATCAAGGTGGGTGAGCTGACCGACGAGCACAAGGCGATGTTCACCCGGGTACTGCAGGGTCACATCGCCCTGGATCAGGCCCGCTTCCCGCGCGGTACCGCCGGCATTCAGCTCGACGTGCTGGCCCGCATGCCGCTGTGGCAGGCCGGTTACAACTACGACCACGGCACCGGCCACGGCGTCGGCCACTTCCTGAGCGTGCACGAAGGCCCGCAGCGCATCGCCCCCAAGGGCAGCCTGGTGGCCCTGCAGCCAGGCATGGTTCTCTCCAACGAACCCGGCTACTACCGGGAAGATGCCTTCGGCATCCGTTGCGAGAACCTGGTGGTGGTTACCGAACAGGAGCAGATCGGCGAGCTGCCGATGCTGGGCTTCGAGCGGCTGACCTATGTACCGTTCGATACCCGCCTCATCGATCGCAGCCTGCTGAGCCCGGCCGAGTTCCGCTGGATCAACGAGTACCACGCCGAGGTCTACCGCCGCCTGAGCCCGCTGCTGGAGGGCGAGGATCTCGCCTGGCTGGAGCAGGCAACCAGCCTTATCTAAGCGCAGACAATCGAAGTTGTCTGATGAAACAGGGCCTGCAGGCCCTGTTTTTTTGCCCGCCGGTTTGACCTGTATCAAGACCCCGTCGCCCCAGGTCCGGACAATGCCTTGCATGACGACCCATCACACCCACCCCGCACGCCCGGCCCGTGCCGACAAGGCGCCCGTGCATCCCAGGCTCAAGCGTGAGCAGCAGACGGTCAGCGCCATGATCCGCCTCTACTGCGACCACCATCATCAGGATCCCGCTTGCCGGCACTGCCAGCAGTTGCAGGAGTTCGCCCACCAGCGGCTGCGCCGCTGCCGCTATGGTCACGGCCACAAGCCCACCTGTGCCAACTGCCACATCCACTGCTATGCCCCGGCCATGCGCAAGCAGATCCAGCTGGTAATGAAGTGGAGCGGCCCGCGCATGCTGTGGCATCACCCCTGGCTGGCCCTGCGCCACCTGCTGGACAGTCGTCGCAAGGCCCCCAGACGCCCCCACAGCCGCCCGCTTCCCCCCTGATCACTCATGCTGGATTCAGGAATCAGCCGGTAAACTCCACCCCGTCCAGACCGCCTCTTGCGGTCTGCATCTGACAGTGGAGAAGTGGAGATAAGATGGGCTGGTTTACCCGTTTTCGTGAGCGTCGGGCCCTGCGTCGCTATCTGGCGATGTCGGCTATCCTGGCCAAAGAGTATGGTGCCCGCGAGCAATACAGTGCGGGGCAGTTGCTGACCCAGACCAGGATCCATAAACTGCCGCCCCGCTGGCTCCATTACTACTTCGCGCTCTACCGCCACGAGAGCGCGCCCGAGCTTGCCAGTGGCTGGCAACTCGACGATCAGCGCCTGCTCGCACTGCGCCAGTCGCTCGCCGAGAGCCTGTTTCACCACGATATCGCCTATACCGCTCTGGATGTCCGCGAGCTGGCGCGCCCTGCCCAATGGCGAGGCGGCAGCGACCGCAAGGTACAGACCCAGGGCATCACCTTTCGCCAATATTGACCGAAGGAGTCTTGATGCACCACACCCCGCCCCTGCTGCGCACCGCCACTCACACCGACATGCACGCCATCTGGCAGATCGACGTCAATGTGTTCGGGGAGGATGTCTATCCCGGCTTCTTCTTCCGCCAGGCCATGGATCTGTGGCCCGAACTGCTGCTGGTGGCCGAACTGGACGGCAGGCTGCTGGGCTATGCCCTGGGTGGGCTGGGACAGGATCGGTCGCAGGGCTGGCTGCTGTCGCTGGCGGTGCTGCCGGAGGCGCGCGGCTTCGGTCTGGCCGAACGCATGATGCTGCAGGTGGAGCAGTCACTGGAAAAGCTGGGGATCGAGCGGGTCAGACTGACGGTGGATCCGGCCAATCCGGCCCAGCGCCTCTACTTTCGACTCGGTTATCAGCAACTGGCCGAGGAGCGCGACTATTTCGGCCAGGGCGAGGATCGCCTGCTGCTGGAAAAACGGCTCGGCTGAGCCGGCGGTGACGGGGTTTGCCGGGCCCGGGCCTTATAATTGGTTACACTTTGCTGGTTTCATGCTCAATCCGGTTGGCGTAGAGTTGAATCACTGACCGAACAAACCAGATTAGATGCCAGCCCAGGAGGCCCATCATGTTGAAACGCATTACCCTCATCGCCCTGTTGGCCACCACCACCGCCACCACCCTCAGCGGCTGTGCCAACAGCGACGTCTACTCCGGCGACGTCTACACCAAGGATCGCGCCAAGCAGGTACAGACCGTCAGCTACGGCACCATCCTCTCCACCCGCCCGGTCAAGATCCAGGCCGATGAGAACTCGCTGATCGGCACCATAGGCGGCGCCGTGGTCGGCGGCCTGCTCGGCAGCACCATCGGCGGCGGGCGCGGCAGCGACATCGCTGCGGCCGGTGGCGCCATCGCGGGTGCAGCGGCGGGCAAGGCAGCCGGTGACAAGCTCAACCAGGTGGATGGCGTCGAGCTCGAGATCAAGAAAGAGAACGGCGAATCCATCGTGGTGGTGCAAAAGGCCAGCCCCACCTTCGTACCGGGCGCCCGGGTACGCATGACCCAGGGCAACGGCACCATCAACGTGGCCGTGGTCAACTAAGCCCTCGGAACCCTCCGCCCATGAAAAAGCCCTCGCAGTGCGAGGGCTTTTTTTATTGCCATGTCGGCCGGGAATTACTGACGGATCAGCCGGAAGATGGCGTAGCCAGGGTGCTGGGCGTCATCCATCGGCAGGGTGGACTTGTACTCCAGATCCGCACCGGCCAGCTGTTTGGCCTCCTCGCGGGGCGAGGAGTAGAGCCGCACGTCCACGTTGGCCGGCAGGGCCTTCATGTGCCAGTTGTTGTTGGCCGCCGGGCTGAAGCCGGCCGGGTTCTCGGCAGACTGGGCCTTCAGGTACTGGGCGATGATCTCGCGCGTCTCGAAGGGATCTTCATGGACGATGTTGCTGCCGTCGATGCCCGGGAAGTGGCCGCCGCCGCTGGCGCGGTAGTTGTTGGTCACCACGTAGAACTTCTGGGCCGGATCGATGGGCTGGCCGTTGAAGGTGAGGCTGCTGATGCGCTGGCCGTCGCTGACCTTGGCCCCTTCCTTGTTGTAACGGGCCGGCTGGGTAATATCCACCTCGTAGTTGACCCCGTCGATCACGTCGAAGTTGTAGGTGGGGAACTTCTCGTTCACCAGCCACTGCACCTCGGTCTTGCCGGTGTCGATCTGGTTGAACTGGCCGGCACTCATCTCCAGCCACTCCTTGACGTTGGCCCCGTTCACCTCGACCACCTGCAGGGTGTTCGGATAGATGTAGAGGTCGGAGACGTTGCGCAGGGAGATGTCGCCCTGGGCCACGTAGGTGAAGTCGTTGATGCCGTTGCGACCGCCACGGAATGGGGCCGCTACCGACAGGATGGGGTAGGACTCCTTGAGCAGACCATCTTTTTGCAACTGCTCTGCATGCTTGCGCTGGGCATCGCTCACCAGCTGTACCGAGGGGTCATCCTGCACCAGGGCGAAGAAGCTGTGGATGGAGGAGGTGATCTTGCCGAGCGGCTCGTCCAGCCACTGGTTGGTGGCGTCGTGGTCGGCCTGCACCAGGTCCACCACCCGCTGATCCACCGCGCTGCCTTCGCTGGAGTCGATCTTGCGCAGACTGGCCTGGCTCTGTTTCACTTGCCACTTGCCGTCCACCTGCTCCAGCTTGAGGTCGATGATGCCGAGGTGGTTGCCCCAGTAGCCAGGCATCACGGTCGGAATGCCGCTCAGGGTGCCGGCCTGGTTGTCCACCTCCGGCAAATCAGGGAAGTCGCCCGGGAAGTTCTTGTGGGCGTGGCCCAGCATCAGGGCGTCCACCCCTTTCACCTTGGCCAGGTGCCAGGCGGAGTTCTCCATCATGGCCTCGTAGCTGCTGGCATTGATGCCGGTGTGGGCAACAACGACGACCACGTCGGCGCCCTTGGCGCGCAGCTCGGGCACATAGTGGTTGGCGGTCTCGACCATGTCGGCCACCACCACCTTGCCTTCCAGATGACGCTTGTCCCACTGCAGCACCTGCGGCGGGGTCAGCCCCAGGATGCCGACCTTGACGGTCTGCAGCTGGCCCTTGTCATCCTTCACCTTGCGCTCCAGCAGCAGGTAGGGGGTGAACTTGTTGCCGCTCCAGTCTATTTGCCCCTTGGCATCCCGCTTGAAGGCGCCTGCCTCGAACACGTTGGCATTCACATAAGGGAACTTGGCCCCCTGCAGGGTCTTGGTGAGGTAATCCAGACCGTAGTTGAACTCGTGGTTGCCCAGGTTGCCGGCGTCGTAGCCGAGCTCGTTCATCGCCTTGAACACCGGGTGGGCCTGCTTGTCGAGGTAGCCGGCACCGGACTGCTCGAAGATGTAGTCAGCCAGCGGCGTGCCCTGGATCAGGTCGCCGTTGTCGAGCAGCAGGTTGTTGGGGTTTTCGGCGCGGGCCGCGCGGATCAGCAGCGCGGTGCGGGAGAGGCCGAACTTGCGATCCTCCTTGTTCTGGTAGTAGTCGTACCCCAGCACGTTGGAGTGGATGTCGGAGGTCTGGATCAGACGCAGGGCAACCTCGCCCGGTTGCGCCTTGCTGTCGTTGTCATTGCTACAGGCAGACAACAGCACGATGGCTGCAATAGCACCCAGCTTCATGGATTTATTCACTGTCTTGTCCCTTTTATTAGAGTGTCGCTTTACCAGCGACGGGAATTTAACAGACGAATATGTCAGCGGATGAAGCCGGGGTGAATTTTTATGAGGTGCGGCACAAAAATAGCCTTATGACGCCAGCAAAGCCCCGCTCGCCAGCTGCAACGCCAACCCGAGCATGATGAAACCAACAATAGTATCAATAGCTTGCTGAACCCTGCCGCGAGCGAGCCAGGGCGAGAGGGCCGCCGCCCCAAACGCCAGGCTGTAAAACCAGACCAGCGAGGCCAACATGGCCCCCGCCGCAAAGGCGGGCCGCAACTCCTCGGCAAACTGGCTGCCGAAGGAGCCGAGCAGCATCAGGGTGTCCAGGTAGACGTGGGGGTTGAGCAGGGTCACCCCGAGCGTCATGGCCAGCACGCTCTTGACTCCCATCAGCTGGGGCGAGTCAGCAAGCGCAGCCCCCTGCCCACGCCAGGCGCTGCGCAGGGAACGGATACCGAACCAGCCGAGGAACAGCACGCCGCCCCAGGTCAGCAGGGCCAGTCCGATCGGGCTGGCCGCCAGCAGGTTGGCACCGCCGAACACCCCGATCCCGATCAGCACGAGATCGCACAGGCAGCAGAGGGTCGCCGTCAGCAGATGGTGGTTGCGGTGGATGCCCCGACTCAGCACGAAGGCATTCTGGGCACCGATGGGGATGATCATGGCAAGGCCGAGGGTGAAGCCTTGCAGGGTGGTTGCAAACATGGATGAACCGTCCAGCAGAGTGATTGGACGGCACTATAAGGGGCGGCCAGACGTTTAGAGAAATTCATTAATCTGCTGAGCAATTTGTTTTGCTAATGACAGAGGGCTCGACCCAACCCCTTCGAGGTAGAAGGGGCTAGACCCGTTCATGGCTGTCAATTGCAGGATCTGACAATTGTTAGCCAGTCACTCTGCCCCGAGAATCATCGGGTTTTATTGCATCAGCTTGGGGAAGTTGGTGACCACGACCTGCTCGAGATTGGGCAGCAAGATGCCACTGCTCACCCCCTTGGCGATGGCCTGGTAGCGATTCATCGACCCCGTTTTACGGGTGACCTGATTGAGGTGGTAGTTCACGGTTCGCTCCGTGATCCCCAGGATGCAGGCGATTTCACTCGACGTTTTCCCTTCACTGGCCCAGAACAGGCATTCGGTCTCCCGGTCAGTCAGGGCCTCCTGAGGGTCATCGTCCCGCAGACTGACCCGCACAATCCGGATCGCCGCCTCGAAGATGTAGTTGGACATCCAGGAGAGGACGGGCGAGGACTCCAGCAGCAGATCGCTCGATGCCCGCTCGGCGGTGATGAACGACAGTATGCCGTTTTCCCCCGCCGCCCCGTGCAACGGAAACGAGATGCCGTTGCGCAGCCCGAACTCCGCCGCCAACCCCATCACGTCCAGACTGCCCTCTTGCAGAAAACGTGCTCGCTCATCCAGCCGGTTCCAGTAAATGGGCAAGGTCTGCTTGCGGGCCAATTGAATGATGGGATCACAGGCCAGCATATGGTTTGCCGTATAGGCCTGCACCCAGGAGTCAGGGCACTGATTGAACAGCACCACCTTGGGTCTTTGCATCGACATGGGAATGATCAGCGCAAACCGGTAGTAGTCGTAACCCATACCGAGCGTGAACCGACCGATCAACTCGGCCAGACGATCCCCGTCCGTTACCGAAGTGAAATGTTCGAGGTACTCAAGCAGTTGGTCTTGTTTCATAGGCTAGCCCCCCTGGCCAGGGCCTCGATTATAGCGCCGAACACTGAAATGGAGACATCTGAATGCTTGTTTTCAAAGGAAAATTAAAAGAACACCCCAGATGGGAGGTAGAAAACGAGCTTTATCGCTTTCGCAATCGCGTCTTCTCCGATCGCCTCGGCTGGGATGTGGAATCTCACCGTGGTCTGGAGCAGGACAGTTTCGATACCCCTGACACCCATTGGGTTCTGATTGAAGACGATTCAGGCCTGTGCGGCTGCATCCGTCTGCTCAGTTGTGCCCAGGATTACATGCTGCCCAGCATCTTCCCCACCGCCCTCGCCGGCGAAGCCCCGCCGCGCAGCAACGACGTGTGGGAACTGACCCGCCTCGCCATCGATGCCGAACGGGCACCGCGCCTGGGCAACGGGGTCAGCGAGCTGACCTGCGTCATCTTCCGCGAGGTCTATGCCTTCGCCAGGGCGAAGGGGATCCGCGAGCTGGTCGCCGTGGTCAGCCTGCCGGTGGAACGCATCTTCCGCCGCCTCGGCCTGCCCATCGAGCGGCTCGGTCACCGCCAGGCGGTGGATCTGGGCGCCGTGCGCGGGGTGGGGATCCGCTTCCATCTGGACGAGCGTTTCGCCCGTGCCGTCGGTCAGCCCCTGCAGGGTGCCTATGACGAAGCCCGCGAGCTGGTCACCGAATAAGGGTGACGCAAAAAAATCCCGGGGTAAGACCCGGGATTAAAAGTTCTCGCTATGGCCCGTTTCCACCCCATGCAAAAACGGACGCAAAAGAGTATCTCCTGAATACCTTTTGACCACCACTGTCACATCTCACAGTGACAAACCCGCTTTGACCCCACAGCCCTTGTCCCGCCTGCGCTGCCGACATTTTCAGCGCTCTCCGGTTGTTCTCTCGCCACCACTTGAGTAGCATCCCTTCTCAATCTCCCTGCTGATAAGGAATGCTGATGAAGGCGTTGGACTACAAGCTGCTGCTGGCGCTGGATGCGGTGATGCAGGAGCAGAACTTCGAGCGGGCCGCCCAGCGCCTGCACATCACCCAGTCCGCCATCTCCCAGCGCATCAAGCAGCTGGAGCAGCAGTTTGCCGAGCCGCTGATCATTCGCGGCCAGCCGCTGCAGGCCACCGCGCTCGGGCAGAAGCTGCTGGCCCACTACCGCCAGGTGCGCCAGCTGGAACTGGAGCTGGCCGGCGAGCTCTCTCCCGCCGAACCCCAGGCGCCGATCCGGGTCAGTATCGCCGTCAATGCCGACAGCCTGGCCACCTGGTTTCTGCCCGCCCTGGCGCCGCTGCTGGAACAGCACCCCATCGAGCTCAACCTGCTGGTGGATGACGAGAGCCGCACCCTGGATCGGGTGCGCGAGGGGCAGGCGTTCGGTGCCGTCAGCCTGCACGGCCAGCCACTGGCGGGCTGCTGCGTCGACGAGCTCGGCGAGATGCGCTACCTGCTCACCGCCAGCCCCGCCTTCGTCGAGCGCCACTTCCCGCAGGGGTTGACCCTGGCGGCGCTGGCCAAGGCGCCGGCGGTGGCCTTCGATCAGCGCGACGACATGCACGTCAGCTACATGGCCCGTCACTTCGGGCTGGAGCCCGGCGGCTACCCCTGCCACACGGTGCGCTCGTCGGAGGCCTTCGTCGCCATGGCCGAGCAGGGGCTGGCCTGCTGCCTCATCCCGGAACTGCAGATCCGTCGCCAGCTGGCGGAGGGGTCATTGCTCGATCTCAACCCGGAACAGCACCTGATAGAGCGACTCTACTGGCACCGCTGGGTGCTGGAGCGCGGGCTGCACAAACAGATATCCCAGCGTCTGATCGAGCAGGGTCGCCGGGCGTTGCAACGCCCCTGACAGGGCCATTCACCTTGGCTTTGGAGGGGTAAAAACGTATAGTGCTGGGCGATTAACCACCAGGTCTCCACTCAGGTTCCCCATTTATGTTCCAAGACAATCCGCTGCTGGCCCAGCTCAAGCAACAAATCCGCGAAAACATCCCCAAGAAAGAGGGTGTGATCCGCGCCTCCGATCGGGGCTTCGGCTTCCTGGAGGTCGATGAGAAGACCAGCTATTTCGTGCCGCCTCCCTACATGAAAAAGGTGATGCACGGTGACCGGGTGACCGCCCTGATCCGCACCGAGAAAGAGAAGGAAGTGGCCGAGCCGGATGAACTGCTGGAGCAGTCCGTCACCCGCTTCGTGGCCCGGGTCAAGATGTTCCGCGACCGCCTCAACGTGGTGGCCGATCATCCGCTGATCAAGGATGCCATCAAGGCCCGCGTCAAGAAGGGTCTGGACGAGAAAGAGTTCAAGGAAGGGGACTGGGTGGTCGCCACCCTCAAGCGTCACGCCCTGGTGGACGGCAACTTCTCCGCCGAGATCACCCAGAAGATCGCCGCCCAGGAAGATCACAACGTGCCCTGGTGGGTGGTGCTGGCGCGCCACAACCTGGCCCAGGTCGAGCCGGCGGATCTGCCGGAGTGGAAGGTGATCGAAGAGGAAGAGCTGCCCCGCACCGATCTGACCGCGACCCCCTTCTTCACCATCGACGGCGCCAAGACCAAGGACATGGACGATGCCCTGGCCATCCGCAAGCTGGACAACGGCTGGGAGCTGCTGGTGGCCATCGCCGACCCGACCGCCTATGTGGCCGAAGGGAGCGAGCTGGACAAGGAGGCCGCCCAGCGCGCCTTCACCGTCTACATGCCGGGCCGCAACGTGCCGATGATCCCGCGCACCCTCTCCGACGAACTCTGCTCCCTGAAAGAGGGCGAGGAGCGCAACACCCTGTGCGCCCGCCTGCTGATCGCCGAGGATGGCCTGCTGCTGGAGGAGACCGAGTTCTTCGCCGCCCGCATCTGCTCCCACGCCCGCCTCAACTATGACGACGTCTCCGATTGGGCCGAACACGGCAAAGCGCTGGATATCGACGCAGGCGTGCTGGCCCAGCTGCCGCTGATGAAGGCGATGACCGAGGCACGCATCAAGTGGCGCACCGAGCACGCCCTGGTGTTCCCGGACCGCCCCGACTACGACTTCGAGCTGGGCGAGAACGGTGCTGTGCTGGCCATCCACGTCGAGCCGCGCCGCATCGCCAACCGCATGGTGGAAGAGTCGATGATCGCCGCCAACATCTGCGCCGGTCGTGTGCTGGGCAAGAGCGTCGGCTACGGCATCTTCAACGTCCACACCGGCTTTGATGAAGAGTCCCTCGACGGCGCCATCGACCTGCTCAAAAGCGCTGAGGCCCCGTTCGAGAAGGAAGAGATCGCCAGCCTGTCCGGCTTCTGCGCCCTGCGCCGCTGGATCGACAGCCTGGACACCCGCTGGCTGGACGGCAAGATCCGCCGCTTCCAGAGCTATGCCCTGATGTCCGCCGAACCGGGTGCCCACTACGGCCTGGGGCTGGATGCCTACGCCACCTGGACCTCACCGATCCGCAAGTACGGCGACATGGTCAACCATCGCCTGCTCAAGGCCGTCATCGCCGGCAAGACCCCGGGTGAGCGCCCGAGCCTGGAGCTGACCGAGCACCTGACCGCCTGCCGTCGCCTGCACCGCATGGTGGAGCGCGACATCGGCGACTGGCTCTATGTGCGCTACCTGAAGGCCGATGCGGGTACCGACAAGGTGTTCAACGCCGAGATCATCGACGTGATGCGCGCCGGCCTCAAGCTGCGTCTGCAGGAGAACGGTGCCGTGGTGTTCATGCCCGCCCGCCACATCCTGGACAACAAGGAGCGGCTGGAGTGCAACTGGGACAACGGCCGCGTCTATCTGGACAAGACCGAGGTGGTCTACGAGCTCGGCCAGATCATCGAGGTGAAGCTGACCGAAGCGGTGGAAGAGACCCGCTCCCTCATCGCCAAGCCGGCGGTAGAGCTGGTGCCGGGCCCGGCGCCGGTCGCTCCGGCCAGCGAAGCCGATGCCGCGCCTGCCGACGAGGCCCCCAAGGCCGAATAAGCCAAGGCCTTCCCTCCTTGCAAAAGCCCGCACCCTGCGGGCTTTTTTATTGGGTCATGCCGCCCGCCTGGTCAGCAGATCACTTTTTGTACGCCCTGAGCTTGCCAGTGGCTCGCCACGGGCATAGAGTGAATCCACAAATGAACGAACGTTCGCTCATAAAGAGTTTTCAGGCAAGAGGCATCCCTATGACCACCAACAACCTGCGGCTGGAGCAGCGGCGCGAGCAGATCATCCAGGCGGCGCTCGGCTGCTTCATAGAGCGGGGCTTCCACCAGACCGGCATGCGCGACATCGCCGCCGCCGCCGGGGTGAGCCTCGGCAACCTCTACAACCACTTCGCCCGCAAGGAGGAGCTGATCGCCCTGATCGCCTCGCTGGAGGCGGCCGAGCTGCAACCCTTGCTGGATGAGCTGGTTCAGGGGCCGGCCCGGGCGGCGCTGGCCCGCTTCGCCGCCGGCTACCTCGCTTGGTCGCTGACCCCGGAGAACCTGCTGCTCGGCACCGAGATCCTGGCCGAGCTGGCCCGCCACCCCGAGATGGCGGCCACCTTCGCCAGCAACCAGCGCCAGCTGTGTGATGCCCTGGCGGCGACGGTGCACCGTGGCCAGCAGGCGGGGGAGCTGGCCGCCCACCTTCAGCCGGATCTCACGGCCCAGCTGCTGCTGGACGCGCTGGAAGGGCAGGCCCTGCGCCACGCCCTGGCCCTGCATCCAGAGCAGGCGCCGGTGGAGCAAAGGTTGCCGTCCCTGCTGGACCAGCTGTTGGGTCCGGCCTGCTGACCCGCTGATCACCAAAGGAGTCGCTCCCATGACCGTCCCGCACAATCGACTGGAAGGGCTGGATCTGGCCCGCGCCATGGCCCTGCTCGGCATGGTGCTGGTGAATTTTCGCATCGCCATGGGGGTGTTGGCGGGCGGGCCGACCTGGCTCAAGCCCCTGCTGGATGCGCTGGAGGGGCGCTCCGCCGCCAGCTTCGTGGTGCTGGCCGGCATCGGGCTGGGGCTGTCGACCCGCAAACTGGCGTGGTCGGCGGCCATGACCCACACCGCCAGGCGGGCCCTGTTTCTGCTGATCGTGGGGCTGCTCAACTACCTGGTGTTTCCGGCCGACATCATCCACTACTACGCCGTCTACTTTCTGCTGGGGGCCTGCTGTCTCCGGCTTTCCTCCCCCTGGCTGCTGGCCCTGATCCCGCTGCTGGCGGCAAGCTTCGTGGGCCTGCTGTTCCTGCTCGATTACGATCGGGGCTGGCAGTGGCACAGCTTCAGCTATCCCGAGTTCTGGACCCTGGCCGGCTTCATCCGCAATCTGCTGTTCAACGGCTGGCACCCGGTGGTGCCCTGGCTGGGCTTTCTGCTCTACGGCCTCTGGCTGAGCCGCCAGTCTCTGGCCAATCCGCTCACCCAGCGCTGGCTGCTGGCCGGCGGGGTGAGTGCCATGGTGTTGGCCAGGGGGCTGTCACTCTGGTTGCCAACCCTCTTGCCGAACCCTGAGCTGGCGCCGCTGCTGGCAACTCAGCCCATTCCCCCGGCGCCGCTCTACCTGCTGTTCGGCATGGGCGCGGCCAGCACCCTGATCGCCCTCTGTCTCTGGCTGGGACGCGCCCTGCCCGAGGCCCGCTGGTGGCGAGTGTGGCTGCCGGTCGGCCGGCAGACCCTGACCCTCTATCTGGCTCACATCATGCTCGGCATGGGGATGCTGGAGGCCATCGGCTGGCTGCAGGGGCAGGATCTGCCCGAGGTGGTGCTGGCCGCCAGCCTCTTCGCCCTGGCGGCGCTGCTGTTTGCCAATCTCTGGAGTCTGCGCTTCGAGCGAGGCCCACTGGAGTGGCTGATGCGTCGGCTCTGCGGCTGAAGGGCATCATGAAAAACTGAAAGTGAGCTACAAAATAATTGATTCATTGATTACTTTAACGCTGATTCAATAAATCCATCGTCAACACCCTCACTTTTCAGGTCAGGCGGATTGTTCCATTTGAATACAAATAATAGAAATGAGAAATAGATCACATTGACAACAGGTTTGCGCAAATACCAAAAGGTGAGCCATGTCACATAAAAAAGATACTGACGGCAGCAAAGATCGAAATGTAGCCGAAATACAGAGAGTGAATGTGATCGAAGTCACTATGAAGGGAGGGGGGAGGTCGAGGTATTTGAGAGATGCGTCACAAGACACCCCGTTTTCAGCCTAATTTGATCACAAGCTGGTAGATTGAAGTTGCTTAGACGACAGGGATGGCGGTTCGGCAAAACCGGCCAGCCCGACTACCACTTTTAATCAAACAGGCTTAAAACGGGGTCCCGACATGTTATCACCGGATACCAAAGTCAAGATACAGAATTTTGGACGCTTCCTGTCCAATATGGTCATGCCCAACATAGGCGCCTTCATCGCCTGGGGCTTTATTACCGCCCTCTTCATCCCCACCGGCTGGCTGCCGAGCGAAACCTTGGCCAAGCTGGTCGGTCCCATGATCACCTACCTGCTGCCGCTGCTGATTGGCTATACCGGCGGCAAGCTGATGGGTGGTGAGCGCGGCGGCGTGGTCGGTGCCATCACCACCATGGGCGTCATCGTGGGGACCGACATCCCCATGTTCATGGGCGCCATGATGGTCGGCCCGCTCGGTGGCTGGGCCATCAAACGTTTCGACAAGGCGATGGAAGGTCGCGTCAAGAGCGGCTTCGAGATGCTGGTCAACAACTTCTCCGCCGGCCTCATCGGTATGCTGCTGGCGATCCTCGCCTTCTTCGTGATCGGCCCCTTCGTCAAGGTGCTCTCCGGCGTACTGGCCGGTGGCGTCGGCTTCCTGGTGGACAACAACCTGCTGCCGCTCACCTCCATCTTCGTCGAGCCGGCCAAGATCCTGTTCCTCAACAACGCCATCAACCACGGCATCTTCTCGCCGCTGGGGATCCAGCAGGCCACCGAGCACGGCCGCTCCATCTTCTTCCTGATCGAAGCGAACCCGGGCCCGGGCATGGGCGTGCTGCTGGCCTACATGGTGTTCGGTCGCGGCGCCGCCAAGCAGTCCGCTGCCGGTGCCTCCATCATTCACTTCTTCGGCGGCATCCACGAGATCTACTTCCCGTACGTGCTGATGAACCCGCGCCTCATTCTGGCGGTGATTGCCGGCGGCATGACCGGGGTGTTCACCCTGACCCTGTTCAACGCAGGTCTGGTCTCCCCCGCCTCACCGGGTTCCATCTTCGCCGTGCTGTTGATGACACCGAAAGCCTCCCTGATCGGGGTCGCCCTCTCCATCATCAGCGCCACCCTGGTCTCCTTCCTGGTCGCCGCCGTGTTCGTGCGCGCCCAGCAGCCGGAAGCCGACGAGGCCGATGCCCTCGGTGAAGCCACTCGCAAGATGAAAGCCATGAAGGGTGCCAAGCCCGAGACCGCAGCGGCCAAGAAGCCGGGCGGTGAACTGATGGCGGTACGCAACATCGTCGTTGCCTGCGATGCGGGCATGGGCTCCAGCGCCATGGGCGCCGGCCTGCTGCGCAAGCGGGTGCAGGCCGCCGGCCTCGACATCAGCGTCACCAACCGCGCCATCGATCAGCTTGACGATCAGGTGGACTGGGTCATCACCCACAAGGATCTGACCGAGAGGGCCCGTCGCCACGCGCCGCACGCCCACCACATCTCGCTCACCAACTTCCTCGACAACGGTCTCTATCAGGAGCTGGTACAGAGCCTGACCCAGGCCGCCAACGATGACGTCGCCAACCCGCAGCTGCTGGTGGCTGCCAACGACGACAGCTACGAGCCGCAAGCGGCCGAGGTCTTTACCCTGAGCCGTCATGACGTGCACCTGGGGCTCAAGGCCGACAACAAGGAGGCCGCCATCCGGGCTGCCGGCAAGCTGCTGGCGGAGCGGGGCTACGTGGCGCCCGACTACGTCAACGCCATGCTGGAGCGCGAAAAGCTGGTCTCCACCTACCTCGGCGAATCCATCGCCGTGCCGCACGGCACCATTGCCGCCAAGGAGTTTGTGAAGCGCACCGGTATCGTCATCTGCCAATACCCGGCCGGGGTTGCCTTCGGCGAGGCGGCCGATGAAGTGGCGCGGCTGGTGATCGGCATCGCCGCCCGCAACGACGAACACATGCAGGTGATAACCCGCCTGACCAATGCACTGGACGAACCCGGCCTCATCGACCGGCTGGCCAGCACTCAGGATCCCCAGGAGTTCCTGGATCTGCTGGGTGCCGAGCAGGCTGCCTGATCGTCCTTCATCGTCTTTGGTTCAAGAGGTTAATATCATGAAAACATTGCATTTTGGTGCCGGCAATATCGGTCGCGGCTTCATCGGAAAACTGCTGGCTGACGCCAGCCACCAGGTCACCTTCGCCGACGTCAACGAGACCCTGATCGACCAGCTCAACCACCGCCAGGAGTACAAGGTGCACGTGGTGGGAGCAGATCAGAAGCTGGACGTGGTGCGCAACGTGGCGGCGGTGAGCTCCGCCGGCCACGAGGTGATCGCCCGCATCATCACCGCCGATCTGGTCACCACCGCGGTCGGCCCCAACATTCTGGACAAGATTGCCAGCACCCTGGCCCAGGGGCTGCAGGCCCGCTTCGATGCCGGCAACCTGACACCGCTCAACGTCATCGCCTGCGAGAACATGGTGCGCGGCACCAGCCACCTCAAGCAGGAGGTACTCAAGTACCTGCCGGTCGCGTATCATGCCACCCTCGACGCCTGCATCGGTTTCGTCGACTCGGCGGTGGACCGCATCGTTCCGCCCGCGGCGGCCAACGATGATCCGCTGGAAGTGACGGTGGAGAGCTTCAGCGAGTGGATCGTCGACCAGACCCAGTTCAAGGGGGAGCTGCCGCAGGTGGCGGGCATGGAGCCCACCGACAACCTGATGGCCTTCGTCGAGCGCAAGCTGTTCACCCTCAACACCGGCCACATCGTCACCGCCTACCTCGGCAAGCTGAGGGGCTATCGCACCATCCGCGAGGCGATCGAGGATCCGCTGATCCGCAGCAAGGTACGCCGCGCCATGGAGGAGAGCGGCGCCGTGCTGGTGCAACGCTACGGTTTCGACCCGCGCCTGCACGCCGCCTACATCGAGAAGATCCTGGCCCGCTTCGCCAACCCCTATCTGGTGGACGAGATTGACCGGGTCGGCCGTCAGCCGCTGCGCAAGCTGGCGGCGGGGGATCGGCTGGTGAAGCCGCTGCTCGGCACCCTGGAGTACGGCCTGCCAAACGATCACCTGCAGGAGGGGATCGCCGCGGCCCTGCACTATCGCAACGCCGACGACCCGCAGGCGGTGGAGCTGCAACAGCTGCTGGCGGAGCTGGGCCCGGCCCAGGCCCTGGCTCGCATCACCGGCCTGGCCGCCGACAGCGACATCGTCAGCGCCATCGTCACCCGTTATGGCAATTTGAAGTGACCTGATGAGGCGCCACCGTGCCGGCCCGCTCAGGCCGGCCACCAAAGCGCCTCATACGATAAAAACCGGGAGAGAGGCCCACTCTCTCCCAGTCAGCTGGACCCAATGCACTTATGACCACACACCAGGAAGATGAAGTACTGGAACGACTGAACGAGCAGGATGGCCCCCGCGGCTTCTTTCTCGAGGTCGTGACCATCCTGGAAGAGGCGGTCGACTCCCTGATGCGACGCGCGTTCCGTCAGGAGGAGTATGCCGTCAAATACGCCATCGAACCTTTGCTCAACCAGAGCGGCCCCCTCGGCCAGCTGGAGGTGCGCCTCAAGCTCATCTTCGCCCTCGGCCTCATCTCCCTCGAACGTTATCAGGATCTCGAGGCTTACCTGAAGATCCGCGATTTTCTGGTGCGCGACCCCAAGGATTACCGCTTCAGCGACAAGCCGATCCGCGATCTGCTGGCACGTCTGCACGGCGTCAGCCAGGGCGGCATGATGCCGCAGGAGGCCCCCGCCAACGAGGAGGACTGGCCCTTCTACCAGATGCAGCTGAACCGGCTCGATCAGGTGGTGCGCTCGGCGCTGGTGCTGGCGGTGGCCGACTGCGTCACCGAACTCCACAAAGAGAGCCCCATCTAATCCGGCTGGTGGCCGTAGCCTGCGGCCCCCTGCCTCGCCTTCCCCGCAACCGTGACGCCCGCTGTCGCGCGACCCGCGTCCCCCCTTGCTCCCGCCGCCGGCTGGTGTCAATCTGACCATCTTCCCCACTACACTTCCTCCAGGTCCATTGCCCCAACCGAGGTCTGCATGATCGCTCTCTCCCTGGCCGGGATCGCCCTGGTCTCAGTGCTGGCCCAGTGGCTGGCCTGGTCGCTGCGGGTGCCCGCCATCCTGTTTCTGCTGCTCACCGGCCTGCTGCTGGGGCCGGTCGGCGGCCTGCTCGACCCCGACGCCCTGCTCGGCGACCTGCTGTTTCCGCTGGTCTCCCTGTCGGTCGCCATCATCCTGTTCGAGGGGGCACTGACCCTGCACCTGGCCGAGCTAAAAGGGATCGGCAAAGTGGTGCGCAACCTCTGCTCCACCGGCATGCTGGTGAGCTTCGCCGTCATCGGCAGCGCCGGTTACTTCCTGCTGGGGCTGGACTGGCGGGTCGCCATGGTACTCGGCGCCGTGCTGGTGGTGACCGGCCCCACCGTGGTCGCCCCCATGCTCAACGTGATCCGCCCGACCCGGGAGGTGGACCGCATCCTGCGCTGGGAGGGGATCGTCATCGATCCCATCGGCGCCCTGTTTGCGGTGCTGGTGTTCGAGGCGGTGCGCCTCGGCAGCCAGGGGGATCTGGTCGGTCACACCCTGCTGGCGCTGGCCAAGACGGTGGGGGTGGGGTCGCTCATCGGGGTCGGCGCCGGTTGGCTCACCACCCTGCTGATCCGCAAGGACTGGCTGCCGGTCAGCCTGCACAAGTTCGGGGTACTGGCGCTGGTGCTGGTCACCTTCAGCCTCTCCAACTGGCTCAGCCACGAATCCGGCCTGCTGGCGGTGACCGTGTTCGGCATCTGGCTCGCCAATCAGGAGGGGTTGGATCTGGAGGAGGTGCTGGCCTTCAAGGAGGATCTCGCCGTCATCCTCATCTCCTCCCTCTTCATCCTGCTGGCGGCCCGCCTCGATCTGGCCCAGCTCTGGCAGCTCGGCCCCATGGTGCTGGCGCTGCTGTGCGTGGTGCAGTTCGTGGCGCGCCCGCTCTGCATCCTGGTCTCCACCTGGGGATCCGATCTCTCCTGGCGGGCCCGAGCCCTGCTCGGCTGGATCGCGCCGCGCGGCATAGTGGCGGCGGCGGTCAGCGCCTCCTTCGCCATCAGCCTGCATGAGGCCGGCATCCCAGATGCCGACAAGCTGGTCCCCCTGGTGTTTGCGGTGATCATCTCCACCGTGGTGCTGCAGAGCCTCACCTCGGCGCCGCTGGCCGGTCTGCTCAAGATGCGCCAGAGCGCCCCCAACACCTGGCTCATCATCGGGGCCAACTCGGTGGCGCGGGCCATCGGCCGGGCACTGGCGGATCAGGGGGTGCCGGTTCAGCTCTGCGATCCGGCCTGGGAGTTCTGCCGACAGGCGCGGATGAGCAACCTGCCCTGCTACTTCGGCAACCCGCAATCCGAACACGCCGAGCTGCACCTGCCGCTCACCAGCATCAGTACCGTGCTGGCGCTCTCCCCCAACCGCCACAACAACGCCCTCGGCGTGCTGCACTTCGCCCACCTCTACGGCGAGGAGAAGGTCTACTCGTTGCGCTCCAGCGAGCAGCACGGCAAGGCCAACCGGGAGAGCGCCACCTTCCGCGCCCGTCAGAACCTGTTCGGTCCCGACATCAACTACGCCAGGCTGAGCGGCCTGCTGAGCCGGGGCGGCCAGATCAAGGCAACCCGCCTGAGCGAGGCGTTCGACTGGGTCCAGTACCAGGAGGCCAACCCGGGCGCCATCCCGCTGTTCGTGCTGGACGGCAAGGGGCGGACCCGCATCGTCACCGGCCCCGTCGAGCCGCTGGCCGGGGAGCTGCTGATCGCCCTGCAGCCCCCCAAAGAGGGGGCCGGCCAGTGAATTCTGTCGAGCCGACCGCCAACCCGCTGCTCGCCCCGCTGCTGGCACTGCTCAGGCAGGCCAGCGGCAGCTACAAGGTACACGAGCTGCTGGCCGAGCTGCGCCGCCAGGAGCTTATCCCGCCTCTGCCGGGGGACGAGCAGCAACAGCTGTTTCGGCTCAACTTCCTCATCATGAACGCCCTCTATCAGCTGCAGGCCGAGCTCCACGATGAAGGGTGGTGGCTGCTGATCAGCACCCTGGATATCCGGCTCGAACCGCTCGCCCCTCGCAACGCGGCAAGCGCCCTCGCCCAGGGCGAGGCGCTGCGCAGCTACTACCTCGACTGGCGGGTGTTCTGGCAGACAGACCGGGAGGAGGTGGAAGCCCTGCTCGTCAGCTTCTGGCGGGCCTGTGAGCGGGATGAACACAGGGCCGAGGCGCTGACCCTGTTCGCCCTGCCGGCCGGGGCGGGGCCTGACGCCATTCGCCGCCGCTGGCGTGAGCTGGCACTGCAACACCATCCGGATCGGGGGGGCGATGCCGACACCTTCATCCGCCTGCGCTGGGCCTGGGAATACCTCAAGACGGCCAAATGAGCCGCCTGATGGCGGCCGCAACCACTAGACTTGAAGTGGCATCAAGCGTCACGGGAGGATGTCATGACAGTCAATGAACTTCGTCTGCTCTACCAGCAACAAGCCTTCAAGGAAGCCGAGATCCTGCAGGATGCCATCCTGCCCGGCTGGATCGTGGAGTTCAGGGGACAGGACGGCAAACTGTACGAGATGACCGACACCCTGGGTTGCCCCCTCAGCTTCGGCTCGGTCGAAGAGGCCCGCCAGCACGTGCATCTGGTGGCGGACTGCCCGATCCAGATCGAGCACCTCTACCGCTTCTTCGAACGCTGAGAAGCTGGCAGGCGCAAAAAAGGCTCCCGCGGGAGCCTTTTCTCATTCCGGTTGCAGGGGGTCAGCCCCCTTGCCCTCCAGCCGTCTGACCGGCTTTTGCAGGATCAGGTTGGCGGGATAGGTGACCAGATCGCCGTTGTCATCGCGCACCCGCACATAGAAGAGGCCGATCTCGGTGATGACCCCGGTGACCGAGTCATCCTTGTCGAGGATCCGGATCCGATCGCCAATCCGGTAGGGGAAGGCGAAGAAGATGGTGATGCTGGCGGTGATGTTGGAGAGGATCGACCACTGCGCCACCATGGCGACCCCCAGCACAGCGAAGAAGGAGGAGGCCAGCACCACCAGCCGCGAGAAGTCGAGCCCCCACACCCCGGCCAGGATCAGCAGGGTGGCGCAGCCGAGCAGAAAGTGGAACACGTGCTCCACGTAGAGCACCCGGTTCTCGCTCACCTGCCGGCTCTGGCCGAGGGCCATCAGGCTCTTGTGAATGAGGCCGCGAATGAGGGTGTGGCCCAGCAACAGCAGCAGGGTCACGCCAAAAGATTCCCATGTTGTCATGTCGGCTCCTTACCACCAGCGTCTGTGTTTGAGCCAGACCGCCAGCCCGGTCGCCAGCGCCACCAGGGATCCGCAGAAGATCCAGAAGGCGGTCGGGCTCTCGGCTCCGGGGATGCCTCCCAGGTTGATGCCGAACAGGCCGGTCAGGAAGCTGGCGGGCAGAAACAGCAGCGCCATCACCGACATCTGGTAGGCGCGGCGGTTGGTCGCCTCCGCCATCAGGTTGTTGATCTCGTCCGCCAGCACGGCGGTGCGCGCCACCCCGGCATCCAGATCGTCGAGCCAGCGCCGCAGCCGGTCGGCGATGTCGAGCAGGCGTCGCCGGTCGTCCTCATCCAGCCAGCTGATCTTCTCGTTGGCGAGGCGCGCCACCAGATCCCGCTGGGGGGAGAGGTAGCGGCGGATCATGATGAGCTGCTTGCGGATCAGCGCCAGCCGGCCGTTGGCAGGCAGGTCGCGCATCAGCACCTGCTCTTCCAGATCCAGGATCTGGTCGTGCAGCTCCTCGACGAACTCCCCAGCCCGATCGGTCAGGGCGTCGCAGATCTCCACCAGCCAATCGGCCGGGGTGTCCGCACCGCCCCCCTGCTTCAGCTGCTCGAAGACGTCTTTTTCCGACAGCAGTGGCCGGCGCCGGCTGCTGATGATGAGATCCGGCGTGATGAAGATCCGCAGCGCCACCATCTCTTCGGGCCTGTGATCCTTGTTGTGGTTGATGCCGCGCAGGATCAGCAGCACCGTCTCCCCCATCCGCACCAGTTTGGGACGATTGCTCTGGCCGAGCAGGGATTCGCGTGCCGCGTCACCCAGCAGTGGCGTCTGCAACAGCCAGCGCGCCGCCTCCGGGTTGCCATAGTCCAGATGCAGCCAGCCCGGCTGCGCTGCCGGTATCTCGCTGCCCGCCGCCAGCGGCTGCATGCCCCCCCTGCCATCCAGGGTCAGGCCATAAATCACGTCACTGGGCACCCGATCCATCTGCTCGTCCTTCTCGCTCATGTTCATCGGCCCAGCTTACACCAAAGCCGGACCCGACTCAGCCCCGGGGCAGCCGGCCGCCCCCTGCCGTGCTAAGATGCGCCACTCGTTTCAGACACAGGAAACCATGCCATGCCCATCTGGGTCGATGCCGATGCCTGCCCCATTCCGGTCAAGGAGATCCTCTACCGTGCCGCCCACCGCGCCCAGGTGGTGACCACCCTGGTGGCCAATCAGGGGCTGCGTGTGCCCCCCTCCCCCTTCATCAAGACCCAGCAGGTGGAGAAGGGCTTCGATGTGGCAGATCATGTCATCGCCCAGCAGGTCAAACCCGGCGATCTGGTGATCACCGGTGACATCCCCCTCGCCGCCCTGGTGATCGATGCCGGCGGCGAGGCGCTCAACCCCCGCGGCGAGATCTACACCCGCGAGACCATCAAGGCGCGGCTCGGCATGCGCAACTTCATGGAAGAGCTGCGCTCGGCCGGGGTCCAGACCGGTGGCCCGGCCCCCCTCAACGCGGCCGACAAGCAGCGCTTCGCCAACGCGCTGGACAAGTGGCTGGTCAGGGGCAAGCTGAGCTGAGCCCGCTCCCCGGCGCCCTGCCGGGGAGACCCGTTCATCCCCTTCTGCGCTTAATTCTTTCTTAAGGCTGGTGAACTAGCCTTGTGGCTGTTGACCCAACCACCGGCAAGGAGCAAGCAATGAAACTGACCCCCCTGTTGTTACTGATCCCTCTGTTGAGCGGCGCAGCCCTGGCCGATCCCCAATGTACCCAGGCCGACAAGAGCAAGTGGATGAGCGAAGCCGACGCCCAGCAGAAGATCAAGGCGATGGGCTATGACATCAAGAAGTTCAAGGTCACCGAGACCAACTGCTACGAGATTTACGGTTGGGACAAGGAGAAGCGCAAGGTCGAGATCTACTTCGACCCGACCGATCTGAAGAAAGTGAAAGAAGAGATCGACGAATAATCCGGCCATGGGCCGGTCTCCTGCCGGCCCTTTCTATGGAGCCACACCATGACAACCTCGTCTGAAGTGAAAGTCTGGGATCCCCTCATCCGGGTGTTCCACTGGGCCACCGTCACCCTCTGCCTGCTCAACTTCTTCGTGCTGGAAGAGGGGAGCAAGCTCCACAAGTACGCCGGCTACGCGGTGGGCATCCTGCTCATCATCCGCCTGCTGTGGGGACTGATCGGCCCTCATTATGCCCGCTTCGGCCAGTGGTGGCCGACCCCGGCCCGGGTACGCTACTACCTGCGCCAGCTGGCCAGCGGGCATCACCCCTACTACCTCGGCCACAACCCGGTCGGCGCCCTGATGATCTGGCTGCTGCTGCTGTCGCTGGTCGGCACCGTGGTCACCGGCTGGCTCACCACCTGGGATGCCTTCTGGGGCGACGACTGGCTGGAGGAGCTGCACGGCGTCCTCGCCAACACCCTGATGGCCACCGTCGGCGTCCATGCGGCCGTGGTGATCCTGACCGATCGCTTCACCCGCAGCGACCTGGTGCGCGCCATGGTGTTGGGTAAAAAACGGGTGCCTGCCGACACCAAGGTGGAAGATCCGCGCAGTTAATGACCGGGTCGCCCGCCGGGCCCCGGTTTTTTGCTGCAATGGCCCGCGACACTGGTAAGATGCGCCGCCATTTTCCCATGTCGTAGCCATCATGACCGCCCAAGGGCACCTGCTCTTCTCCGTTACCTGCACCCTGATCGCCCACAAACTCCAGCTGACGCCGGCCCTGGCCGACGCCAGCCTGTGGCAGACCGTGCCCGCCGCCCTGGCCAGCGCCCTGCTGCCCGACCTCGACCACCCCAAGTCGGTATTGGGGCAGCGGCTGCCCTGGATCTCGAAACCCCTCTCTCGCCTGTTCGGTCATCGCGGCTTCACCCACAGCCTGCTGGCGGTGGCGGTCGCCATCTGGGGGCTCAACCAGCAGTTGCCACCCGATACTCTGCCGGTCGGGGTCAAGGATGCCCTCATCATCGGCTACCTCAGCCACCTGCTGGGGGACTGGCTCACCCCGGCCGGCATCCCGCTCTTCTGGCCCAGCAAGCGCCGCTACCGGCTGCCGGGCTGGCCGCTCAGAAGTGGCGGCGCCCTCGAGACCGGCTTTTGCACCCTCACCCTGCTGGCCGCCGGTTACTGGGCCCACTGGCCCGGCTAGGTGGTCGGCCGCCAAAAAACAAACCCCTGCCGAGGCAGGGGTTTGTAGTGGTGAGAGCGGGTGGATGACTTACAGCATCACACCGGCGATCACGGCGGAGAGCAGGCTCACCAGGGTGGAGCCGTACACCAGCTTCAGACCGAAGCGGGAGACCATGTTGCCCTTCTCTTCGTTCAGCGCCTTCACCGCACCGGCGATGATGCCGATGGAACTGAAGTTGGCGAACGACACCATGAAGATGGAGAGGATGCCGACGGTGCGCGGAGAGAGCTGGGCCGCGATCTTGCCCAGATCCATCATGGCCACGAATTCGTTGGTCACCAGCTTGGTCGCCATGATGGAACCGGCCTGCAGCGCTTCACTGCCCGGGATGCCCAGGATCCAGGCGATGGGGTAGAAGATGTAGCCCATGACGTGCTGGAAGTTGACGCCGAATGCCATCTCGAACAGGTAGTTGATGAGGGCGATCAGGGCGATGAAGCCCACCAGCATGGCACCCACGATCACCGCCACGGTGAAACCGGCCATGATGTACTCGCCCAGCATCTCGAAGAAGTTCTCTTTCTTCGGGGTGTGGTGCTCGTCACCCTCGGACAGCGCCTTGGCGTCGGTCACGGTATTGTCCGGCTCGTAGGGGTTGATCAGCGACAGCACGACGAAGGTGCTGAACATGTTGAGCACCAGGGCGGCGACCACGTAACGCGGCTCGATCAGCTGCATGTAGGCACCGACGATGGACATGGAGACGGTGGACATGGCGGTGGCGGCCAAGGTGTACATCTGCTTCTCGTTCAGGTGCGGCAGTATGTTCTTGAGCGCGATGAAGTTCTCGGACTGGCCGACGATCATGGAGCTGATGGCGTTGAAGGATTCCAGCTTGCCCATGCCGTTGATCTTGGCCAGCACGGTACCGATGCCGCGGATCACCAGCGGCAGCAGACGGATGTACTGCAGGATGCCGATCAGCACAGAGATGAAGACGATGGGCATCAGCACCATCAGGAAGAAGGAGAAGGCCCCTTCATTGACCAGGCCGCCGAACACGAAGTCGGTCCCCTGCTTGGCAAACTCCATCAGCTTGGTGAAGCCGGCGGCAAAGCCACCCACTACCGCCAGACCCACTTCGGAGTTCAGCATGAACCAGGCCAGCGCCAGTTCGACCACCAGCAGTTGGCCGATATAGCGCGGCTTGATCAGTTTCCAGTTGCGGCGGTTTGCCAGCAACGCCAGAGCGAGGACCATGACGAGTCCGAGCACAAAGTGAACGTATTCCATACCTGTAGCACCTGAGTGAATTGTAATTTTTGACCGGCGCCATCATAGACATTTGCATATTTAAAAATTCAGATAGCCATCACAATCTGCGGTAAAAATATGCATGTTGGATAATACAAACGTTTTTAAATTAATTAAACACTCATACGAGCATCCAATCATTGTTCAATAAATAACAAAACTCAATATAAACAATCACTTAAAAATAAATCAGGTATTTGTAAACTCCTGTTTTCACAGCTTAATTACATTCACTTAATACTCGCAAGGCCGCGCAGAAGTGGTCAGAACAAATTTACGACAAGTTTATTTAATCAAGGCAGGGTGAAAAACGTTTATCTTATTTGCGATGAATGTAGGCGGAGCCAAATACATATTTCAGCGACCGCGAACTACTGCTCCGGATTGCCAGGGGGCTGTCGGTGAGCCGACCCCTTGCCGCCGGGCTGACAGTCACGAACAGAAGCAGCCGCTCAAATTTGCAGCACATCCAACGGCGGATTCTGGTACAATGCGCGCCCTTGCGCCCGGCGCAGCCCGTTTTCTCCCATATAGAGTCCTTTTGTGAACAACGAATTTAGCAGCCTGAACCTCTCCCCCGCCCTGCTCGAGAACCTCGCCAGCCTGGGTTATCTGCAGATGACCCCGATCCAGGCCCAGAGCCTGCCTCTGGTACTCGACGGCAAAGACTTGATCGCCAAGGCAAAAACCGGCAGCGGCAAGACTGCGGCCTTCGGCCTCGGCCTGCTCTCCCGCCTCGACGTCAACCGGCTCGAGGTACAGGCGCTGGTGCTCTGCCCGACTCGCGAGCTGGCGGATCAGGTTGCCACCGAGATCCGTCGTCTCGCCCGCACCCTGCCCAACGTCAAGCTGGTGACCCTGTGTGGCGGCACCCCGACCGCACCGCAATCGGCCACCCTGAGCTTCGGTGCCCACATCGCCGTCGGCACCCCGGGCCGGATCCTCAAGCACCTGGAGCAGGGCACCCTGGCGCTCGACAGCCTCAAGACGCTGGTGCTGGACGAAGCGGATCGCATGCTGGACATGGGCTTTGGCGAAGACATCAACCGGGTCATCAGCCACGCCCCGCGGGATCGCCAGACCCTGCTCTTCTCCGCCACCTATCCGGAAGGGATCGCCCAGATGAGCCGCGGCGTGCAGCGCAACCCGGTGGAGGTGAGCGTGGAGTCCCTGCATGAGGAGAGCGCCATCGAGCAGAAGCTGTATGAAGTGCCGGCCGGTCAGCGCCTCGAGGCCCTCGGCTGGCTGCTCAGCCACTATCAGCCGGGCTCCTGCGTCGTGTTCTGCAACACCAAGCGCGCCTGCAATGACGTGGCCGATCATCTGGCCGCCAAGGGCTTCTCGGCGCTGGCGCTGAACGGCGATCTGGAGCAGCGCGAGCGGGATCAGGTGCTGGTGCGCTTCGCCAACGGCAGCGCCACCATACTGGTGGCCACCGACGTGGCGGCCCGCGGGCTGGATATCAAGGAGCTGGGCGCCGTCATCAACTACGAGCTCACCTACGACCCCGAGGTGCACGTGCACCGCATCGGTCGGACCGGCCGCGCCGGCCAGCAGGGCCTGGCCCTGAGCCTCTATCAGCCGAACGAGGCCCAGCGCGTCAACATCATCGAGGAGTACCAGCAGGCCCCGCTGCCGCTGGGGGATCTCGATGCCATCGGCCGCGCCATCAAACCCATAGCCCCGCAGATGGTGACCCTCTCCATCGATGCGGGCCGCAAGAGCAAGGTGCGCGCCGGTGACATCCTGGGCGCCCTGACCGGCGAAGGCGGCATTGCCGGCAGCGACGTGGGCAAGATCCAGATCGCCGAGCAGTACTCCTACGTGGCGGTCAAGCAGGGCGTAGCCAAGGCGGCGCTCAAGCGACTGCAGGAAGGCAAGATCAAGGGGCGCAGCTACCGTGCCCGCAAACTGGGCTAAGGTTCAGACCACAGGCGCCCCAGCGGCGCCTGTTTCATATTTATCCGTGCCCATGAGAACAAGGCAGGTGCCATGACGACCCCAGAAGTGAGCTGCCAGAACTGCGAGGCCTGCTGCTGCCGCCTCGAAGTGATGCTGTTTACCGATACCGGCGTGCCGGATCGCTATGTGGAAGAGCGGGAAGGCGAGGTGCCGGTAATGCACCGGCTGGAAGATGGCTGGTGCGCGGCGCTCGATCGCAACACCATGATGTGCCGCATCTACGAGGTACGCCCCCTGATCTGCCGTGAGTTCGAGATGGGTGAGCCGGACTGTATCGACGAGCGGGACAAGTGGTTTATCAGGCTGGATTGAACTGCCCACCAGCATCAGTCGCATTGCGGCCTATTTCAGGCTAGCCCGGCCAGTTGCTGCTCCAGCCAGTGCAGTGCCTCGTCGGTCTGCTCGAAGTAACGGATCCCCTGAAACGGCAAGCCGCTGAACACCTGATCCGCCAGATACTGCTTGAAACTGCCCGCCAGCACCACCGCCAGAAAGGCACAACCGTTGTTGGCGCACCACTCGAACTGACGGCGAAAACGGGCAAGCACCTCGGGCCCGGCCGCCTCGAATTCGGTCGCCACCTCGACTATGCCCCAGGGCCCGGCACTCAGGCTGGCGATCTGCTGGCTGAACTGCGCCTCATAGGCCATGGCCCCCGCCAGATTGAAGGGGCCGCTCGGCCGGCAGATCAGCACCTGGCCCTGTCGCTGCATCTCGAAATGGCCGTGGGGTCGCAACTTCACGTCTGCCTCCTTCCCTGGATTCTTCGCCGTGCAAGCACTCTCTTATGTTGCAACAAGGTAATGATCTCTCTGCCAAAAGTCCATTTTGACAAGGTTCGCCCAGAGGGGTTTGCGCCACCTTCTGACCGGCGGCAAAGCGGTTCGGCGTGCACTCGGCTACCTCCACGGACAGCCCTCATGTTCTGTTGCAGTTAATAAAACGTTGCTGTTATCATCCGCGCCGCCACCAACATTCCACCAACTGAAACGTTAACCCAAGGCGCAAGGAACAGAGATGAAAAATCGGGACGCGAACCACTATCAGCGCATCTGGCGCTGGCACTTCTATGCGGGTCTCTTCGTCGCCCCCTTCCTGATCCTGCTCTCGCTGACCGGGATCGTCTATCTGTTCAAGCCCCAGCTCGACAACCTCATGTATCCCGAGCTGATGAAGGTCGCCCCCGTCAACCAACCGCTCAGCGCCGACCAGCTGCTGGTAAAGGCGATGGCGGCCATGCCGGACGCCAGCCTGAGCAAATACCTGCCCCCCACAGGACCGGAGGCCAGCGCCCAGTTCATCGTCCGCCAGGGGGGCAGCGAGCTGACCCTGTTCCTCGATCCCGCCAGTGGCGCCCTGCTCGGCACCATGGACAACAAGTGGAATCTGCAGGCGGTGGCGCGCGCCCTGCACGCCGAGCTGATGATAGGCACCGTGGGGGATAGGCTGATCGAGCTGGCGGCCGGCTGGGGCATAGTGCTGCTCCTGAGCGGGCTCTATCTCTGGTGGCCACGCAAGGGGCCAGGGGTTGGCGGCATCCTGTGGCCGCGCTGGAGCCAGCGTGGCCGGCTCTGGTGGCGCGACCTGCACGCCGTGGTCGGCTTCTGGGGCGCCGGTTTCCTGCTGCTGCTGCTCTTGAGCGGCATGACCTGGACCGGTTTCTGGGGCGATCAGTTTGCCGCCGTCTGGAACCGCTTCCCGGCCGCCATGTGGAACGAGGTGCCCAAGTCGGCGCCCCTGGCCCGCAGCCTCAACCATGCCCATCAGCAGACCGTGCCCTGGGCGGTGGAGAACACCCCCATCCCCAGCTCGGCCGAGCCCAAGGCCCACGACCATAGCGCCATGGGACACGGTGGCGAGCACGACGGCATGGTGATGGCGGAGCACCGCATCCCGCTGCAGCAGGTGGTGGAGATCGCCGCCGCACGCCGGGTCACGCCGGGCTACAGCATCACGCCGCCGGCCGGGGCGAGCGGTGTCTACACCATCGCCATCTTTGCCGATGATCCGCGCAACGACGCCACCCTGCACATCGATCAATACAGCGGCAAGGTGCTGGCGGACGTGCGCTGGCAGGACTACGGTCCGGTCGCCAAGACGGTGGAAACCGGCGTCATGCTGCACATGGGCAAGCTCTACGGCTGGCCCCATCAGCTCGCCATGCTGCTCATCTGCCTGCTGGTGCTGGTGAGCTCGGTGAGCGGGCTCTGGATCTGGTGGAGCCGTCGTCCGCAGGGCCGCCTCGCCGCCCCGCCGCTGCCGACCACCCTACCCCCCATGCGCGGCGCCCTTGCCCTGCTGATCCTGCTCGGCATCTGCTTCCCGCTGGTAGGCGGCTCCATGCTGGTGATCTGGCTGCTGGACAGCCTGCTCTTCGCCCGCCGTCGGGCTCCCAGGCTGGCACGGGCCAGCTAGCGTTACCTCAACCTGACGCACCAACAAGCGGGCTCCCGAACGGGAGCCCGCTGGTTTTCAACCCGTCTTTACTCCTGCTCCACCAGCTGGAGGATCTTCCTCGCCTTCTCGAAGTGATCGAGGCGCTGGGTCTGGATCCACCAGGTCGCCGCCTCCATCAGCAGCTCGGGGTCGTCATTGCGGTTGGCAAAAAACGCATAGAAGGAGACCCCGACCGCCTCCCCCTTCTGGGCAATCTTCTGCTGGCACACCTGGATGATCTTCTGCTTGAGCGAGTCGCGCATGGCGGCCCTCCTGCCCGATGAGTGAATGGCCGGACAGCATACCTCAACCAGCAAAAAGGCTCCCCTGCGGGAGCCTTTCTTCATTGCCAGACAAGGTCGCGACTCAGGAGAGCGCCAGTCCGATGGAGAGCAGCAGGCTGTAGAGGAAGGCGCTGATGGCGGTCTTCTTGAGCGAACCGGTCAGCACCTCGCCATCGAAGCTCTGGCGCAGGGTTCTGGCGGCATCGGTGAGCGGCTTCATGGCGGGCAGGAAGATCCAGGGCCAGAAGCTGGCAGGCTGGGTCAGGATGAAGGCGATGGTCGCCAGCAGCGCCGCTCCCAGCAGCACCCAGTGATAGGCGATGGCCCGGTTGCGGCCGAGCCGCACCGCCAGGGTGATCTTGCCGCTGGCGGCGTCGGTCTCGATGTCGCGCACATTGTTGATGTTGAGCACGGCGGTGGCCAGCAGGCCGCAGGCGGTGGCCGGCAGCAGCAGATCCCACTGCAGGGTTTTGGTGAACAGGTAGTAGGAGCCGAGTACCCCCAGCAGGCCGAAGAACAGGAACACCGAGATGTCACCGAAGCCGCGATAGCCGTAGGGAGTCTTGCCCACCGTGTAGGTAACGGCGGCCACGATGGCGGCACCGCCCAGCAACACGAAAGTGAGGATCTGCAGCCACTGATCGCCGAAGGCACAGCCCAGCAGGGCGAGGCCGCTGACCACGGCGGCCAGCGCGGTCAGCGCCATGGCCACGCACATCTGCTTGCGGGTGATGAGGCCAGAGACCACGGCGCGCTGGGGGCCGATCCGCTCGCCATTGTCCGCCCCGGATACCGCATCCCCATAGTCATTGGCCAGATTGGAGAGGATCTGCAGCAGAATGGCGGTCAGCAGGGAGAGCGCCATGATGGTGCCGTCGAAGGCGCCGCGGCTGGCCGCAAGCCCAGATCCCAGCAAAATGGAGGAGCACGCCAGCGGCAACGTTCGCAAACGCGCCGCCAGCAACCAAATAGATAAGGTATTTGTCATATTGTGATGGCCAAACAATCAGATATTGATCGTGTTAAGGGTTATCGAACCGGATTTCGGTATACTTGGCCCCTCGGGAGTTGGCTCCCCGGGCGATTTACATGGACGAATGGGCAGATAATATATAGGAATAATCGCTCCTTTGGCATAAACCAACGGCATCCTTCTGCAGGATGGACCGTCACTATCGGCTCATAGACGAAATCCATGTTGGCTCAGACCCATATCAAGCAACAACTGGACGCCCTGCGTCATGGCAATGCCAGCGGCTTCGTGCGACTGCGCGTCGCGATCGAGGTTCGCTCCTTTCTGGGCTGGCTGGCGGCGCAGACTCTCTATCCCCGCATCTATTGGCATGCCAGAGGACAGGACAAACCCGAATACGTGGCGCTGGGCTGCCTGCGCGAGCTGACCGAGCCCAGGGCGATCCGCCAGGTCTGCGAGCACACCAGCCAGCCCCATGACGACAGCCCCCGCTACTATGGCGGACTGGCATTCGACCCCACCCAGCCCGGCTGGCAGGGGTTCGGCCCCTGCCGTTTCGTGCTGCCCCGCATCGAGCTGGTGCGCCGTGGCGAGTGCATCACCCTCTGCCTCAACCTCTGGCTGCCGGAGCAGACCGGTGGCGACGCCTTCGAGGCCGAACTGCAGGCCGCCGCCGCCGCCCTCGACGCCCTCCAGCCGGAGGCGCCCCTGCCCCCGCTGGCCCGCCACCCATGGCAGCGGGAAGATTGTCCGAGCCAGCCCCAGTGGCAGACGCTGGTCGAGCAGGTGACCGCCCCCGACTTCCAGGCCCACACCCCCAAGGTGGTGCTGTCGCGCCAGAGCCGACTCACCCATGAGGGTGCGACGAATGCCACCGAGCCGCAGGCCGTCGCCCCCTGGTCGCTGCTGGCCCGCTGGGCACAGCACGGTCAGGACTGCTTTCACTTCGGCTTCCAGTTTTCCCCCGAGCAGAGCTTCATCGCCTGCTCCCCCGAGCGGCTCTATCGCCGCGAACAGCAGCACCTCTTCACCGAGGCGCTGGCGGGCACCATCCGCCGCTCCGGCGACGAGGCGACCGACGCGGCGCTGGCCGCCGAGCTGCTGGCCGACAGCAAGAACCGGCTGGAAAACCGGCTGGTGCACGCCGATATCCTCAGCCGGCTGGCACCGCTCACCACGGACGCCACCCTGACCGAGCCGCGCATTCTCAAACTGCGGCTGCTGCAGCACCTCAAGTGCGACATCGAGGCCGAACTCAAGCCCGGCGTCTGCGACTGGCAACTGCTGGAGGCGCTGCACCCCACCCCAGCGGTGGGTGGCGCTCCGCGCGAGGCGGCGCTGGCCTTCATCCGCGAACGCGAGCCCTATGATCGCGGCTGGTATGCCGGCGCCTGCGGCATGCTGAGCCGGGAGACCTCCGAGTTCTCGGTCGCCATCCGCAGCGCCCGCATCACGGCGCAGGCCATCACCCTGTTTGCCGGCGCCGGTATCGTCGCGGGATCCGAGCCTGCCGCCGAGTGGGCCGAACTCGACAACAAGATCGCCAATGTGCTCTCCCTGCTGGGATAGCGTTTCTCATCGATTCCTCACCACGAGAGCCTCATGTCTGCCAGCCAAGCGTTCGCCAGTCACCATGCCACCTTCAACCACGTCTGGTCTTCCCTCTTGCTGGAGGAGCTCTTTCGCCTCGGTGTGCGCGATATCGCGCTGGCCTCCGGCTCACGCTCGGCACCGCTCACCATGGCAGCCGCCGCCCACCCCGGCTTTCGCCGCCATCTGCACTTTGACGAGCGCGGCCTCGGCTTCATGGCGCTGGGGCTGGCCAAGGGCAGCGGCCGCCCGGTGGCGGTGATCATGACCTCGGGCACCGCGGTGGCCAACCTCTGGCCGGCGGTGGCCGAGGCCCAGCTCACCGGCGTGCCGCTCATCATTCTCTCGGCCGACCGGCCGCCCGAGCTCATTGACAACGGGGCCAACCAGGCCATCGACCAGCAGGGGATCTTCGGCCGCTACCCCGTCTATCAGCAGAACCTGCCGAGCCCCACCGCCACCATCCCGGCCGCCTTCGTGCTGAGCTCGGTGGATCAGGCGCTGGCCCAGCAGGCACGCACGCCGGGGCCGGTGCACTTCAACTGCATGTACCCGGAGCCCCTCTATCCGGGCGATGAGTACCTGGATTTCTCCGCCTACCTGGCCCCCCTCGGCGACTGGCTTCACTCGTCCGAGCCCTGGAGCCCCTGGCAACTGGCGCAGGCCCCCTGCCCGTGTCAGCCAGACTGGGACGAGCTGCAGGGCAAGCGCGGCCTCATCGTCGCCGGCCGCATTCAGGATCCCGCCCAGGCCAAGGCCGTCGCCGCCCTGGCCGAGCGGCTCGGCTGGCCCCTGCTGGCCGATCTGCAGAGCCAGCTGCGCTTCGATGGCCGTAACCTGGTGCACGCCGATCTCGCCCTGCAACACAGCGGCTTCGTGGCCGAACTGGCCCGTGCCGAGGTGCTGCTGCAATTTGGCGCCCGTCTCATCTCCAAGCGGCTCGGTCAGTTCATCAAGCAGCACTCCTGGCAGGATTACTGGCTGGTGGATCCGCAGCCGGCCCGGCTCGACCCGGACTACCGGCTGCGCCGCCGCCTGCTGTGCGAACCCGGCGCCTTTGCCGCCGCCCATCCGGTGGCGCACCCGCACCTGCCCTGGCACCGGCTGGCGGAGCGCCAGCAGTCCGTGAGTCTGCAGGTGCGCAGCGCCTGCGAGCGCTTCTCCGAGCTCGGGGTGTGCCATCGCCTGAACCAGCGGATCAGGGGCCAGCTGTTCGTTGGCAACAGCATGCCGGCCCGGCTGATGGACATGCTCGGCGAGGCGGGCAAGGGCCCCAGCCGGGTGATGACCAACCGCGGCGCCTCCGGCATCGACGGCCTCATCGCCACCGCCTACGGCTTCGCACAATCGATCGAGCCAGGCAACGACGAGCCCACCACCCTGCTGCTCGGGGATCTCAGCGCCCTGCACGATCTCAACAGCCTGGCGCTGCTCGGCAAGGCGAGCCGGCCGCTGGTGGTGATCCTGCTCAACAACGATGGCGGCAGCATCTTTCGCATGTTGCCGGTGCCGACCCAGGACGCACTGCTGGAGACCTACTACTGCCTGCCCCACGGCCTGCACTTCGAGCACGCCGCCGCCATGTTTGGCCTCCACTACCGGGCGCCGGCCACCCTCGCCGACTTTGAGCGGGACTACGCCGCCGCGCTGGAAAAGGGGGTAACGCTGATTGAAATCAAGGTCCCCAGCAGCGAAGTCGCCGAGGATCTGAAGGCACTGGGAAGCGCGATCCGTGGCAGCTAGTGCCGACCAGCCGACGCTGGTGCTGCTGCACGGTCTGCTCGGCGATGCCAACGACTGGCAACCCGTGCAGGCAGCCCTGGCCGACCTCCCCAGCCTGGCGCTGGATCTGCCGGGCCACGGCAGCAACCAGGCTGTGCGGGTGTGCGGTTTTGACGAGGCTCACCGCTGGCTCTGCGACGAGCTGGCCAGCCGCGGCATCGACCACTACCGGCTGGTGGGCTATTCGCTGGGGGGGCGGCTCGCCCTCTATCACGCCAGCCAGGCGCCGGTTGGGTTGCAGGCCCTGCTGCTGGAAAACTGCCACCCCGGCCTGCCCGCCGAAGAGCGCGCTGCGCGCCTCGCCCACGACGAAAGCTGGGCCCGGCGCTTCGAGCAGGAGCCCCTGACGAGCGTGCTGGCAGACTGGTATCGGCAGGGGGTGTTCGCCGATCTGGGCGACGCATCCCGCGCCAACCAAATAGCCCGCCGCCTTGGCAACGACGGCAAGGCCGTGGCCGCCATGCTGCGCGCCACCTCCCTTGGCAAGCAGCCGAACCTGGCCCCCTGGCTGGCGCAAGGCACGCTGCCGGTCACCTGGGTGAGCGGCAAGCGGGATCACAAATTCCATCAGCTGGCTTGCCTCATGGCGAGTCAGCAGAGCAAAATCAACCACTTGGAGCTGGATGGCGGCCACAACCTGCATGCCCACCAGCCTGAGGCCTTTGCCCGGCTCCTCGCGGAGTGGGTCAACCAACAACAAGAAGAGAAGCGTCATGATTGAAGCAATGACTGAAGCGGAACTCTATGCCCCCGTCGAGTGGCGTGATTGCTCCGCCGGTTACGAGGACATCCTCTATCACAAGTCCGGCGATGGCATTGCCAAGATCACCATCAACCGCCCCCAGGTGCGCAACGCCTTCCGCCCCCGCACCGTCAAAGAGATGCTGCAGGCGCTGGCCGATGCTCGCTACGACGATCAGGTCGGCACCATCATCCTGACCGGCTTCGGTGAAAAAGCCTTCTGCGCCGGTGGCGACCAGAAGATCCGCGGCGACTACGGTGGCTACCGCGATGACGAGGGCACCCATCACCTCAACGTGCTCGACTTCCAGCGCGACATCCGCACCTGCCCGAAACCGGTCGTTGCCATGGTGGCCGGCTATGCGGTCGGTGGCGGCCACGTGCTGCACATGATGTGCGATCTGACCATCGCCGCCGACAACGCCCAGTTTGGCCAGACCGGCCCGAAAGTGGGCTCCTTCGACGGCGGCTGGGGTGCCTCCTACATGGCGCGCATCGTCGGCCAGAAGAAGGCCCGCGAGATCTGGTTCCTCTGCCGCATGTACGATGCCCGGCAAGCCCTCGACATGGGGCTGGTCAATACCGTCGTGCCGCTGGCGGAGCTGGAGCGTGAAACCGTGCGCTGGTGCCGCGAGATGCTGCAGAACAGCCCGATGGCGCTGCGCTGCCTGAAGGCCGCCCTCAACGCCGACTGCGACGGCCAGGCCGGCTTGCAGGAGCTGGCAGGGAATGCCACCATGCTGTTCTACATGACCGAAGAGGGTCAGGAAGGGCGCAACGCGTTCAACGAGAAACGCCGTCCCGACTTCTCCAAATACAAGCGGAATCCCTGATGACACTCGCTCTCTATCGCTACCAACTGCCTTTTACCCAGCCCCTGACCTTTCACGGCAAGGTGGAGGTGGCGCGAGAGGGCCTGCTGGTCCGCGTTGACGACGGCTGGGGGGAGATAGCCCCCCTGCCAGGCTTCTCCCGCGAGAGTCTGGCCGAGGCGCAAGCCGAGGCCATCGCCTGTCTGGAGCGGCTGGCGGCGGGGCAAGATATCGCCCCGCAGCTCCCTTCGGTGCAATTCGGGCTGGACTGTGCCCGCCGCTGCTGGCCTGCCCAGACAGCCCCGCTGCCCGAACCCTATCCCCTTATTCAGGGCTCCCCCCAGGAGCTGCTGAAGAACTGGAAGAACTGGCTGCACAAGACCCCGAACAAGGCCAAGCTGAAGGTGGCCCGTTACCCCATGCGCGACGAGCTGGCGCTGATCCGCCTGCTGTGCGACCGCATCCCCACCCTCAAGCTGGTGCTGGACGCCAACCAGGGCTGGACCCGCGAGGAGGCCTGGGCCTTCTGCGGTCATCTGGACCCGAACCGGATCGAATATCTGGAAGACCCCTGCGCCGACTTTGCCGACATCACCTTCGTGGCCAATCGCACCGGCATGCCGGTAGCCATCGACGAGCTGCTGGCCCAGGGCAAGCCGTGGGACCCCATTCCCCAGCTGCGCGCTCTGGTGCTCAAGCCGACCCTGCTCGGTTCGCTGGCCCATTGCGAGGCGCTGGTGGCCCGGGCCCACGAGCTGCGTCTCAAGGTGATCGTCTCTTCCTGTTTCGAATCCGGCGTCGGTCTGAACCAGCTGTTCCATCTGGCCGGCGAATGGGCACCGGAGCAGGCCCCCGGCCTGGATACCCGGCGCTGGCTGGCCGCCGATCTGCTGGACGCCGCCGGCAAACCCGATCCAAGCCTGCTGGAGCCCCTGTTTCACCACGATTGAAGGGGCCTGCATGCCACCCTTGTTTGACCATCACTCCCATCCCGAACCCTGCCCGGTCCGTCACTGGGCGCGATCCGCTCCCGCTCGCATTGCCATTCATGCCACCGTCCCGCTCACCTACCGGCAACTGGACGCCAGGCTCAACAGCCTGTGCCAGCAGCTGGCCATGGCCGGCCTGCAACCGGGAGATCGCCTCGCCGCCGTGGTACGCGGCGCGCTGGAAGATGTGCTGCTGGCCTGGGCCTGCGTGCGCAGTGCCATCGTCTTCTGCCCGCTCAACCCCGCCTTTCCGCTGACGCGGCAAACGGAGCTGGCGACCCTGCTCGACGTCAGGGCCTGCTGGTCGGCGGGCGAGATCCCGGCCGGCAGCTGGCAACCGCTAAGGCTCGACTTCACCCGTGAGCTGGCGGCGGACGAAGGCGACTGCATGCTGGATCCTGCCCTGCTCAACAACATGATCCTCACCTCGGGTTCCAGCGGCACTCCCAAGGCGGTGGTGCACCGGCTGGTCAACCACCTGGCCTCGGCGCGAGGCTCCACCAGCCAGATCCCGCTCGATGAGCGTTGTGGCTGGCTGCTCTCCCTGCCGCTGTTTCATGTCGGCGGCTACGCCATCCTGTTTCGGGTCTTTCTGGCGGGCGCAGCCCTGGTGCTGGACGATCGCAGCCGCCCGCTCAGGGAGCGGCTCGAACAACAACCCATCACCCATCTATCTCTGGTGCCGACCCAGCTCTGGCGACTGCTGGCGCAGGGCTTCGATCCCGCTCGTACCCGGCTGCGCGAGCTGCTGCTCGGCGGCGCCGCCATCCCCCTGCCGCTGGTGCACAGGCTCACCGCCATGGGACTGGTGCCCAAGGTGAGCTACGGCCTCTCCGAGATGGGCAGCCAGGTCTGCACCGGCCGGCCGGCCGCCGCCGGCGTGGTGGGCAAGGCGCTGCCGGGACGGGAGGTCTGCATCCGCCAGGGGGAGATCTGCGTGCGCGGCGAGACGCTGTTTGCGGGCTACTTCAAGGAAGGGGGGCTGGCGCGGCCGCTCGACGAGGACGGCTGGTTCCACACTCGCGACAAGGGGCATTTCAATGCAGATGGCGAACTGGTGGTGGAGGGGCGGCTCGACAACCTCTTCATCTCGGGGGGCGAGAACATCCAGCCCGAGACCATAGAGCAGCGGCTGGTGGATCACCCCGCCGTGGCACAGGCGCTGGTGGTACCGGTGCCGAGCGACGAGTGGGGGCAGAGGCCCGCCGCCTTCATCGACTGGCATGGCGAGCCGCGGCCTTATGTCGAGCTGGCGACCTGGATCCGGCAAACCCTGCCCGGCTTCATGGTGCCGGATCAGTGGCATCCCTGGCCCGATCTCGGGGGGCAGCTCAAGCCGCAGCGCAGGCAATATCAGCGCATGCTGCAGGAACAATGATCAGCCATGCGACAATTTCAGACATGGTGGAGCCATCCAAATACACACTTTATTCGAAAGAAAATGCTGGGGGCGTCAAAATACCCCTCACAGGCAGGGGGAAGTGAGAACGATTACATACACGACCCTCTTTTTGCGTGTTTTTTGAACTGAACGAGCCGCCTGTAGTACCATATTCCCCGCCATGCATTTAAACGCAAAGGTAACTAGTTGATAGTTAAAGATATTGCTAATTTCCCATTATTTGAACAAAGACTGCATGGTGGTAAAATGCTCTCCTTGGCAGTAAGACGAGTCACACATGAGTAACAAAAATTATAAAATTGCAGAGGATATCTTTTTCTCCGCTGCAATATTCCGACTCTCGAAAGGAGACAAGGACATCAAGCTCAGCAACAAGGAAGCCGAGCTGCTCGAGATGCTGTGTGATGAGGCAGGTACTGTCATTGCCAGAAGTAAGCTGCAGGATGCCTTGTGGCCGAACCAGGACAATACCGACACCAACCTGAACCGGCAGATCCTCTCGTTGAGACGAAAGCTGGAATCATTCGGTTTGATGGATGCGATCGATACTATCCCGCGGGTGGGATATATCTTCTGCGCCCCCATTGAAGTGGCCGGAGAAACCGAGGAGGCAGTGCCGAATGAAGAAATTCAGACGATCGCAACCGCCAATGTGCCCCAGGTAAGACGGCAATATACCCGCCGTAAATATGATCGCTATTTCAGCCCGCAGCGTATTTTGCTGGTTGCACTCTTGCTGGCATCGCTGACCGCGCTGGTCATCAGCATATATCACTATGCCACGGCCAATACGCTGCGCACCATCAATCTTGGCCATGTCTCTCTTTATATGACCAGTGATACCGAGCAAGCATTGAAGGTAAAGATCGATGCGCTCTCACCGCTGGTCAAGAAAATTTCGCGCAAGGATGATGAACAGGTATCCCTGCTGGTCGGCAAAGAAGCCATCAGCTATTTCTCCATCGACAACAACAGTCGCCAGCTGTCAGAAAATGTCTTTTTATTGCGCAATGGTCATCCGCTTGCCGAAGAGGTGCAATGCGTTATTTCCACCATGGCTCAGCAGGGAAATAATGTTTCCCACAACTATTACAACAATACCGACACCACAGTTCGATATCACAGCAATTGCCAGGCGCCGGACAACTGGGTTGAGCTGACCAGAAAGAACAAGTTCATTGTTACGCTGAGTCGTGAAATAGTCGTGGCAACCATTATAGCTACCGACAGCCAGGGTCAGACGCTGTTCAATCTGGATTCCGTCGGGGATCTGGAGCGGGATGATGGCGATATTTCGGTAGAGGTAAAAAATACCATCGTCAATTACATCGATCAAAAGGCACTGACCAATAACGGCATGGTGGCAACCCTGGTGGCCGCCTTGACCCCCCCCAAACAGAAAGCACAGTTTGTGCAGTTGCCGGGGGGCATTTACCTCTCCAGTTATCTGGGCGGCGTCATCAACTGGCCCAGTCTGGGTAATTCAAAGGTCATTCAGCGCAATGACTTCTGACCTTATTCATAGGCAACGATAAAGTTGGCCACGGCGGAATAATCCCCGGGCTGGATGGTCTTGGCAGCCAGCGCGTCCGGATGCGCTTCCACCCGGGCAAAGAACTGCAGTTCATTGTCTGCCGCGCCGCCCAGCAGATAACCGCGGGAGGGGGTGCCCAGATCCAGTGGTGACTGGGTCACGTCATAGAGGCGGATCCCGGCGCCCTTGGCCATCCCGGCGGTAAACGCCAGCCCGCCGCTGAGCTGGGGATCCTGCGAGCCGGTAAAGGTCACCTTGGCCATGCGAAAGATCCCCGGCTTGCAGTTGGTCAGCCGGATGGAGAAAGGCACCTGGACCCCGGCCCCATTGGCATAGAGCTCCTTCACGTCGACCACCCCCATCTCGACCTCCTGCTCGATGGATTCGGGAGCAATCTCGCACGGCTGATCGATGATCCGGCCATGGAGGTGGACCGTGTTGCCAAGCAACTCCAGATCATTGCTGGCACGGGGAGCTGCCGTTACCGCCAACAGCGGGCACAGCGCCAGGCCTATCCACAATGTCCGCAACATATGACAACTCCTCACTGAAATTCGGCAACTATGGTGGCGGTGGCGTAGAAGTCACCCGCAGGAATATCAGCGCCTACCGGTGTTATCGGCGCGGCGATAAAGCCCCAGTCACCAATGTTTCCTTGCATGGAAACCGGATAAAATGTATTTAAATTCAGCTGAGAACCATCCAGCTGCTTGAACTTTATGCCCAAATCGGAAATGACATTTCCACCCTGATAGCCATCCCGAGTTGTCCGCAGATAGTCTTGATTGAAAGAGGTTGGTTTTCCAGAAATACCAAGATTGATCTTCAAGGCATCCCCTTCGAAAACACCACCGCGACATTGAAATGTCAGAGGGACCGTCTTTTCAAAATTATTCCCATCCAATCCCGAGCCTGGCAAATCACCAAATTCCACTTCAATAGTCTGCCCACCGTTAATCACGCATTCTTCCGGCACATATAAAATTGCAGATGTAATCGTAATTCGAGACATTGGCAAATTATTGAAATCTGTAGTAGTAGAGCCTAAGCGGCCATACATCTCTACGACTTGACGATCCGATATTTGCACACCATTAATTATTTGTTTTCTTACACGGAAGGTTACTCGCCCACGGCTACCACTTTCGAAATTATTTATTCTTGTCTCTTTTCCTTTAGTACAAGAGTAATTTGGGTAATCATTACTTTCATTAGGAAATGGGGCCGTAACAAACTTTTTCTTCCAACCAGCTATCCAAATTTCGACCTTCATATCCAGAAAGTCATTTAGTTTTACAAAACCATCACCGGCTTGAGGCAAGCCATCCGTCATGGTCGCCTTATAGTACACTGGAGATTGTGGAATGCTTCTATCCGGGCAGGTAACGATACCCGAATATTGCCCCCCCAAGTTCCACTCAAACGCCTTGGTAGTAAAATCAGGTTTGTTTTGAATATCAGCCTTATCCAACGATATATAGTAATCATGGGTTGGGTTGGGCGTCACATAGCCATTTGCCAATGCCGTTCCTGCAAACAGCATAAGGCTTGAACAGAAGATGGAACGTAGCATAGGCCTTACTCGCTCTTCACGGCTTTACAGGCATTGCCTGCGCACTGGTATTTGATATCCATATATCCGCCGTAGTCATTGACGTAGCTGATCACAAATTCATTGCCCAGCGCTTCCGGGATGTTGACCGTCTGCTCGGACTTGGGTGCCACCATAAAGGCGGAGAAGCCCTTGATGGCGGTTCTCCCCTTGCCCTGCGGATGGCCCAGGCCCACGTAGGTGATGTAGTAAGGGGTGGGGTTGTTCACCTGCAGGGCCTTGCCCTGCTTGGTGATCAGCACCTGATCCTGCCAGATGGCGCCGCGCTCGGGCAAAATGGCCTCGGGGCGGTAGAACAGCTTGATCTTGGACTGCACGGCAATCTGCATCACGTTGCTCTTCTCGCTCTTGGGCGGGATCTCGCGCAGGTTGAAGTAGTAGATCGACTCGCGATCCTTGGGCAGGCTGTCGATGGCCGGCACGCTGGCGATCCGCACGATGGACTTCTGGTTGGCATCCACCCGCTGTACCGGCGGCAGCACCACGAAGGGTGAAGAGATCTTCTGCCCCTGGGCATCTTCAATCCAGGACTGCGCCAGATAGGGCAGCTTCTGGTTCTCGTTCTTGATGTTGAGGCTGATGGACTTGGCACCACCCGGATAGACGGCGCGAGTACGGTCCAGCACGATGGCAGCGCTGACGTTGAGCGAGGTCATGCCCAGCACGGCCAGACAGGTATAAGAGAGCAGCTTTTTCATCGGTATCCCATTACTTGCAAGTGAGAGTCTTCATCGACAGATCGGTTACTTGTTGCGGTGCCACTATCTTGCACTGGCGGGCGCCGCCCCAGGAGAGTTCAAACGCTTCATTCGGTTTCACCCCGGTCAGATAGACCAGGCCATCTTCATCCACCACCGAGAGCACCCGGCCGGAATCCCTGACGACGGTGGCACCAAACGGCGGCACTGAGCCATCGGACAGCTTGACGTTGGCCAGCAGCTTGAATCCTTCGGCGATTTCGAAGGCATTATACCCAATTGCCCCCTCGGTCAGGGTCCCCTGCTTGATGGCGTTCATCGCATCGATGTCGTCGCTCAGCTGATCCACATCGACCCGGGTGTCGCTCTTGCGATAGTCGGTCATGTCGCTGATCACCGCGACGCCAAAGCGGTTGGTCACGGCGCGGCCGTTGTTGAAGGAGACGCCGGAGGTCTTGTCGGTATCCACCATCATGCGGGTGCCGCCACGACGGGTCGCCTGATGCAGGGCCGCCCCGTGCTCGGTCGCCGTCAGGCCGCCGCGCAGGCTGGCACCGACCGAGGTGTACTCGCTCTGCACGCTGTAGGCATTGAGGCTGACCGCCCCGATGTCGCTGTTGTGGTTGTAGTAACCCCGCGCCACGGCGTGGCCATTGCTCTGCACGCCCGCCCCCAGCTGATAGGTGTCATCCGGCCGGCTGTAGTCCTGATAGGTGGCCAGGTGGGTCACCTTGCCGTTGGAGGACTGCACGCTGTATCCCGCGCTCTTTCTGTCCCCGATCGGCATGCTCAGGGTCAGCATGACGCTCTTGTCATCCTCGTAGTTCTCGGTCTTGGTCTTGTAGGCCGACACATAGACGGAGACATCCTTGAAGCTGCCGATGTTCACGTTCTTGTTGATGGTGAGGCCGTAGCGATCCTCGGCGTCATGTTCCCAATAGGTTCTGTGGGTGTAGTCCAGGTAGACGGTCAGCGCCTTGGCCGCATCATCCGCCCAGAAGGTCTTGTTGGCGGTGATGGTGTAGAGCTCCTTGTCACCCCAGTTGTTGTAGTCATCACTCGAGGTGTTCTCGTTCTTCTCCAGCCGATCCTTGTTATTGAGGAACTGCGACATGGTCATGAAGTCATGCTGGGAGAAGCGATAGCCGGCGAAGGTGATCGAGCTGTTGTATTCATCGAACTGCTTGGCGTAGTTCACCCGCACCGACTGGCCAATCTTGGTCGACAGGCCGGGCAGCTTGGAAATGGATTGGGTCAGGTCAGCCGAGATGGCACCGAAGGCATAGAGATCGCGACCGATACCCAGCCCCATGGAGTTGTATTCACCCGCAACCAGACTGCCGCCATAGAGCGACCAGGAGTTTGCCACCCCCCAGGAGAAATCACCGGTGACGAAGGCAGGGCCGTGCACATCGTGCACCGAGTCCGTCTGTTCGGAAGGTGCGCCGACCGCCAGGTTGTATCTGACATAGCCGGGACGGGTCAGATAGGGCACGGTTGCCGTGTCGACCTGGAACGAGTTGACGCTGCCATCCTGCTCTTCCACCCGCACATCGAGACGGCCGCGCACCGAGCTGTCCAGCCCCTGGATGCGAAACGGACCGGCCGGTACGTTGGTCTCATAGAGGATGCGACCGGACTGGGAGATGGTCACCTTGGCATTGGTCTTGGCGATGCCGCTCACTTCCGGCGCATAGCCCTGCAGGCTCGGCGGCAGCATGCGCTCGTCATTGGCCAGGTTGACGCCGGTATAGCGGAAGCCATCGATCAGCTGGGAGTTGAGCTGCTGCTCGCCCACCGTCAGCTTGGCGGCCATGTTCGGCAGCGGACGATAGGCATAGATGCGGTTCAGTTCGGAAGTGGTCCGATCGTTGTCGCCCCAGTAGGCATTGGCCTGATAGTCGCCGCGCAGGCGCCAGGCACCGTAGTTGAACCCCAGGGTGCCGTAGCTGCTGATGTTGCGGTTGGAGTAGCCATCGCCCTCGTTGATCTGGGCGTTGATGTTGTAGTCCAGCATCATCCCCGGGATCCCCTCATCCCACTGCTCGGGCGGAATCCAGTTGGGATCGCTGTACTTCATCCACGCCTGGGGCACGGCGATGCGCAGCAGGCCGTTGCCGATGTCGTTGGCGATCACCACACCGTCCAGCGCCAGCAGGTTGGCACACTGACCGTCGTGCCAGCTGTCGATCTTGGCGATGGCCTCGTCGGTCAGCGCCAGCTTGGGGATCACCTCTTGCGGCAGGCAGGCCACCCCGCCCTTCCCCTTGCCGGTGTCGGTCTCGTAGAAGGGGATTTTCTGCAGGGGCAGCTTGTTCTTGTTGACCTCGATCTCGAGGTAGTAGTCGCCGGGCAGGATGTAGCCTTCGTCGGCAAACTGGGAGAGGTCGATCTTGGTCCGTTCGTCCAGATCGAGCGCATCAATATTAAACTCCGTCTCTGCCCATGCATGATTCGCCACCGCCATCAGGCCGGGCACGCACAGCATAAAAGCCATTTTGGAATAATGTTTTTTTCTCACAGAGTCTGATGTTGAAACGCTCATATATTTACTCTAGGAATTGCATAACGGTCTCACGTAATGAGGTATCTACACTAAGCAATTGGCTTGCTTACATATAATTGAGTTCAAACAGCGTCGTACTGTCAGGAAAAAACAGTTGACTGCTGGTCAGACCCAAATTGAATTCCAGATCACTGTTGACGATATCCGAAATAATAAAGCTCTCGCCGGATACCTTGTGATATTGGCCGTTGTTGAGAATGCCAAGCTCATCGCTCATGGCACCGCGCACGGACATGGAAATAAAAGGCAGTGATGCCTCTGCTGCTCCTTCAACCTGACAGCCGCTGATTTTCAACGTGCCCGGTTGCCTGGCCTGCAAAGGAATGCTGCGCTGCACATCCAGGGTACAGCCCGACTCGGCCAGCCCATCCGAAATCTCGTTGGCGTGGACTGATCCCGCCATCATCACCAGCTGCAGCACCATGGCTGCCATCATTGAAGTTTTCATGATCAAGGTTCGATGTGAGGAGACAGAAGGTGTGAAGTTGTGGTGGCATCAGCCACCACAACCCTGATCACACGTTAAGGCAGTCGATTACTCGTAGGAGAGAGTAAAGTTGGTCACTGCAGTGAAAGCGCCAGCTTTCAGCGGGTTAGCGGTCTGATCGGCATAACCTTTCAGCACGGCACTGAAGGGCAGCTCGTTGTCACCGTTGACCAGGCCGAAGGCGGCAGTCGGGGTACCCAGTACGATAGCGGCACCACCCGGGGCGGTCATCTTGATACCGGCACCAGCGGCGTCACCACCACCGATAACCAGCAGGCTGGAATCTACCGGGTCTTTGGCACCGCTGAAGGTAACCTTGACGGCATCTTCAGTATCGGAGATTTCACAGTTCAGCAGCTTGATGCTGAACGGCTTGGAGTTGGACTCGCCACCGTTGGCCAGCTCTTTGGTGCTGATCTGACCCATTTCAACTACCTGGTCAACAGACTCAGGAGCAACGGAGCAAGGAGCGTTGATGATTTCACCGTTGAAGGTGACTTTACCTGAACCGGTGTTGCCAGCAGCAAAAGCGGTGCCGCACAGCAGCATGGAACCAACACCCATAGCAACCAGAATTTTGTTAGCTTTCATTCGTTTATACCTACATTAACGTGTGTTGTACTGCATCACTCCAATCATGCTGGAGTCACGATCTTCAGTGATGCCGCGATATACTGCACAGCATGCCGGTGCCTTTTCTCTCATTAAGCCGGTGAGAGGCGGCATCAATAACTTGCTGTGCCTTTATGGTTTATCTAAATAAGCAAAAGCAGCTCACCGCATAAGGAGCAGTTCCCGCTACACCTCAACTGCACAACTACATACATCCTTGTCGTCTGTGCAGAAAGCCGTGCTCCGCTTTTGCTTGATGAACAAATTAACGACTCATATGATGCACATCAAATACATTTTGATTTTTATAAATTCTTTTATAAACACATAAAAAACAATTGCTTACATCCATGACAATACATTTATGAATGCCGTAAAATAAATATCGTTCATATAGCAAACACGGATTGGATTATTTTAAATCAGACAACCTCAACCGCTTAACAGCAATTAACAAAAACACAACAACAAAATAATTCCAGATCACGTTTTTTGTTTCTTGAATACCCTTGACCTCATACATAAAACAGCTCAGGTAATCAGGTAATCAGGTAATCAGGTAATCAGGTAATCAGGTAATCAGGTAATCAGGTAATCAGGTAATCAGGTAATCAGGTAATCAGGTA